>DASYAZ010000039.1:0-4674 GCA_036501085.1 Pseudonocardiaceae bacterium | reverse complement strand
GGACCTCACCGATCTTGTAGTTGATGCCGGTGTAGAACAGGATCCGCTCGGTGGTCGTGGTTTTACCCGCGTCGATGTGCGCCATGATCCCGATGTTGCGGACCTTGGCAAGCTCTACGGCGGTCTGGGTCGCCACTTCTTGATTCCTCGCTGCTTCGTCAGTCGTCGGCCGAAGCGGGCCGCGCGTTACCAGCGGTAATGCGCGAACGCCTTGTTGGATTCGGCCATCTTGTGGGTGTCCTCGCGGCGCTTTACGCTCGCCCCGAGGCCGTTGCTCGCATCGAGCAGCTCGTTCATCAGCCGCTCGGTCATTGTCTTCTCACGCCGCGACCGGGAGTAGGCGACCAGCCAGCGCAGCGCCAGCGTGGTGCTGCGCGATGCCCGCACCTCCACCGGCACCTGGTAGGTGGCGCCGCCGACCCGGCGGCTGCGGACCTCCAGGGTGGGCTTCACGTTGTCCAGCGCGCGCTTGAGCGTGACCACCGGGTCGTTGCCGGTCTTGTCCTTGGCGCCCTCGAGCGCGCCGTACACGATCCGCTCGGCCAGTGAACGCTTGCCGCTGCGCAGCACCTTGTTCACCAGCGCGGTCACCAGCGGCGACCCGTACACCGGATCGGTGACGAGCTGCCGTTTGGTCGCAGGACCCTTACGCGGCATGTCAGCTCTTCTCCTTCTTCGCGCCGTAACGGCTCCGTGCCTGCTTACGGTTGCGCACACCCTGGGTGTCGAGGGCGCCCCGGATGATCTTGTAGCGCACGCCCGGCAGGTCGCGCACCCGGCCGCCCCGCACCAGCACGATGGAGTGCTCCTGCAGGTTGTGGCCGACACCCGGGATGTAGGCGGTGACCTCGATCTGGCTGGTCAGCCTGACCCTGGCCACCTTGCGCAGCGCAGAGTTGGGCTTCTTCGGCGTGGTGGTGTAAACGCGCGTGCAGACGCCTCGGCGCTGAGGGCTGCCCTTCAGGGCCGGGGTAGTGGTCTTAGCCACCTTGTCCTGGCGGCCCTTTCGGACCAGCTGCTGGATCGTGGGCACCGCGTCTCCGTCTTCCTAGCGCGCCGTTGGCGCGACGTCTTGTCTTGCTCGTTCCTGCACCCCGCGGCGCAGGGCAATTCGGGGCGCTTTGGGCGCCTCTGACCTGCCGTTTTCCTTGCCTCTCCGACCCCCGTGGTCGGGCGTGTCGCGATGTCCACGAGACACAGGCTCCCGCAGGAGCCTTGAGTCGAGAGAGGAAAAGGCCCGCACGCCTGGTCACTCGGCACGCCGCGCCTTCGGGCGAGAGGCCGTGACCTCTGCCGTCCAGCGCTGGCGTTACGGTCCGCTAGCGCACGCGCGCCCGCTTATCACGGGCACGATGCCTTAGCGTACCCAACCTTTTGCCAACAGGCAAAGCGAACGCAGATCACGGCCGGGGCGGCCGGACCCGGTGCCTTTTTCCTGCCAGCAACGGTGAAACCACGCCTGCGGGGTAGCCGGGAACTGGTCACCAGTCCCCTGCCGCCACGGGGTCCAACACCGGTGGCCGAGCGAGTATTCCAGAAGGGACACAACATCTCATGACACAGACGGTTGTCATCACCGGGGCTAGTGCCGGCATCGCCCGCGCCACCGCGCGGCGCTACGGGGCCCGCGGCGCCAACGTGGGACTGATCGCCCGCGGGCAGGCCGGCCTGGACGGCGCGGCCCAGGACGTGCGCGCGGCGGGTGGGCAGGCGCTGGCCGTGCCCGCGGACGTAGCCGACCATGCCCAGGTAGAGAAGGCGGCCGCGGAGATAGCGGGCCAGTTCGGCCCCATCGACGTGTGGATCAATGTGGCATTCACCTCCGTGTTCGCACCGTTCGCCGAGATCACCCCGGACGAATTCCGCCGGGTCACCGAGGTGAGTTACCTGGGCTTCGTGCACGGCACCATGGTCGCGCTGAGCCAGATGCGGCCGCGGGACGCGGGCACGATCGTGCAGGTCGGCTCGGCGCTGAGCGAGCGGAGCATCCCGTTGCAGTCGGCCTACTGCGGGGCCAAGCATGCGATCAACGGGTTCACCGAGTCGCTGCGCTGCGAGTTGCTGCACGAGGGGTCCAACGTGCGGGTGACCGTGGTGCAGATGCCCGCGGTGAACACGCCGCAGTTCTCCTGGGTGCTGTCCCGGCTGCCCCGGCACCCGCAACCGGTGCCGCCGATCTACCAGCCGGAGGTAGCCGCGCGCGGTGTGCTGTACGCCGCGGACCACCCGCAGCGGAAGCAGTACTGGGTGGGCGGCAGTACGGCCGCCACCCTACTGGCGCAGAAGGTGGCCCCGGGGCTGCTCGACCGGTACCTGGCCAAGACTGGCTTCGACGCGCAGCAGACCAGCCAGCCGGTGCCGGCGGGCAGCCGGCCGGACAACTTGTTCGACCCGGTGGACCGGCCCACCGGCAGCGACCACGGCGCGCACGGCAGCTTCGACGACCGGTCCCACCAGCGCAGCGCGCAGCTCTGGATGTCGCACCACCCGGCGCTGACCGGCGGTATCGCGGCCGGGGCGGCGCTCGCCGGTGGGCTGCTGGCTCGCGCATTGACGAGCCGCGGATGAGGGCTGCGTGGAGGGGCCCGGCCGGGATGGCTGGCTTCGCCTGGCTGAACGCCCGGCGAACCCACCCACACCGGCCAGCCCTGCGCCGTCACTGGTTCGGGGCCAAGCACACCACGAGTCCGGGTGACTGGCACTCGCAGCAGCCGGGGAAGAGGAGCACGATGGCCTGGCTGGTCACGTTGACGCGAGCCGGGTACGGCATGGGGCTGGTGGCGGTGCCCGGGCCGCTGATCGGGCTTACCGGTCAGGTGCCGGGACGCCGGGCTTGTGCGGTGGCGCGGGTGCTCGGGGTGCGGCATCTGGTGCAGGCCGGGATCACCGTGGGCAGCCACAGCCGCGAATCCCCTCAGCGCGGTGAGTTATGCCCCACCGGTGGGGCATAACTCACCGCGCTCTTCAAGATCACCGCGCGGAGCGCTCGCCCGCCACGCAGGACTGCGAGCGGGGACGGCAAGGGGGCGGGTACTGGCGTTAGGTATGAAGAAACCCGGGGCCGGCTGTGGCACCCCGGGCTCCCCCGCCGGGTTACTTCTTGAACGCGTCCTTGACCTTTTCGCCGGCCTGCTTCAGGTTGCCTTTGGCCTGGTCGGCGCGGCCTTCGGCTTCCATCTGCTCGTTGCCGATGGCCTGGCCGGTCTCCTTCTTGGCCTTGCCCTTGAGCTCGGTGACCTTGTTGGCCGCCTTGTCTTCGGTCGCCATGGCGCCGACTCCTCCCTGTGCGTGAATCTTCCTTAGGCACTGCCCCACAGGGTCGGGCTAAACAGAACGAGGCGCCCGGCGGCAGTGCCGCCGGGCGCCTCGACCAGCTAACTCCGCTTACCGGTTGTACGAACCGAAGTCGTACTCCTCGAGCGGGATCGCCTCGCCGGAGCCCTGGCCGAACGCGTAGCTCGGCGCCTCCTCGTAGGCGGTGGCCGGGTAGACCGATGAGCGCGCGTCATCGGTGGGCTCGACCCGGATGCTCCGGTACCGCGGCATGCCGGTACCGGCCGGGATGAGCTTGCCGATGATCACGTTCTCCTTGAGGCCGAGCAGCGGGTCCGACTTGGCGTGGATAGCCGCGTCGGTGAGCACCCGGGTCGTCTCCTGGAACGAGGCCGCGGACAGCCACGACTCCGTCGCCAGCGACGCCTTGGTGATGCCCATCAGCACCGGCCGGCCAGAGGCCGGGGTGCCGCTCTGCTCCACCACGGACCGGTTGACGTTCTCGAACCGGGGCCGCTCCACCAGCTCGCCGGGGAGGAGGTCGGTGTCACCGGACTCGAGCACGTTCACCCGCTTGAGCATCTGCCGGATGATGATCTCGATGTGCTTGTCGTGGATGGACACACCCTGCGACCGGTACACCTCCTGGACCTCGTGCACCAGGTGCAGCTGCACCTCGCGGGAGCCCAGGATGCGCAGCACCTCGTGCGGGTTGACCGCACCCTGGATCAGCTGCTGGCCGACGTGCACGTGGTCGCCGTCCGCGACGATCAGCCGCGAGCGCATCGGCACCTGGTAGGCGATCTCCTCGCCACCGTCGTCCGGGACCACGAGGATCTTCCGGGTCTTCTCGGTCTCCTCGATCTTGATCCGGCCGTCGACCTCGCTGATCGGCGCCATGCCCTTGGGGATCCGGGCCTCGAACAGCTCCTGGATCCGGGGCAGGCCGTGGGTGATGTCCAGCCCGGCCACACCACCGGTGTGGAAGGTACGCATGGTCAGCTGGGTACCCGGCTCACCGATCGACTGCGCGGCCACGATGCCGACCGCCTCGCCGACATCGACCCGCTTGCCGGTGGCCAGCGACCGTCCGTAGCACTTGGCGCAGACACCGATCTTGGCCTCGCAGACCAGCACGCTGAACGTCCTGATCGAGTCCACCCCGGCGTTGACCAGGGTGTCGATCAGCGTCTCGGTCGTGTCGGTGTCGACCTCGGCCACAACCTTGCCGTCGACCTCGATCTCTTCCGCGACGCTCCGGCCGGTCCCGGTGTTCTCGATGTTCGGCAGCTTGCGCAGCGTCCCATCGGCGCCCTGCTCGGCGATCTTCATCACGATCGACCGGTCGGTGCCACAGTCCTCTTCCCGGACGATCACGTCCTGCGCCACGTCCACCAGGCG
>DASYAZ010000038.1:0-2781 GCA_036501085.1 Pseudonocardiaceae bacterium | reverse complement strand
TTGATCGACGCAGCGCGACCGTGTCGACATGCTCCTGGTGATCGCTGGTTTGTGGACGAGACCTACGCCAAGATCGCCGGGCGGTGGGTGTATCTGTACCGGGCCATCGACCAGTTCGGGCAGGTCATCGATGTGTTGGTCGCCGAGAAGCGGGACCTGGCGGCCGCCCGTCGGGTCTTCACCCGTGCCCTGGAACACGGGCCGTCCCCGATTGAGGTCACCACTGATCACGCGGCCGCCTACCCGCGGGTACTCGACGAGCTGGTGCCGGCCGCCTGCCATGTCACCGAGCGATACGGAAATAATCCGATCGAAGCTGATCACGGACGGCTGAAGTCCCGACTGCGGGCGATGCGCGGGCTCAAACAACTGCGCTGCGCACGAGTAATCACCGCCGGGCACGCCGTCATCCAGAATATCCGCCGCGGTCTTTACGAACTTGGAGCCGAGGACACAGTAAACCTACGGATCCTGGCTGCCTTCGACGAGCTGGCCCTGGTGATCTGACCAACCTCGATTAACGACCTCGACTGCTCCGACTCCGCGCAACGCAACTGTGAGGATCGGCGTGTACCACCCGAGGTCCTGATCTGAATGTGAGGATCCCCGGCGTGCCATCCCGGGCCATGGTCTGACCCGCAACGCAACTGGCGTGAATGCCTTGGGACTGATCTGTCGGCCCTGGCTTGGGGTGGTGCTTGCTGTCGCCGGACCGGGTGGGCGTGTCCCGATAGGGGCCTTGCCGTCAACAGGGCACCGTCACAGTTCTGACCGCCCACGCCGGCCCGGCGACGGCCATCGGTTCCCGTGGCGATCAAGGAGACAGACGACCCGTGTCCAGCATGCCCCAGCCGATTCACCACGACCAGGACGACACTGCCGAGGTAATTCTTGGTGTTGATACCCATAAGGATCTGCACGCTGCAGCGGTGATCAACCCGTTGGGTGTGCTGCTGAGCAGCGAGACGTTCCCTGCCACCGCCGCCGGCTACCGGGCATTGCTGGCCTGGGCAAGTCGGTTCGGCACGGTGCGACGGGCCGGGGTGGAGTGCACCGGCTCCTCCGGTGCGGCACTAGCCCGTCACCTGCGGGCGGCCGGTGTCGAGGTGATTGAGGTCAACCAACCGGACAAGGCCACCCGCCGTCGCCGGGGCAAGACCGACACCATCGACGCCGAGTCCGCCGCCCGGGGGGTGCTCAGCGGCCGGGCCAGCAGCAGCGCGAAGGCCGGTGACCGGCCGGTAGAAATGCTGCGGGGTGTTCAAGCTAGCCAAGGCCTCCGCTGTCAAGGCCCGGACCCAGACGATCAACCAACCCCAGAGCCGTGCTCGTGGCGGCCGACCCAGCCCTACGCGAGGCACTGTCGGGCCTAAGCAACACCCTGCTCGTCCGTCGCTGCACACAACTGGAGGTCGACACACCCTGGGACACCACCAGCGCCGCCGCCTACACCCTGCGGCTACTGGCCCGGCGCATCCTGGCGCTCACCAGCGAGATCCGCGACCTGGAACAACAGATCACCGCAGCCATCACCAGCCACACCCCCACGTTGCTGACCCGCCGCGGGATCGGCCCAGACAACGCCGCCGCCCTGCTCATCGCCGCCGGTGACAACCCCGACCGGCTGCGCAGCGAGACATCCTTTGCCGCCCTGTGCAGCGTCAGCCCGTTGGAGGCGTCCTCGGGCAAAACCAGCCGTCGCCGACTCAATCGCGGCGGCGACCGTCAAGCCAACGCCGCGCTCTACCGCATCGCCCTGTCCCGGCTGCGCTGCGACACCCGCACCCGCGACTACCTCAACCGCCGCACCACCGAAGGCAAAACCCGCCGCGGAGCCATCCACTGCCTCAAGCCTTACATCGCCCGCGAGATCTATCAGATCATCACGCCCCCACCCGAAGCCGAGCCGTCAGCAGCTTGACATCCATAGGAGCATCAGCCCCGTCTCAAACTCGTGACCGGCCTCTGCTGGGGGGGTCCTGGTCCGATAGCAGACCGGCTGGTCCTGCGCCCGGTGGTGGTCACGTGCTGGCTGTCCCTTGTGGGCACAGTGGTCATCCCTTGGTCGGGTGCTGGATTCGTGGTGTTCGTTTGTGGCTCGCACTGTCTGCGGAATGAATTCCGCGTGTGCGGTGGGCGTGCTCAGTGAGAGACCTCATCTGCGATGGGCGCTGGCGGCTGGTTGTTCGGTGGTACGCGTGCCGCCATCGCCGCTAGGGGTGCCCAGCCCCGGGCGGTGTCACCCGGGAGTGGGTGCGAGCAGCGCGCCCGCGAATGTTCTTAAGTGCGTAGGAGCGAGTAGTCATGCCGGACCGATACGTGTCCCCGTTGCGGCGCTTTGGCTTGCGGATGAGTGCGGTGTCGCAGGTGCGGTCGCGGGGCTGGGTGTTGCCCACTCCAGGTGGAGTGACCACAACAGGGAGGGCGGCGGTGTCGTGGGGCGATCACCGGGTGGTCTCGCTGGTGCTGGCGGGGGCCACACTGGTCACCGGCTTGATGACCCTGGCATTGGCCCCCGCTTCTGCTGCTAGCGTGGCCGCTGCCCCGACCACCGCCTACGTCGTCAACTCAAGCAACGTGAGCGGTGGTAACTCGGTGACCCCGAGTCACCGTCGCCCCTGCACCTGCACCTGCACCTGCGACGCCGCGACCTACTCGGCGGGCTGATCCACGAATATGCCCACGTCGCATGACATGGATGACCTATTCGGCACCCACACGGTGGCCGTGGGTGTCAGTGTGCAGCACACGAGTGGGGTGGGCGAGCAGGCTGGCCCGGCG
>DASYAZ010000037.1:0-37484 GCA_036501085.1 Pseudonocardiaceae bacterium | reverse complement strand
CCGGGTGGTGCGCAGCGGCGAACCTGCCCTGGTGTCGGGGTCCTCGGTGTCGGGGTCCTCGGTGTCGGGGCCCGAGGGCTCCGACGGGGGCCACGTGCTCGGTACGCACTGGCACGGGCTCCTGGAGAACGACGCCTTCCGTCGCGCGCTGCTGCACCGAGTCGCAGATCTGGCCGGTCGCCGCGGGTTCCACCCGGCGCCCGACACCAGCTTCGCCGTCGTGCGAGCCGCCCAACTGGACCAGCTCGGGGACCTGGTCTCGGCCCATCTGGACACCAACGCACTGCTCGAGTTGATCGAGCACGGCCCCCCACCCGCCCTACCCTTCGTCCCCCCGGGCAGGGTCGATCGGTAATGGCCTTCGACCTCGCCGTAGCCGTCGAAATAGGCTGACCTGTGCCCAGCCCGGCTGAACCTGCTCGCCCCAGTGGCGGGATCGGCGAGATGCTGATCAGCTCACGGTCGCTGGGTGAGTACCGGGCCATGTTCGCGCTGACCGAGGCCGACCTGGCCCGCCGGATCTTGGACTGTCCTGGCGGGACGGCGAGCTTCACCGCCGAGGTCAATGCCGCCGGGGGGAACGCCACCGCCTGCGATCCGATCTACGCCCAGCACAGTCCGGACGACCTGTTAGCGCGGTCGATGGCCGAGACCGAACGAGGCAACCGCTACGTGCGCGCCCATCCCGGGCAGTACCGGTGGAGTTTCTTCCCCGACGCCGAGGAGCATCAGCGCTCGCGCATCATTGCCGGCACCCGATTCGCCGGCGATCTTCGTCACCATCCACGACGGTATGTCCCGGGCCGGCTGCCCGAGCTGCCCTTCGCCGATGCGAGCTTCGAGCTGGTGCTCAGCTCACACCTGCTGTTCAGCTACGCCGACCGGCTCGACCTCGCCTTCCACCACCAGGCGATCTGTGAGCTGATGCGGGTGGCCCGGGATGAGCTGCGGGTGTTCCCGCTGGTGGCCATGGGCTCGCCCGTGAGCTACCCGAAGCTGGATGGGCTGCTCGCCGGGCTTCGCGGCAACAAAATCGTCGGGCGGGTAGTCGAAGTGGACTACGAATTCCAAGCCGGTGGCAATCAGATGCTGGTCTGCCGCCACACCGGCCGGCCCTCGTGTTCGCTCGGCGTCGTGAGCTAGACACCACGCACCTCAGTGCTGGTGGAGACGTCGCTGACGTCGAGTTCGCGACGCGCACCCGGGCGCCGTGCCGCATCGTTGGAGGTCCACCATGGGTGTGATGATCGGACGAGGCGTGGCTATCACCGGGCTGTGCGCTGCTGTGATCACCGCGGGATGCGATCAGGGGCGCCCGTGGGTGCCCGTCGTGCCAGTGAGCCCGACACAGCCGACGGCGCCTGCGCAGCCGGGCGAACCGCCGCGCCCAGCAGTGCCTGCGAGTCCCACGGCACCTGTGAACCCAGCCGCGCCGGACACTCCGGTGCTCACCGGGATGCGCACCGGGACCCATCCGAGTTTCGACCGGATCGTGCTGGACTTCTCCGGGCCACGACCACAGGTCAGCTCCCGATTCGTCGCTGAACTGGTCCAGGACGGTTCCGGGCACGTCGAGCGGCTTCCCGGCGCGTTCTTCGCCGAGATCCGGGTGAGCCCGGCGCAGGCTCACGGCGGCGCGGGCCGGCCCAGCTACGGCGGGTCGCGCAGGGTGACCACCGGCGCCCTGGGCAATGTCACCGCACTCGCGATCACCGGGGACTTCGAGGGTGTGCTGTCGCTGGGGATCGGGATGCGCAGGCATACCTGGGTACGAACCTCCACGTTGAGCAGCCCGACCCGCGTGGTGATCGACGTCGGCCGGTAGCTCCGTAAGCTCGCCTACTATGCGGATCTTGCTGCTGTCCACGGCGGACACCGACCTGCTCGCTGCCCGGGCCAGCGGCGCCGATTACCGGCTCGCCAACCCGGCCCGAACCGAGCCCGCTGAGCTGCCTGCGCTGCTCAGCGGGGTGGACGTCGTGCTCCTCCGGTTGCTGGGTGGGCGCCGGGCCTGGGAGCCCGGGCTCGACGCGCTGTTGGGCTCGGGCCTGCCGGTGGTGTGCCTGGGCGGCGAAGCCGGCCCGGACGCGGAGCTGATGGCGGCGTCCACGGTTCCCGCCGGTGTGGTGGCGGAGGCACTGGGCTACCTGGTCGCCGGCGGCCCGGTGAACCTGGCCCAGCTGGCGCGGTTCCTCTCCGACACGGTGCTGCTCACCGGCGAGGGCTTCGAGGCGCCGATCGCTACCCCCGAGTACGGGGTGCACAGCGCTCCTGACCACGCCCCCGAGGAAGAGCCCGACGACGAGTCCGGCCGCCCCACCGTCGGCATCGTGTTCTACCGGGCGCATGCGCTGGCCGGGAACACCGGATTCGTCGACGTGCTGGCTGCCGCTATCCACGTGGCCGGCGCGACCGCGCTGCCGGTGTACTGCGGCTCGCTGCGCGGGCTGGGCAGCGAGCAGGCGCAGGGATTGCGCGCGCTGCTGGGTCGCTGCGACGCGGTGGTGACCACGGTGCTCGCCGCGGGTGGCAGCGTCGGGGCGCAGGAGGAGTCCTGGGACGCCGGCGCACTGGCCGCGCTGGACGTCCCGGTGCTGCAGGGCCTGTGCCTGACCTCGACCCGGGCCGCCTGGCTGGCCAGCGACGCCGCGCTGTCCCCGATGGATGCCGCGATGCAGGTCGCCATCCCGGAGTTCGACGGGCGGCTGGTGACGGTCCCCTTCTCGTTCAAGGAGCCCGGACCGGACGGTATCCCGATCTACGTCGCCGATCCTGAGCGGGCTGCCAGGGTGGCCGGCACCGCCGTCGCGCTGGCCCGGCTGCGCCACATCCCGGCGCAGCGCAAGCGGCTGGCCATCGTGCTCTCCGCCTACCCGACCAAGCACGCCCGGATCGGGAACGCCGTCGGGCTGGACACCCCGGCCTCAGCCGTGGTGCTCCTGCGGGCGCTCGCCGAGGCCGGTTATGACCTCGGCGAGCTGGATGTCGAGACCCTGGACGGTGACACCCTGATCCACCAGCTGATCGCGGCCGGTGGGCATGACGTCGAGTGGCTCACTGAGGAGCAGATGGCCACCGCGGCCATCCGGGTGCCCGCCGCGCAGTACACCCAGTGGTTCGCGGAGCTGCCGGCGCCGCTGCGGGACGCGGTGACGCGCAGCTGGGGAGCTGCCCCCGGGCAGCTGTACGTCTCGGAGGACCAGATCTACGTCGGATCGCTGCGCTTCGGCAACGTGGTGCTGCTCATCCAGCCACCGCGCGGGTTCGGGGAGAACCCGGTGGCGATCTACCACGACCCCGAACTGGCCCCGTCCCACCAGTACCTGGCCGCCTACCGGTGGCTGGAGCACACCTTCGGCGCGCACGCCGTCGTGCACCTGGGTAAGCACGGGAACCTGGAGTGGCTGCCCGGCAAGGGGCTGGGGCTGGCCGCGCAGGACGCCCCGGACGCCGTGCTGGGGAACCTGCCGCTGGTGTACCCGTTCATCGTCAACGACCCCGGCGAGGGCACCCAGGCCAAGCGCCGGGCGCACGCCACCATCGTCGATCACCTCATCCCGCCGATGGCCCGGGCCGAGACCTATGGTGACCTGGCCCGCCTCGAGCAGTTGCTCGACGAGTACGCCACCGTGGCGGCGCTGGACCCGGACAAGCTGCCCACCCTGCGCAGCCAGATCTGGACCCTGATCCAGAGTGCCCAGCTGCACCGGGACCTGGGCGCCGAGGACGTTCCCGGTGCGGAGGACTTCGACGATTTCGTGCTGCACCTCGACGGGTACCTGTGCGAGATCAAGGACGTGCAGATCCGGGACGGGCTGCACGTGCTGGGCCGCCCCCCCGAGGGGACGGAGCTGGTCAACGACGTGCTCGCGGTGCTGCGCGCGCGCCAGATCTTCGGCTCCGGAGCGGCCCTGCCCGGCCTGCGCGCAGCCATCGGCGGGTGCACCGGCCTGGACGAGCAGGGGCCACCCGCGGAGATCGACCGGCTGGAGGAGCTGGCCCGCGAGCTGGTGCAGGGCACCCAGGCAGCCGGGTGGGACCCGGCCAAGGTGCCCTCGGTGGTGGCGCAGGTGCTGGGTGAACCGGACACCGTGGTGGTGTCGGTCCTGCGGTTCGGCTGCACCGAGCTGGTGCCCCGGCTGGCCGCCACCCCCGCCGAGATCACCAACCTGCTGCGCGCCCTGGACGGCCGGTTCGTCGAACCCGGGCCATCCGGCTCACCCACCCGCGGGCTGGTGTCGGTGTTGCCCACCGGCCGCAACTTCTACGCCGTCGACCCCAAGTCGGTGCCCTCGCGCAACGCCTTCGACGTCGGTACCGCGCTGGCCGACTCGCTGCTCGCCCGGCACCGCGCCGATACCGGCAGCTGGCCCGCCTCGGTGGGCCTCACCATCTGGGGTACCTCGGCGATGCGCACCCAGGGCGACGATATCGGTGAAGTTCTTGCGCTGCTGGGTGTCCGGCCGACCTGGGACGACGCCTCCCGCCGGGTCACCGGCCTGGACGTGGTCAGCCTGGCCGAGCTGGGGCGGCCGCGCATCGACGTCGTCGTGCGCATCTCCGGATTCTTCCGGGACGCCTTCCCGCACGTGGTCGCGCTCATCGATGATGCAATCGGCACTGTCGCGCGGTTGACCGAATCCGATGAGCAGAACTTCGTCGCCGCGCACTACCGGGCCGATCTGGCCGCCCACGGCGAGGATCGGCGGGCTCGCACCCGGATTTTCGGTTCCAAGCCCGGTGCGTATGGCGCCGGGTTGCTGCCGCTGATCGACAGCAGGGAGTGGCGCACCGACGCCGACCTGGCTGAGGTCTACGCCACCTGGGGAGGTTACGCCTACGGGCGGGGGCTCGACGGCGTCGCGGCCCGGCCGGATATGGAACACGCCTTCCGGCGCATCTCGGTGGCGGCTAAGAATGTGGACACCCGCGAGCACGACATCGCTGATTCCGATGACTATTTCCAGTACCACGGCGGGATGGTGGCGATGGTGCGTTCTCTCACCGGGCGGAGTCCGAGTGCCTATATCGGTGACTCCGCGGTGCCGCACGCCGTGAAGACCCGTTCGCTGGCTGAGGAGACCCGCCGGGTCTTCCGTTCCCGGGTGATCAACCCGCGGTGGATCGCCGCCATGCAGCGGCACGGTTATAAAGGCGCCTTCGAGCTGGCGGCCACCGTTGATTACTTGTTCGGTTTCGACGCCACCGCCGGCGTGGTCGAAGACTGGATGTATCACCAGCTCGCCGAGTCCTACGTTTTCGATGCCGGTGTGCAGCAGTTCCTGCGGCACTCGAATCCGTGGGCGTTGCGGGGAATGACCGAACGGCTGCTGGAGGCCGCCGACCGGGGTTTGTGGGCGCAACCCGACGAGGCGGATCTCGACGCGCTGCGGGCGGTCTACCTGGACTTGGAAGGTGATCTGGAGGGCTGACGCAGTCCCCGGCCAGGTCAATGCCCGCTGGGACTGAAATGCATGAAATCGACCGGTCCGTCCCACCGGCCACCCCATTTCCAGCCCACCGACTCGAATGCGACCACCGCCGGGTCGCCGTCGCGGGTCATCCCCGGCCGTACCCAGTCCCGGTCGAGATAGGACGACGCCAGCTCCGGGACCACCAGGTCGTCCTTGACATATGGGTTTTGGAATGGGTTGAGATCGATGGCCAACCCGTAAGCGTGCTGCGACCAGTTCGTGTGGCCACGGGCCGGGCGGCACAGGAACCCCTCGGTATTATTGCCGTCCCCGGTGGGCGGCAGGTTCAGCGTGGCCGCCGGGGTGACCCGCATATCCTCGATCGGGAACCCCGACGCGAATAGTCGCTTGAACACCCCCACCACGGTCTGGGCGACGGTGGCATTCACCAGCATCTCGCCGGTGTGCACCCGGGTGTCAAAACCGCGGAACGACATGGTGAGGTAGCGCAGCTGTTCTGGTTTCACCGGGCACTCGGGTCTCCAGCTACTGCGGGCCAGCACGGCGGGGGGCACCGGACCCACCGTCGACTGGAACGTGGTTGAGGTGGGCGGCGGCAGCCGATCAACGGTGGGCAACCGCCGGTCCACCAGTGCCTGAGGGGTGGAGCGCACCACGCCGTACCCGTCAGGACGCCGCAGCAGCGGGGTAGCCCCGACCACCCAGGGAGCCGGCGGGACCGGCACGGCCGAGGGGTCCGCCGGCGGGACCGGGAGCTCCTTGGCCGGGCTCCGCGATGCGGACAGCGGAGTTCGCTGCGCGGCAGGAGCCTGCAGCAGGACGGTGTTACAACTCACCAGTAAGGCACCCACCAGCAGACACATCAGGGTCAGCCTGGGGGTGGGCCGCCAGGACCAGCGCCATGTCACCGCGCCACGATGTCAGACCTTCTGGTAGGCAGGAGCAGTGGACCACACCGTGTTACACCGGAGGCTGGCGGCCGACCTATCGACGGCCATGATTTACGCCCTGCTGCGGCTGCGGGTCGAGGTGTTCGTGGTCGAGCAGGCCTGCCCCTACCAGGAGCTCGACGGTCACGATCTGGACCGGACAACCCGGCACTACTGGCTGGCTCCTGCCAAGGACATCGAGGCACCGCAGGCGACGTTGCGCCTGCTGGAACCGGTCGAAGGTCAGTTCCGGATCGGCCGGGTCTGCGCGACCGCGCAGGCCCGGCGCCATGGTGGGGTCCGGCGGCTGCTCGAGGCGGCGCTGGCCGAGGTGGGCCATGCGCCGTGCCTGCTCGACGCGCAGCGGCCCTGCGTGGATCTTTACAGCGGTTTCGGTTTCGTGGTCAACGGGGAGGAATTCGTCGAAGGTGGCATCCCGCACGTGCCGATGCGCCGCGGCGCATCGGCACGGACCCGCTAACCATGAGCGGCACCGCCAGCGCCCGCTACCCGTTCTCCGCGATCGTGGGGCACGATGACCTCCGGTTGGCGTTGCTGCTCAACGCCGTGCACCCGGGGATCGGTGGGGTACTGGTCCGCGGCGAGAAGGGCACCGCCAAATCGACAGTGGTCCGGGCGCTCGCGGCGTTGCTGCCGGCGTTGAGCGCGGTAGCAGAGTGCCGGTTCGGGTGCGACCCCGATGATCCGGACCCAGCCTGCCCGGACGGGCCGCACTCCGCCGCTGCGCGGCTCACCCGCCCGGCCCGGCTGGTGGAGTTGCCCCTCGGTGCCACTGAGGACCGCTTGGTGGGGTCGCTGGACCTGCAGCGGGTCCTCACCGAGGGCATCTCGGCCTACCAGCCCGGACTGCTCGCCGCGGCGCACCGGGGCGTGCTCTACGCCGATGAGGTCAACCTGCTGCCCGATCATCTCGTCGATGTGCTGCTCGACGCGGCCGCGATGGGCCGGGCGCACGTGGAGCGTGACGGGGTGTCCGTGTCGCATGCGGCGTCATTCCTGCTGGTCGGCACGATGAACCCGGAGGAGGGTGAGCTACGCCCGCAGCTGCTGGACCGCTTCGGGCTGACCGTGGAGGTGGCGGCTTCCCGCGATGTCGAGACCCGGGCCGAGGTGGTGCGCCGCCGGCTGCGCTACGAGGCGGACCCGGCCGGCTTCGCGGCGCTCTGGGGTCCCGAGGAGGCCGCGCTGGCCGAGCGGATCATCGTGGCCCGCAACGTGCTGCCCGGGGTGTTGCTCCCGGACCGCGAGGTGCGCCGGATCGCTGCGGTGTGCGCGGCGTTCGAGGTGGACGGCATGCGGGCCGATCTGGTGCTGGCTCGGGCCGCGCTGGCACACGCCGCCTGGCGGGGGGCCGGCGAGGTGGGCGAGGACGACGTGCGGGCCGTCTCTGTCCTGGCGTTGCCGCACCGCCGCCGCCGTGACCCGTTCGATCAGCCCGGCCTGGACGGGGATCAACTGGAGCAAGCCCTCCGCAGCACCGACCCTCCCCCCGACCCTGACCCCCCCGACGACAACCCGCCAGACGACCCCCCGCCCGGCCCCGTCCCCGACATGGAGACATGTCGGGGAAATTCGGCACCCGATCGCCCCGATATGTCTCCATGTCGGGAGGGGAACTCCGCGGCGGAGAGGTTTCGGGCCCGGATGCTGACCCTGCCTGGCGTGGGGGTCGGGGTGCCGGGGCGGCGGTCGATCGCCCGGACCAGCACGGGACGCACGATCAGGCCGTCCTCCTCGGAGGGCAGCGGGCTGCACCTGCCGGCAACGCTGCGGGCCGCCGCGGTGGCGCAGCGTGGCCGGGAACGGACCGGCCCGGGGCTGGTGTTGCACCCGGCTGATGTCCGGCGCGCGGTGCGCGAGGGCCGGGAATCCAACCTGGTGCTCTTCGCCGTCGACGCGTCCGGCTCGATGGCGGCCCGGGCCCGGATGGGCGCGGTCAGCGGCGCGGTGCTGTCGCTGCTGCTGGATGCCTACCAGCGCCGCGACAAGGTCGGATTGATCACTTTTCGGGGCACCCAGGCGGAGGTGGTGCTGGCACCGACCTCGGCGGTGGACGCCGCTGCCGGCCGGCTGCAGGCGCTGCGTACCGGGGGACGTACCCCGCTGGCCGCGGGGTTGCTGTGCTCGGCGCGAGTGCTGGCCGCCGAGCGGCTGCGCGATCCCACCCGGCGGGCGTTGCTCGTGGTGCTCACCGACGGCCGTGCCACTCACGGCGGGATGGACACCGCGCTGGCCGCGGCCGGCCTGCTGCGCCGGGACGGGGTGGCTTCGATCGTGGTGGACTGCGAGTCCGGGCCGGTCCGGCTGGGCCTGCCGGCTCGGCTCGCCGTCGCGATGGGCGGCACCTGCATCCGCCTGACGGAGCTCTCCGCCGCCGCCGTCACCGGAGTGGTCCGCGCAGCCCGCTCCGACGACGGCGCAGCCTAGGGAGCTCGCGTTGACCCATGCCGTGAACTCGATCCCACCGACGTTCATGCTGCGGCAGGGGGCGATGGTGTCCAGTTCGCGGCGAGCGCCGGCGGTGCGGGACGACACGCGGGGAGGGAGGTTCTGATGCCACAGGGCCGGCCGGTCAGCGTCCCCGAGGACGGGTTGTCCACCCGGCAGCGCCGCAACCGGCCGCTACTGATCGTCCACACCGGAGCGATGAAGGGTAAGTCCACTGCCGCCTTCGGTCTGGCGCTGCGGGGATGGAGTGCGGGCTGGTCGATCGGGGTGTTCCAGTTCGTCAAGTCGGCGAAGTGGAAGGTGGGGGAGGAGGCCGCGTTCCGGGCGTTGCACGAGGTGCATCAGCGCAGCGGGCAGGGCGGGCCGGTGGAGTGGCACAAAATGGGCGAGGGCTGGTCATGGGCGCGCAAGCAGGGCAGCCCGGAAGACCATGCGAGCGCCGCTGCCCAGGGCTGGGCGGAGATCGCCCGCCGGCTGACCGCGCAGGCGCACGACCTGTACGTGCTCGACGAGTTCAGCTACCCGCTGCACTGGGGTTGGGTCGACACCGCCGAGGTGCTCGCCACCCTGGCGGACCGGCCCGGCAAGCAGCACGTCGTGATCACCGGCCGGAACGTGCCGCCTGCGCTGCTCGACGCCGCCGACCTGGTGGTGGAGATGACGAAGGTCAAGCACCCGATGGACACCGGCCAGAAAGGCCAGCGCGGTATTGAGTGGTAGGTCGTGAGTGCGAAACGGTGCTATAGCACCGTTTCGCACTCACGAGTGGTCGTCGCCGCGCCCGCCTCGGGCGCCGGCAAGACCACCGTGGCCACCGGGTTGATGGCGGCGTTGCGTCGGCGAGGCGTTGCGGTGGCGGGGTTCAAGGTCGGCCCGGACTACATCGACCCGGGCTACCATGCGCTGGCCACCGGGCGGGCCGGGCGCAACCTGGACCCGGTGCTGGTCGGCGAGCGGCTGATCGCCCCGCTGCTCGCGCATGGTGCCGCCGGAGCGCAGCTCGCGGTCATCGAAGGCGTGATGGGGCTTTTCGACGGTCGCACCGGCACGCCGGGTCACGGCTCCACGGCACACGTCGCAGCCCTTCTGGGCGCCCCGGTGCTGCTCGTCGTCGACGTTCGGGGCCAGGGTCGTAGCCTCGCCGCGTTGCTGCACGGGTTCCGGTCCTTCGATCCCGGCGTGCGGATCGAAGGGGTCGTGCTCAACCAGGTCGGCTCGCAGCGCCACGAGCAGGTGTGCCGCCAGGCATGCGCTGAGGTGGGCCTGCCGGTGCTCGGTGCGCTGCGCCGCGACGGCGCGCTGGCGGTCCCCTCGCGGCACCTCGGACTGGTCACCACCGCCGAACACGCCGCCGCGCAGCAAGTGATCCAGAGCTGGGCCGACGCGGTGGAGGCGCAGGTCGACCTGAACGCCGTGATGTCGCTGGCCACGCTTGCACCGGTGGCGGCGCGGTGGGAACCGGAGATCGTCGCGGTGAGAACAAACCCGGTCGTCGCGCTGGCCGGGGGGCCGGCATTCAGCTTCGGCTACCCCGAGCACGCCGAGCTGCTCACTGCGGCCGGGGCGACGGTGGTGCCCGTCGACCCGTTGCGTGACGAGTCGCTGCCGCCGGGTACGGCCGGGGTGGTGCTGCCCGGCGGGTTCCCCGAGGAGCACGCCGGGCAGCTGTCGGCCAATGCGGCACTGCGCGCCGAGATCGCGGCGCTGGCCCGCCGTGGTGCGCCGGTGCACGCCGAATGCGGGGGGCTGCTGTACCTGTGCCGCTCGGTGGGCGGTTTCCCGATGTGCGGCGTGCTCGATGCCGAGGCGGTGATGAGCGAGCGGCTGGTGCTGGGTTACCGCGACGCGGTGGCCCTGCGCGACTCGGTGCTGCACCAGGAAGGCACCCGGGTGACCGGCCATGAATTCCACCGCACCACCGTCACCCCCCGCGCGGGGGAGGCTGCCTGGGCCTGGTCCGGAGCGCAGCCTGAGGGATTCGTCCTGGGCGGGGTGCATGCCTCGTTCCTGCACACCCACCCGGTAGCCCAGCCCGCAGCGGTGGCACGCTTCGTAGCGAGCTGCGTGAAGGGCAGGGCGTGACGGTGGAGCTGGTCGGGATCGGCGTGGGTCCGGGCGACCCGGACCTGCTGACGGTCGGCGCGGTGCGCG
Source organism: Pseudonocardiaceae bacterium (assembly GCA_036501085.1). Classification (GTDB taxonomy): domain Bacteria; phylum Actinomycetota; class Actinomycetes; order Mycobacteriales; family Pseudonocardiaceae. The sequence goes on along the minus strand of DASYAZ010000037.1, from coordinate 26,500 downwards.
AGCTGAACTCCGCCGGGCGGGTGTTCGTGCCGGTGATGTCCCCTGAGGTGGCGGGCCGGGCCGAGACCGTCGCGCGCGCTCACCTGACCCACGACCGGCTGGAACGGCTGGTGTTCGCGCTCAACGACGAAGTCGCCGGCTCGCAGGCCCGCCGCCAGGACTGCTGGAACACCGCTGCCGCCCAGGTAGCGGCCTACCTGGGCGAACGATCCGGCAGCGCCGCCTTCGCCACCCTCGGTGATCCCACGGTGTACTCGACCTTCAGCTACCTCGCCGGGACCGTGCGCGAGCTGCTGCCCGGCGTGCGGATCCGGACCGTCCCGGGCATCACCGCGATGCAGGCCGCGGCCAGCGCGGCCGGACTCACCCTGGTCGAGGGTGCCGAGCCACTCACCCTGCTCCCGCTGTCCCGTGATCTGGCCGAGCTGGACACCGCGCTGGCCCGGGGTGGGGCGGTGGTGGCCTACAAGGGCGGCCGCCGGCTCGCCCAGCTGCAGGAACGGGTGGCAGCCGCGGGAGCGCTGGATCGTGCCTGGTGCGCTGAGCACCTCGGCACCGCCGATGAGCGGATCACCCCCCTGGCACTGGCCGGCTCGGCGAGCTACCTGTCGACGGTGCTGGTGCTGCCGCTGCGCCGGGGACGGGGGGCGCAGCTGTGACCGGCCCACCGCTGCGCGAGCCGGACCTGCCGCGAACGGCGGCGGTGCGGCCGAAGGCCCTGCGCACCGGGTTCAGCACCGGTGCCTGCGCCGCGGCCGCGGCCAAGGCAGCGGTGGCCGCGCTGGCCGGCACCACGCTGAGCACGGTGACGATCCCGTTCCCGTCCGGGGATCGGCATGCCTTCACCGTTCACTCCCTGCGCCTGGAGGGCAGCACCGCCACCGCGGTGGTGATCAAGGATGCCGGTGACGATCCCGACGTCACCCACGGCGCGAACCTGACGGTGACCGCCGCGTGGCGCAGCGACGGCGAGGTGGTGTTGCACGGTGGCGAGGGGGTGGGGGTGGTCACCCGCGCTGGGCTGGGGCTTCCGGTCGGGCAGCCCGCGATCAACCCGGTACCCCGCGAGATGATCACGAACGCGGTGTGGGAGGCCTCCGGCGGGCGGGGTGCCGACGTGACGATCAGCGTGCCCGACGGCGAGCGGATGGCCCGCAAGACCACCAACCGCCGGCTGGGCATCGAGGGCGGGATCTCCATCCTGGGTACCACGGGCATCGTCCGGCCCTTCTCCACCGCATCCTGGCGCGCCTCGGTCGAGCAGGCGGTGGCGGTGATGGCCGCGCAGCAGGTCCCGACGCTGGTGCTGGCCACCGGCGGGCGCACCGAGCGGGGCGCGATGCGGTTGTTGCCACACCTCCCGGAGGTGGCCTTCGTGGAGGTCGGTGACTTCACCGGGGCGGCGCTGCGCCGGGCGGTGGAGCACGGCCTGACCGAGGTGGTGTTCGTCGGCATGATCGGCAAGCTGACCAAGCTCGCCGCCGGGGTCCTGATGACCCACTACACCCGCTCGAAGGTGGACACCGGGCTGCTGGCGGAGATCACTACCGCGCACGGCGGCAGCGCGGAGGATGCCGCGGAGATCCAGGGCGCCCCGACCGCCCGGCGGGCCTACGAGATCTGGGAGGCGGCCGGGTTGCTGCGGGCCTGCGGCGACGACGTGTGTGCGCGGGTGGCCGACGTGCTGCGCCGGTTCTCCGCCGAGGCCGGGCGGGCGCTCGCTTCGCGGGTGGCGATGGTCGATTTCACCGGGCTGGCTGTGGTGGCCGCGACCGAACCCGGTTGGGTGACGTGAGCGTCACGGTGATCGGGCTGGACGGCGGCCCGCTGCCACCGGGAGCCGAGCCAGCGCTGGCGGGAGCGCAGGTCGTGGTCGGCGCGGCCCACCAGCTCGCCGCCGTAGCGGTGCCCGCCGGAGCAACCGTGCTCGGCCCGGGCGAAGTGGACCGGCTGGCGGATGGCTCGCCGGCGGTGGTGCTGGCCAGCGGCGATCCCGGGTTCTTCGGTATCGTGCGGGCGCTGCGCACCCGGGGTATCCGGCCGGTCGTGCTGCCGGGGTGTTCCAGCCTTGCGCGGGCCTTCGGGTTACTGGGCCGGTCCTGGGACGACGTCGCGGTGGTCTCCGCGCACGGCAGATCGCTGCGCGCGGCGCTGAATGTCTGCCGGGCCCGCCGGGCGGTCGCGGTGCTGACCGGACCGGGTGCCGGTGCCGCGGAGATCGTCACCGGCCTGGCCGGCTGGGCGCGCTGCGTGCTGGTCGCGGAGGATCTCGGTGGACCTGACCAGCAGGTGCGCCGCTACGAGTGCGGCCCGGTCCGCGACCCGCACCTCGTGCTGTGCCTGGCCGACGAGCACGCCGTGCCCGCCCGGGGCTGGATCGCGGGCGGGGACCCGGTCCCGCCCGCGACCGGCTGGGCGCTGGATGAGGCGGAGTTCTCCCACCGGGACGGGATGATCACCAAGTCGGAGGTCCGGGCGCTGGCGCTGGCCCGGCTGGCTCCCGGACCGGGCCGGTTGATGTGGGATCTGGGCGCCGGGTCGGGCTCGGTCGGGGTGGAGTGCGCCCGGCTCGGGGCCGCGGTCCTCGCCGTCGAGCGGGATCCCGCGCAGTGTGCCCGGCTGGTGGCCAACGCCGGTGCGCACCAGGTGGACGTCCGGGTCATCGAGGGGGAGGCGCCGGCGGTGCTGCGCGGCCTGCCCGAACCCGATGCGGTGTTCGTCGGTGGGGGAGGGCCGGAGGTGGTGCGGGCCGCGGCATGGCTCGCCCCCCGCGTCGTCATCGCCTTGGCCGCGCTGGACCGGGTGGGGCCGTGCCGCGCGGCGCTGCGGGAGGCGGGTCACCAGGTCGACGGGGTCCAGCTGGCGGCTTCCCGGTTCGCGGAGTTGCCGGATGGATCGGTACGCCTGGCCGCGACCAACCCGGTCCTGCTGCTGTGGGGCCGGCGGTGAACCTGGTGGTGGGTCTGGGCTCGTCCCGCGGAGTGCGCCCGGCCGCGGTGCGCTCGGCGCTGCGCCGGGCCGTCCCGGACCCGACTGTGATGATCGCCGCGTTCGGCACCCTCGACCGGCGCCGGGAGGAGCCCGGGCTGCTCGCGGTGATCCGCGAGCACGGCGTACCGCTGTTCTGCTACCCGGCTGCTGAGCTCGACGCGGTCGAGGTGCCGCATCCCAGCACCGCGGTCCGCGGCCACGTCGGCACCCGCAGCGTCGCCGAGGCCGCCGCGCTGCTCGCCGCCCGCGATCTCGGCGGTGGATCGCTGATCGTGCCCAAGCTGCGCGGTGACCACGTCACCGTCGCGGTGGCCGCCCTCGCGGCTCCGCCGAGCCCGCTGTCCATCAGCTCAGCGTGCACCGCCTGCGGCGGTTGCCTGCGCACCTGCCCACAGCACGCGCTGCGCCCAGCACCGCTGCGCCCGGTGCTCGTCGCGGCGCGATGCACCTCGTGCGGGGAGTGCGTCGAGATCTGCCCCACCGACGCGATCACCCTGCGCGACGAGCCCAGCGAGCGCGATCGCCCCATGTCGTGAACGCGACGTCAGCGACGCCTCCAGCAGCGACGGGGTGCGTGCGGTCGAGCTCACGACGCAGCCGTGCACGCGGCGGCGGCGAAGGTGATCGCGTCGAGGTCGGTCATCGCGGCGCCACGGGCCTGACACTGGAGGTAGTGCTGCTCTCCCAGGCTCGCTCGCAGGGCCGTCTCGGCGCCCGCTAGCCGCTCCGCGTCGGCTCCGAACAGCGGAGGCGAGCTGCGCCGGGTGTTCAGGGCGCCGCAGAGGATGGCCGCGGGCTCATCGGCGCCCACACGGGCCAGCGCCTCGATCACGTTGCGTATCGTGATCCACTGCTGGGTCCAGTTTCCCGCGCGTTGCCAGTGCTCGATGACCTGACCGAACAGCGGCAGCGCGGCACGCGGATCGCCCTGGCGGGCCCGCAGGGATGCCGCGGTGAGCAGCGCGATGCCCTCCATGAAGCGATTGCGGCACTGCCGAGCAGTGACCAGGGCCGCATCGATGGCGGTGATGGCCGCGGGCGCATCGACGCCGGCCAGGGCCTCGCCGAGGGCGTAGTCCGCCCAGGCACGCAGCGATGGGCTGCCGGTTGCCATCGTCACCGAGCGCACCCGCCGGGCCGCGGCCACCGCTGCGGCCGGATCGCCGGATCCGTAAGCCAGCGGCAGCACCGAGTTCACCATGGCATAGCCGTGGCAGTAGGTGTCGCCAGCGGCTCCGGCGAGGCGGGCCACCTCCTCGTAGTAGCGGCTGGCCTCATGGAGACGGCCTTCGAACAGCGCGACGTCGCCCAGCACGAACAGCGCGTAGCGACGCACCGGGTCCCGATCCGCCGCCGCGGCCAGGCCCCGGTGCGCGAGCTCGACCGCTGCGGGCAGGTCGCCGCGCTTGCTGGCCCCCCAGGCGGCCACCCCGAACACCACCGGGAGCAGCGACCGCGAGGACGACGCGGTCACGGTGAGCGATCGCTCGGCCCACAAGGCCACCTCGGAGGACGACCCGGCTTCCACATACCAGTACAGCGCGGCGGCCAGCCGCGTCGCCAGATCCGGCTCGTGTTGCACCGACCAACGATGGGCCGCGCGCAGATCATCGAGGTGCCGGTCGATCGTCGCGCTCCAGGCGCCCGGATCCGCCCCGGTGAGGCCGGTGAACGCTGCTTCGGCCAGCTCGACCTGGTAGCGGGCGTGCTCGAGCCGGGTTTCCGCCGCCCACCCCCGTGCGTCCAACCGCTCCCGCCCGTAGTGGCGCAACGTGTCCAGCATGGTGTACCTGCTCGGCGGGTCATCGGTGTGCGCGCCGAGCATCGAGCGGTCCACCAGCGCCGTGACGGCCTCGGCCACCCCCTCGGCATCCCCGCCGCATCCGGCGACCTGCTGCGCCGCGGCCATGGTGAACGAGCTGGCGAACACGCTGAGCCGGTCGAAGACCTGCCGTTGTGGTTCAGCGAGCAGCTGGTAGGACCAGTCGACGACGGCGTGCAGGGTGCGGTGCCGCTGCTCCCTGATCTGGCTGGCGGTGCGGACGAACTGCAGCCGGCGCTCGAGGCGGGCGACGATGTCCCGGGCGCTGAGCGAGCGGATCTTCGGTGCCACCAGCTCCAGCGCCAGTGGCAGGCCGTCGAGCCGGCGGCAGACTTCAGTCACCTCCGCAGCGTTCTCGCTGGTCACCGTGAACGACGGACACGCCGCAGTCGCCCGCTGGATGAACAGCGTGACCGCATCCGGCGGAGCCAGCGGTGCGACCGGCAGGACCTGCTCGCCCTCGATGCCCAGCGGTTCGCGGCTGGTGGCCAGTAACCGGACTCCGGGGCAGCCACCCAGCAGCGCATCGGCCAGCTGGGCCACCGCGGTGAGGACGTGCTCGCAGTTGTCCAGCACGATCAGCATGCCCTTGGTCCGCAGGTAGCCCACCAACCGCGAGGTCACACTCGGAGGGTCCCGCTGCTGCACATCCAGCGCGGTGGCCACCGCTTCGTCTCCCACTCCGGCAAGTTCGCAGAGCCAGGCGCCGTCCAGGCACCCGTGGATGAGTTCGGCGGCGACGTGCAGGGCCAGCCGGGTCTTGCCCACCCCGCCCACCCCGGTCAGCGTGACAAGCCGGGACTGCGCCATCGCGCTCGTGACCCGCCGGGCGTCCTCGGCCCGGCCGACGAGCTCGGTGAGCCGGTGCGGCAGGTTCCCCGGCGAGCTCGCCGGCCGGGCCTGCTCGATGGCGGGATCGCGACGGAGGATGGCGGTCTCGAGCGCACCCAGTTCGGGCGGGGGATCGAGACCGAGCTCATCGGCCAGCAGCTCGCGGTAGTCCCGGAACGCTTCCAGCGCCTGCGCAGAGCGCCCGGCTCGATGCAGCGCGAGCATGAGCTGCCCGCGCGGGCGGTGGCTCAGTGGCTGCGCGGCCAGCAGCGGTTCGAGCAGGCCGATCGCCTCGTCGGGGCGGCCCAGGGCCAGCGCCGCGTCAACCCGGTCCGCCATGGCGCCCCATCGGATCTCCTCCAACCGCACGGCGTCGGGCGCAGCGAACCCCTCACCCGCGAACTCCCCGTAGGCGGGTCCCCGCCAGAGCACCAGCGCCTCATCCAGCAGCGCGGCGGCAAGCCCCGGACTGTCCCGGTGCTGGTCCCGAGCCCGGCTGACCAGCTGGACGAACCGGTCGCAGTCCAGCGCGCCCTCGGAAGCGACGAGCAGGTAACCCGGCGGCCGGGTGACGATCCGGACGGCCGCCCCGCACCCCGCAGACCGCAGGACCGTCCGCAGCCGGGACACCAGGTTGTGCACCGCGCCCGTCGGGTCGACCGGCGGCTGATCACCCCACAGCGTCTCGGCGAGCCGGTCGACCGGGACGACGCTGCCCGCCCCGGCCACGAGCCCGGCGAGCAGCCGCCGCATCCTGGGTGAGTGCCGCAGCGGGCACTGCCGGCTCGTGCTCGTGACTGCTACGGCGCCCAGGACCCGAATGGGTGTCTCCGCGGGCGGCTCAGGCCTCGAGCCGGTAGAAACGCCAGAAGTCGTTCGCAATCGGCAGCTCCTCGACGGCGGAGAAGCCCGCCTCGCCCGCCCACTGTCGCACCGTAGCCGCCCGCAGCACAGTGCCGTTGGCTATCACCGGCGAGGTGGCCCGGGTCGCCGGCAGGCAGTGCAGCACGCTCCACCCGTAGTTGAGGCGCTCCACCTGGTCCCCTGGCGCGACGAAGCTCTCCGCGACGCGCTCGTCGGCGACCAGCAGCGGCGCACCCGGCGCCAGCGCCGAGCGGGCTTGCCGGAGTGCACCGACCGGGTCGCCCAGGTCGTGCAGCGCCTCGAACAGCATCGCCAGGTCGAAGCCGGCCTCCACCGCAGCGCCGGCGGCGTCGCCGAGGGCGAAGCGGACGCGTTCGGCCACCCCGCTGGCGGCTGCGTTACTTCGGGCCTGCTCGATCGACGCGGTATCGAGATCGATCCCGATCAGGTACACGTTCGGGTAGCGCAGGGCCAGCGCGATTGTCGACCACCCGGTGCCGCAGGCGATGTCCAGCACCCGCAGCGGTGCGCCCGCCACCAGGCGAGAGTGCACGTCGGGCAGCGCGGGCAGCCACTCCGGTACGAGATCGTTGGCGAACATCGGCCGGTTGAACCCGGCGATGCACTCCCGGATCTCCGCGCCGTAGCGCTCGTAGGCAACCCCTGCCCCGGTGCGGTAGGCGGTGGTGACCTCCTCCAGCGTCGTGGCCAGCCCGAGCAGCCCGGGGGGCATGGCTGCGGCGTAGCCCGGGCTCTCCGGATCGAGCAGCGCCTCCGCGTGGCCGGTGGGCAGGGAGTAGGCCCGCTCACCGGGGTCATCGCCGCCGAGGGCGACCTCCAGGATCCCGCTCACCGCCTGCTGCTCGAGCCACTCCCGCGCGTACCGCGCGTCGATGCAGGCCCCGGACGCGAGAGCCCCCGCTGTGGTGGGACCCGCCTCGCGCAGGACCGCGTACAAGCCCAGCCGGGTACCCAGCTGGATCGCCAGCAGCTCCATCCCGCCCAGCAGGGCGGCGAACATCCGCTCACCCAACGCATCACGCTGCGAGGTCACTGATTCTGTCGTTGTGGTCGTTGTCGTGGTCATGATCCGCCTCCACCAACGTCGCTGCGGTCATGGCGCGACCGCTCCCTCCACGACGATGCCGCACCCCGCTCCCACGACACTCCCAGCTCACTCCCACATCCCCGCGCTGCGTGCGCCGAGTTCGGCACCAGGGCTGTCCGTGCGCCGTTGGATCGATCAGCCCAGCGGGTTGAAGCCGGCGGGGAGCTCCAGCCGGTGCGCGCTCATGAACCCGGTGTCCGCGAGCAGCTCCCGGGTGGGTCCGTCGGCCACGATCTGCCCGTGGTCGATCACCAGGGCCCGCGGGCACAGCTCCAGTGCGTAGGGCAGGTCGTGCGTGACCAGCAACGTCGTCATCCCGAGCCGCTTGATCAGATCGGCGAACTCCCGGCGGGCAGCCGGGTCCAGGTTCGCGGTGGGTTCGTCGAGGACCAGTACCTCCGGGTGCATGGCCAGCACGGTGGCCACCGCGGCGCGCCGCCGCTCGCCCAGCGACAGCTGATGCGGCGGGCGCCCGGCGACCCCGACCAGGCCGACATAGGACAGTGCCTCGGCGACCCGAGCGTCCAGTGCGGTGCCGGAGAGCCCCAGATGTGCCGGGCCGAAGGCCACGTCGCGCCGCACGGTAGGGGAGAACAGCTGATCATCGGGATCCTGGAAGACCACGCCGACCCGCCGGCGGACCTCGGCCAGGGTGCGCCGCCCGACCTGCACCCCGCCGATGGACACCGACCCCGCGGATGGGGTGAGCACCCCGTTGAGCTGCAGTACCAGCGATGTCTTGCCGGCACCGTTCGGGCCGAGCAGCGCGACCCGTTCCCCGGGCTCGACCCGCATCGAGACCCCGGACAGCGCCTGCCGGCCATCCGGGTAGCAGAAGTCGAGATCTCGCACCTCGATCGCGGGGAGCCCGGCCGCCGGCTGGGAGGCCGCGAACCGGCCCCGGCGGATCGGGATCCGGGGCGACGTGACCGGGGCCCGGGTGGCCCGCCGGGCCAGGCGGGGGCCGCGGGCCGGACCGTCGCCGTGCGGGGTCAGCGAGATCGGTGTGCCCACTTTGGACTCGTAGCCGGGCAGTTGCACCCGGTAGGCGCACAGGTCACAGTTCATCCGCACGTCACCGTGCAGCGCCTCCCGGTAGCGTTCCAGCACCAACCGGGCCAGCCGCGGGTCCGGCCCCAGGTGGCTGGCACCGCGGACCTCGACCTCGGGATATTCCCGGGCCCAGGCGTCCGCCTGCGCGTAGATCCGGTTCAGCAACACCCCGGGGAACAGGAAGAACGGGGCGATCACCGCCGTGGCGGTACCGAGCAACCGGAGCCGGTGCAGCGCCTCGGGAATCGACGGTGTCGCCACCGAGACGAACCCGGGCTCGATCAGGCCCAACCCGCGCCCATCAGCGAGCAACCGGGCCACCTTCCACAGGTCAGCGCACGCGTCCGGGTCGCTGCACCCCCGCCCGATCAGTGCCACCCCCAGCTTCTCCGGATCGGCGTCACCGGCCGCGTCCCGGATCCGGTCCGCGGCGAGCTCCAACAACTGCGGCTCGATCCCCAGATCGCGGGCGAGCAGGAAATGCACCTGCCGGTGCCGGGTCCGGGCTCGGGCCAGCGCGGCCGGGCCGTCGTTCTTCAGGTGCCCGGCGGCCAGCAGCACCAGCGGCACGGTGACGATCTCGGTGGCCCCGCGGGCGACCAGGTCGTCAATGGCCTCATCGACGGTCGGCGAGGCCAGCTCGATGAACCCGAAGCCGGTCAGCAGCTCACCGGCGGCGGCGCGGATCAGGCCGGCCAGCGCCCAGAACTCGGCCACCCCGTCCGCGTCCCGGCTCCCATGCCCCACCACCAGCATCGCCGGCCTGCCGGGCCGGTCCGCCGGCATGGTCGGCCGGCTCATCCGAGCACCATGCCGATCGCGGCCAAGGCGGGTATGGCCAGCGCACCAGCCCAGGCCGCCCTGGATGCGGCGGCGCCGGACAGCGCGACCGGTAGTGCCCCGGTGTAGCCGCGGGAGGCCATGGCGAGGTACACCCGCTCGCCCCGCTCCAGGGAGCGGACAACCAGCGCGCCGAGCCCGGCCGTGACGTCCCGGACCTGCCAGATCCATCGTGGGTTGGCGCCCCGGCAGGCTGCGGCGATCCGCATCCTGGCCAGCTCGGCGGCGAGCACCTCGAGGTAGCGCACCATGAACGAGGCGACCGCGGTGAACACCCGCGGCACCCGCAACCGCTCCAGCCCGGTGATGATCGCCGGCAGCGGTGTGGTCGCGGCCAGCACCCCGGTGGCCAGCAGCCCGAACGTCGCCTTGAGCGTGATGGTGGCCGCGGCGTGCAGCCCGGGCGCCGACAGGCTCAGACCGAGCACCGCCAGCTGTGGCGGCCCGCCGAGCACCGGCAGTGCCAGCACGAACAGCAGGAACGGCACCTCCACCAGCAACCGGCGGACCAGGAGCAGCGGCGGCAGCCGGGCCAATCCGGCGACCGCGGCGAGCAGCAGCAGGTACCACAGGTAGGGCCAGTACCGGCCGGGTGGCGTGCAGGCGACGGCGAGTACGAACAATGCGGTGGCGGCCACCTTGCACTGGGGTGCCATCCGGTGCACCGGGGTGTCCGCGGGGACCAGCAGCGGCTGATGCGTCGAGCTCATGATGCGCGGTGGTCAGGGCGATGGTCAGGGGTGGGCACAGCTCACCCCGTACCCGGTGACGTCCAGCCCCGCCACCTCGCCGATGATGATGGTCACCGGGGCGGGCAGCCGCGCGCGAGGCGGCTCGGCCAGGGTGCCCCGAACGGTGCGCTGGTGGCCGCGGGTGGCCGCGCTGATCGCGGCGACCGGGGTGTCGCCGGGCAGCCCGCCCGCCCGCAGGGCGCCGATCACCCGGCCAAGCGCCGCCCGCCCGGTGAGCAGCACGATGGTGCCGCCCAGGCGAGCCACCGCATCCCAGTCCACCTCGTCGACGCCGTCGTTGCCGGCGACCACGGTGAGCGTGCGCGCCACCTGCCGGACCGTCACCGGGATACCTCCTGCGGCCGGTGCCGCCACCGCGGCGCTCACCCCGGGCACCACATCGACCGCGACCCCGGCGCGGGACAGCGCCACCGCCTCCTCGCCACCGCGGGAGACCACGAACGGGTCACCGGATTTCAGGCGCACCACGCACTCCCCGCTCCGGCCGAGCTCCACGAGCAGGGCGTTGACCGCGTCCTGCGGCGGGGCCGGGTCGCTGCCCTGCTTGCCGACGCAGTGCAGCGAAGCGCCCGGCGCCAGCGTGAGGATCTCGGCCATCGACGGGCGGTCGTAGACGACGTGGCGGGCCCCGGCCAGCAGCGCGGCACCCCGCCGGGTGAGTAGCTGCGGGTCCCCGGGCCCGGCTCCCACCAGGTGGACGGTCACCGGGTGGCCTGCGCACCGAGTGAGCGGGCGGTGACCAGCCAGTCACCGAGCCGGCTGGTGCCCGCGGCCCCGACGATCACCACGGTGTGCATCCCGGCCGCGGCCGGGTCCATCCCGGCCAGCGTGCTCAGCTCCACCGCCTCGCCGGGTCGCCCCACCTCGGTGACCAGCCCGACCGGGGTGTCGCCCGGCCGGTACTCGGCGAGCACCTCGCGGGCCCGGCCGAGCTGCCAGGACCGCCCCCGAGAGCGCGGGTTGTACAGCGCCAGCACCAGATCGGCGGCGGCCACCGCGCGTAGCCGCCCCTCGATCGCCGCCCAGGGAGCGAGCAGATCGGACAGCGTCAGGCAGGCGAAATCCCGGGCCAGCGGGGCTCCGAGCAGCGCGCCTGCCGCGACGGCAGCCGTGATGCCGGGTACCACCCGCACCGGTGGCCGCCGGTCCGCTGGCAGCGCCGCGGCCGCGGTCAGCGCCAGCGAGGCCATCCCGTAGATCCCGGCGTCGCCGGAGGACACCACCGCCACCCGGGCGCCACCGGCCGCCGCGTGCACCGCGTGCTCGGCACGTTGCTGTTCAGCACCGATCCCGCTGGGCAGCACGCGCTGGTGCGGGCCGGTGAGGTCCGCGCAGTCACGGAGGTATCGCTGGTAGCCGAGGACGATCTGGGCGTCGCGGATCGCGTCGGTCGCGGCGTGCGTGCGATGCGCGGGCCCACCCGGACCCAGCCCGACGATGCTGAGCCTGCCGGTCATGGGCGCCTGCGCTTGGCGGCGGGGATCGGCCGCCCCGCGGTGCTCCCGGGTGCGGACCGGCGGCGGCAGCCGTGCGAGTAACTGGGGTCGTAGAGCCGGCTGCGGGTTCCCGCGGCGGACAGGGCGGGACCCACCAGGACCAGCGCGGCGGTGCGGATCCCGGATTCGGTGAGTGCCTCGTCGAGGCGGTCCACGGTGGTGACGATCACCGTCTCGTCCGGCCAGCTGGCTTTCGCGACGATGATGGCCGGGGTGGGCGGAGGGTAGCCGGCCAGCAGCTCCGCGCGTAGCGCGCCCGGCCGTGCCGCGGAGAGGTAGATCGCCATCGTGGTTGCGTGCTGGGCGAAGCCGGCGACGCTTTCTCCGGGGGGCATCGACGCCGCGGCCCGGCCACCGCCGAGCCGGGTGAGCACGGTGCTCTGTGCCACTCCGGGCACCGTGAGCTCCACCCCGGCGGTGGCGGCGGCAGCGGCGAGCGAGCCCACCCCGGGAACGATCTCGAAAGCCCGCTGGTGCTCGGAGCACCAGCTGATCTGCTCGGTCAGCGCGGAGTACAGCGAGACGTCACCGGAATGCAGTCGCACGATCATGGCGTCCGGGTGCGCCAGGTACACCCCGAGCACGTCCTCCAGCGTCATCCCCGCCGAGTCGTGCAGCTCGGCACCGCTGTGGCAATGCTCCAGGACCGCGGCCGGTACCAGCGAGGACGCCCAGATCACCACGTCGGCGCTCGCCAGCCGGTGCGCGCCGCGCAGGGTGAGCAGGTCCGGCGCGCCGGGCCCGGCGCCCACGAACGAGATCAGGCCAGTTGCCGTCAACCCGAAGGCTGGTCGCATCAGGCCATCCCATCTCCGGTCGCACCGGGTGGCCGGTCTCCTGAGCTAGCAGGGTAACGCGCCGGGGGTCATTTCCTGGACAACGTCAGGCAAGCGATGCGAGCGCCCGTGGTATCGGCCTGGTTCGGCCCGGTTGCCGTCTGTGTCCCGATGCGGAGCACCACCGAGCGGGGGACCTGGTCGGTGAGGGCGAAGGGGACCGTGGTGTGTGAGGTGCCGGTGCCGACGGTATCGGTGCGTACGGCCAGCCGGATCCCGGTAGCCGGCTTCGCGCGGCGGGCATCGCTCGATGGCCACGGCGAGGTGGCCGCGGTGCCGGCCTGGTCCTGGAACAGGGGACCGGCCGCCGCCGCGGTGATCCCACACGGTTTGGTGTGTGCGTCCACCACGTAACTCCGGGTGGGCGGAAACCCCAGAATCGTCAAGTCCGCTCTCGTGGAGCCCTCCGAGGTCGGGATGAGGGTCGCTGTCATCGCGGCCCCGATCGGGGCCAGATCCGGGTTGTAGGTGATGGCTTTCGAAGCCGGGTTCGGTGAGGTGAGCGTTCCGCTGCCCATCACCAACACCGCGGGATCGGCGCTCAGCCCCTGGTGAGCCCAGGCAAACGGGGTGACGATGACCGTGCCCACCATGACGGTGCCCATGACCGTGCCCACGATGAGGAGTCGCGTCCCCCTCACGTGAGCGTGCCCGATCGTCATGCGCCGTCTCATGAAGGCATTGTGCCGGGTTCTGCGTACGCCGGACGAGATCAATTACGTACTGTCTGGATCACTTTCCATGGCCAGCACGAAGTTCTGTACGTAGCGCAGCGCCAGCTCCTGCCGATCGGTGGGGTGGGCTGTCCAGGTGAGTGCGTCCCCAGCCAGCCGCAGGAGCTGGTCATCGGTCAGCCTGGAGACGATCAGCTGGGCGAGCTCGGCTCCCTCGAGATCCGGACGAAGGCGCCGGGCGAGGACATACTGGGTGGCCAGCTCGTCGTCGGGATCCTCGATGGTCCTCCTCCTCCCAGCCCACACCTACCAGTGCAGCACCATTGTGGCGGCAAGCCGTACGCCAATGCCGAGGCAGAGACGAGGACGCAGACGTGAGGCGCGCACCGCACCCGATCGAGGTCGAGTCGTACCGGATCCTGCGCTCCCGGGTGGACACCAGCGGGCTCGGGCCGGGTAGCCGTGCGGTGACCGAGCGGGTGATCCACGCCAGCGCTGACGTGGACTATGCCACGGATCTGGTGTGCGACGAGCAGGCGCTGTACGCGGGCTGGCAGGCACTGGCCGCGGGAGCAGCGCTGGTGGTCGATGTCCGGATGCTCGCCGCCGGGGTCACCTCGCGCACCTGCGTGGTGGCACTCGAGCTGGCCCCGGAAACCGCCCCGGAAGCCGTGCCGGGGCTGACACGCGCCGCAGCGGGGATCCGGGTGGCCGCGTCCGAGTACCCCGAGGCGGCGGTATGGGTGGTGGGCAACGCGCCGACGGCGCTGCGCGAGCTGCTCCGCCTCACCAGCGCCGGCCTGCTGCGCCCGGCGCTGGTGATCGGGTTACCGGTCGGGTTCGTCGACGCCGCCCAGGCCAAGGCAGCGCTGCGCGGATCGGGCCTGCCCGCGCTGACCAACCGCAGCGCCAAGGGTGGCACCGCGGTGGCGGCTGCGGCGGTCAACGCACTGCTGTCCTGGGAGCCGCAGCGGTGAAGCCCTATCTGGTGGGGCTGGACCTGACGGGGCGGCGGGTCGTCGTGGTCGGCGCGGGCACCGTGGCCCAGCGCCGGTTGCCACGGCTGATCGCCGCTGGTGCCGAGGTGGTACTCGTCGCCCCCGGCGCCACCCCGGCCGTCGAGGCGATGGCCACCGCGGGGGAGCTGCGCTGGGAGGTCCGGGGTTACGCCGAGGGGGACCTGGAAGGCGCCTGGTACGCCCTGGCCTGCAGCTCCGTGCCCGCAGTCAACGCCGCGGTGGCCGCTGAGGCGCACCGCCGGAGGGTGTTCTGCGTCCGGGCCGACGATGCGACAGGTGGCAGCGCTGTCACTGCGGCGAGCGCCGAGCACGACGGGTTGCTCATCGGCGTGCTCGCCGGGCGCCGCCCGCGCCGCTCCGCTGCGGTCCGGGATGCCCTGATCGAGGCACTGCGCACCGGTGTGGTGGACGACGCTCCGGACGCCGAGGACCAGCTCAGCATGCCCGGGGTGGCGCTGGTCGGCGCGGGGCCCGGTGATCCCGACCTGATCACCGTGCGCGGGCGGCGGTTGCTGGCCCGGGCGGACGTGGTGCTGGCCGACCGGCTCGCACCCCGGGAGTTGCTCGACGAGCTCGGTGCGCACGTGACGGTGATCGACGCCGCGAAGGTGCCCTACGGCCGGGCGATGCCCCAGGAACAGATCAACGCGCAGCTGGTCGAGCATGCCAGGGCCGGCCGGTTCGTGGTGCGGCTCAAGGGTGGTGACCCCTACGTCTTCGGCCGCGGTTTCGAGGAGGTGCTCGCCTGCGCGGCCGCTGGGTTACCGGTGACGGTGGTGCCCGGGGTGACCAGCGCGATCTCGGTGCCGGCCGCGGCGGGTATCCCGGTGACCCACCGCGGCGTGACCCATGAGTTCGTCGTGGTGTCCGGGCACGTGGCCCCGGACGACCCCGCCTGCCTGGTGGACTGGCCCGCGCTGGGGCGGCTGCGCGGCACGCTGGTGCTGCTCATGGCGCTGGAGCGGATCGGTGCGTTCGCCGAGGTCCTGCTCACCCACGGCCGCCCGCCGGGCACCCCCGCCGCGGTGATCGCCAACGGCACCCTGCACGGCCAGCGCACGGTGCGTGGCACCTTGCGCGACGTGGCCGAGAAGGTGACCGCGGCCGGCATCCGCCCGCCCGCCATCGTGATCATCGGCCCGGTGGTCGGGCTCGTGAGTGAGTAACAGTGTTCCAGCACCGAATGCCACTCACGACCCGTGGGTGAGGCGGGCGCGGCCCGCCTCGCCCACGGGCTGCCCCAGCCCGTGGGCGATGAACCAGCCGGTGACGATCCGCAGATCCCGGTCGAGGAACGCCGGTCCCTGCGGGTTGGCGACGATGTCCACCACCTGCGGCAGGTCGATGAGAACCAGCCGCCCGCGGTGCACGAGCAGGTTGAACGGGGACAGGTCGCCGTGGGCCAGCCCCTCGCCGGTGAGGATCAGCAGGGCGTCGATGAGCTGGTCCCACAGGTCGCGCAGCTGGGCAGGCCCGGGCCGCAGCTGCGCCAGCCGGGGAGCCGCCTGCCCATCCGGTTCATCGAGGTACTCCATCAGCAGCTCAGTCCCGTGCAGCTGCGCCGGGTAGGGCACCGGGGCGCCGAGTTGCCAGAGCCGGCACAACGCGCCGAACTCCGCGGCCGCCCACTGACCGGCGAGCAGATCACGGCCGAAGGCAGTGCGCCGGGCCATCGCTCGCGTCTCCCGCGAGCGGCGGACCCGCCGGCCCTCCAGGTAAGCCGCGTCGCGGTGGAACATCCGGTGTTCGGCGCTGCGGTAACGCTTGGCGGCAAGCAGGCAGGATCTGGATGTGCCGGGCACCGCTCGCTCCACCAGGTGCACGTCGGCTTCCTTGCCGGTCTTGAGCACCCCGAGCTCGGTGTCCACCGCGGCGAGCTCGGTGACCAGCCACTCCGGGTGGGGTTCGGGGCCGTGCTGGCCGAGATCCCAGGTGGACCACCGGTCCCCGGCCACTGGATCGTCCTGCGGCGGATCCGGATCGGGAGCCCGCCGGCGAGGGCTGGGCTCGGGATAGTCGTCATCGAAATGAGGCCGCCGCCGGCGGCGGGAGACGTCGTCAAATCGGCCGCGCCGCACGGGCAGCCGGTCGTACTCTGACACGGAGAGATCTCCTCAGGGGTGGGGCCCACCCCGGGACTCGCTCAGTGGCGGGGGTGGGTACAGCGAGGGACTGGTACAGGCCGCAGGCCAGGAGCAACCATCGACGGCCACCTCCCTCCGCTCCGCCCGCCTCGCGGGCACCTCCCGATACCGGGTGCAGCATGGCCGGTACGCAGATGCCGGGCAATCGAATTTCCGGTCCGGGGTGGTGCGCGCCACCTCCGTCCGGGTAGGCACAGCTGGTGGTCCCCGACGGTGAGCTCGACGCGCTGGATCTCGATGTGCTGCGAGCCCGCCGGACGATGAAGTGGTCCCGCTACCCGGCTGATGTGCTCCCCGCCTGGGTCGCGGAGATGGACTTTCCGCTGGCTCCCGCCGTCCTCGAGGCCGCCCGGCGGGTGCTCGAGACGCACGACCTCGGTTACTCCGAACCGGCCGGCCTCGCCGAGGCGTTCGCCGGCTGGGCCGAGCGGCATCACGGCTGGCGGCCCGACCCGGCGCTGGCCTGCCCGGTGGGTGATGTGATGGCGGGGCTGGAGGCAGCATTGCGGGTGCTCACCCAGCCGGGCGAAGGCGTGGTGCTGCTCACGCCCGCCTACCCGCCGTTCTACCTGCTCCTCGCGCAACTGGGCCGGGTGGCGGTGCCGTGGCCGCTGTTGGATCGCCCCGATGGGTGGCAGCTGGACCTGCGGTGCCTGGATGACGCACTGCGCGCCGGTGCGCGTGCCGTGCTGCTGTGCCACCCGCACAACCCCACCGGCCGGGTGCTCACCGCCGGCGAGCTGGCTGCCGTCTCGGAGATCGTGGACGCCCGGGGGGCTCACGTGATCTCCGATGAGGTGCACGCCCCGCTGCTGGCCACCGGCGCCAGTTTCACCCCGTACGCCGTGAGCGCGCCACAGGCCGCTGCCCATTCGGTCACCGTCACCAGCATCTCCAAGGGCTGGAACGTGCCCGGGCTGAAATGCGCGCTGCTCCAAGCGCAGCCGGGCACCGCGCAGGTCACCGACGCGGTGCCGCAGTACGAGCGGCTGCGCGCGTCCGCTCCGGGAGTGGCGGCCAGTATCGCGGCCTGGACCGATGACGGTGGCTGGATCGATGCGGTGCGCAGCCACCTGGACCTGACCCGCGCCGAGCTGGCCGGCTGGGTCCGGCGGACGCCCAGCGTGCGGGCGCACCCTGCTCAGGCGGGTTACCTTGCCTGGCTCGACCTGCGTGAAGCCGGGCTGGGTGATGACCCGGCCCAGGTGTTGCTCCACCGCGGACGGGTGGCGGTGAACCCGGGATCCTCCTACGCCTTGCCGGCTGAGCAGGGCCACGGGCGGATCCGGCTCAACCACGGCACCTCACTGCCCTTGCTCCGGGAGGCGCTGCGCCGCATCGAGCGCACGATCAGCCAGCCGCCGTGACCGGTGACGGTAACCGGGAGGACTGACACTCCGAAGTCCCGATACGCTGCGAGCTCAGCAATCCGGCCGCCCTCGAGGAGTAGCCAAGCATGATCACCAGGTTGTCGTCGCTGTTCCTGCGCACCCTGCGCGAGGACCCGGTGGACGCCGAGGTGCCCAGCCACAAACTGCTGGTGCGCGCCGGGTATGTCCGCCGCGTCGCGCCGGGGATCTATTCGTGGCTACCGCTGGGCCTGCGGGTGCTGCGCAACATCGAGACCGTCGTCCGGCAGGAGATGGACGCGATCGGCGGGCAGGAGATCCTGTTCCCGGCGTTACTGCCGCGCGAACCCTACGAGGCGACCGGTCGCTGGACCGAGTACGGCGCGAACCTGTTCCGGTTGCGCGACCGCAAGGGTGGCGACTACCTGCTCGGGCCCACCCATGAGGAGCTGTTCACGCTCACCGTCAAGGGCGAGTACAGCTCGTACAAGGACTACCCGGTGATCCTCTACCAGGTGCAGACCAAGTACCGGGACGAGGAACGCCCCCGTGCGGGGATCCTGCGCGGCCGGGAGTTCCTGATGAAGGACTCGTACTCGTTCGACCTGTCCGAGGACGGGCTGGCCCGGTCCTACCAGGCGCACCGCGAGGCTTACGTCAGGATCTTCGACCGGCTCGGGTTGCGATATGTGATCGTGTCGGCCATGTCCGGCGCGATGGGTGGCTCGGCCAGCGAGGAGTTCCTCGCCGAGGCCGAGACCGGTGAGGACACCTTCGTCCGCAGCACCGAGTCCGGGTACGCCGCCAACGTGGAGGCGGTGACCACTCCCGCGCCCCCGGAGCGGCCCCTGGACGGCCTGCCCCCGGCCCAGGTGCTGCACACCCCCGGCACCCCGACCATCGCCACCTTGGTCGATCACCTCAACGCCGCCGGACTGGGCCGCACCTTCAGCGCTGCGGACACCCTGAAGAACGTCATGGTCAAGATCCGGCAGCCCGGTGCGCAGGATTGGGAGCTGCTCGGTGTCGGGATCCCCGGCGACCGTGAGGTCGACATGAAACGGCTGGAAGCCTCGCTGTCCCCGGCTGAGGTGGCGCTGCTGGAGGATGTGGACTTCGCTGCGCACCCGTTCCTGGCCAAGGGCTACATCGGGCCCGGCGCGCTCGGGGCGCACCAGGTGCGGTACCTGGTCGACCCCCGGGTGGTCCGGGGTAGCGCTTGGGCCACCGGCGCGGACCGTCCTGATCACCACGTCGTCGACCTGGTGTGCGGGCGTGACTTCATTCCCGACGGCACCGTCGAGGCCGCGGAGGTGCGCGCCGGTGATCCCTCACCGGATGGAGCCGGCACCCTGGTCGCGGCGCGGGGCATCGAGATCGGGCATATCTTCCAGCTCGGGCGCAAGTACGCCGACACCTTCAAGCTGGATGCGCTCGGGCCCGATGGCAAACCGGTCCGGATCACCATGGGTTGCTACGGGATCGGGGTGTCCCGGCTGGTCGGTGCGATCGCCGAGCAGAGCCACGACGAGCACGGGCTCATCTGGCCCCGTGAGGTCGCCCCAGCCGACGTGCACCTCGTCATCGCCGGCAAGGACGGCACCATCGGCGAGGCCGGTGAGCGGCTGGCTGAGGAACTCGACGCCGCCGGCCTGCGGGTGATCCTCGACGATCGCGCCGCCACTCCCGGGGTGAAGTTCGCCGACGCCGAGCTGGTCGGTATGCCGACCATCCTGGTGGTGGGCCGTGGACTGGCCTCCGGTGTCGTGGAGGTCAAGGACCGGGTGACGGGGGAGCGCACCGAGGTACCGGTGGACGGGGTGGTGACCCACGTGCAGGAGCTGTGCAGCAAGTAGCTGATCAGCCGGTCAGGAAGCTCAGCCGGACGGTGCGGACCGGGTTGTCGCCGTTGGTGTCCACCACGCAGATCGACTGCCAGGTCCCCAGCGCGAGCTGGCCGCCGAGCACGGGGACGCTGGCGTAGGGCGGCAGCAACGCGGGTAGCAGGTGATCCCTGCCGTGCCCGGGTGAGCCGTGCCGGTGCCGCCACCGGTCGTCGGCGGGAAGCAGCGCGCGCAGTGCGGCGAGCAGGTCGGTGTCGCTACCGGCCCCGGTCTCGATCACTGCCAGGCCGGCGGTGGCATGCGGCACCCACACGTGCAGCAGACCATCACCAGCTTCCATCCGATCAAGAAAAGCGCGGCATTCCCGGGTGATGTCGCGCACTGTCTCCCGCGCGCCGGTCTCGATGCGGAGCTGTTCGGTGTGCACGGCCGTGGCCTCGTTTCAGTAGGACCCCGCGGTCGCTGTTCTACGGCGCGCCGGGGAAGGGCACGGTGGCTGGGTCGGCGTCGGCCGCGGCGCGCCAGCGGGTGGCTTGCACCGCCGCGGTCGTCAGCGCGTCGAGAGCGGACTCGCGCACATCCGGATCCGCCGGGCTGCGCGCAATGACCGAGCGCCACGCGGCGGCTGCATCGGTCTCGGCGGTGATGGCCAGCCGCAGCGCCGAAGCGGCATTGGTGACCGGCTCGGGGGTGAGGTAGCCCGGCTCGGGCTGCACCGGTCGCGCGCCCGCGTCGATCAGCGCCCGCTCGGTGGCGTCGCGCCGTGCCATGTGCACTGTCTCAGCCTTGCCGAGCTGGCCGGCCAAAGTGCCGGATATGAACGCCCCCGCCAGCCCGTAAGCCCACACAGCGGCATGCTCCGCGGCCAGCGCCGCCTGCAAAGCCCCCACCGGCACCCCCCGCTCCCCATCCCCCCTCTCCCGATATGGAGACATATCGGGGTCAGAGGTAACCCCTTTACCCCGATATGTCTCCATATCGGGGTGGGGACGGCGAAGGGGGAAGGGGGTCATGCGAGGAGGGCGGCGTGGGTTGCGCAGCAGGCTGCGATCGAGGCCAGCAGGGCGGCGCGGTAACCGGGCAACGTCATGACCAATGCGGCGGCCTCGTCCCGTGCCGAGTGCATCGCCTCGGTCAGTGCCGACTGGGCGTTGGCGAGGTCGGGTGCCGCGGCTGGAGGCGCTGCCGGTGGGGGCGCGGGGGCCCTGGTGGTGGACGCCGTGCCGGTGTGGACCCGGTGCAGTTCGGCGCGCAGCGCATTCGCGTGAGCCGTCCGGTCGGCGGCGAGGCTCTTGGCTGCTGCAGCCAACTCGGCCCCGGTGCGGTTGGGCATTCCGGCCGCCATCTGGGCTACCGCGCTCGCCTGGGCCGCGTCCGTCTCGGCGCGTCGCGCCGGGGCCTCCAATTGATCAGGTCCCTCGCGACCAGACGACCATGGACTGCACCCGGTCAGCGCCACGGGAGTACCCAGCAGGAGCAGCGCTGCCGCTGCTCCGGTGCCCAGCACGTGACGACGGCTGGGGCGGGCTCCGGACACGGTAAGCCATTTTGCCAGTCCCCCGATTAGCCGCTGACCCAGCACCGTGATCCACTAGGCGATCCACTCCACGCTGGGGGTTCTCGCGACGCGATACCCTAGGTGATCCCGGCCGGGGCTGCCGAGCTTGCTCGCCACCCGCGCCGCAGCTTTGTCAGCTTCATCCACGCAGAGCATTTCTCTCCAGGAGGCCACGGTGATCGCGCAGCCCGCGAATACCGGCTCACCCATCGAACCGGTGGTCCGTGAGGCTGTGGCCGGCACCGGGTTCGAGCTCGAGGAGCTGGAGGAGATGCGCGCAGGTCAGCGCTGGCTGATCCGGGTGATCATCGATTCGGACACCGGTGTCGGGTTGGACGACATCACCGCGGTGAGTCGCGCGGTGTCGCTGGCGCTGGACCAGCATGCTGAGCTGGTGGCCGGCCCGTACAACCTCGAAGTGAGCTCACCTGGGGTGGACCGGCCGCTGACTCACCCGCGGCACTGGCGGCGCAACCGGCTTCGGCTGGTGCGCGCCGTCCTGGCCGAGGGTGGGGAGTTGGTCGGCCGGATCGGCGACTGCGACGACGAGGGTGTCACGCTGCTGGCGTCGGGATCCCTTCGCCGGGTGCGCTACGCGGAGCTGTGCCGTGCGGTGGTGGAAGTGGAATTCCGCCAGCCGCCTGCGGCTGAGCTCGCTGCGCTCGAGGGCGCCAGACGGCAGGATTTGGAGGAACGGTGAACGTCGACATCGCCGCGCTGCGCGCCATCGAGCGGGACAAGGATGTCTCCTTCGAGACGGTTCTCGAGGCCATCGAGACGGCACTGCTCACCGCATACAAGCACACTGACGGCCACCAACCGAACGTGCGAATCGACGTCGACCGCAAGACCGGCCTGGTCCGGGTGTTGGCACAGGAGCTCGATGCCGAGGGCAACGTGCTGGCCGAATGGGACGACACTCCCGAGGGATTCGGCCGGATCGCGGCCACCACCGCCCGGCAGGTGATCTTGCAGCGGCTCCGTGATGCCGAGCACGAGCGGACTTTCGGTGAGTTCTCGGCCAAGGAAGGCGAGATCGTCGCCGGAGTCGTGCAGCGAGACGCCAGGGCCAACTCCAGGGGTGTGGTGGTGGTCCAGGTCGGTGAGACCGAAGGCGTGATCCCGCCGGTGGAGCAGGCGCCCAGAGAGACCTACCGTCATGGTGAGCGGATCAAGTGCTACGTGGTGGGGGTATCCCGAGGGATACGCGGACCACAGATCACCCTGTCCCGGACGCATCCCAACCTGGTTCGCCGGTTGTTCGCCCTGGAGGTTCCCGAGATCGCCGACGGCACCGTGGAGATCCCCGCGGTGGCGAGGGAAGCGGGACATCGTTCGAAGATCGCGGTCCGATCGACGGTCGCGGGGGTCAATGCCAAGGGCGCCTGTATCGGACCGATGGGCCAGCGGGTCCGCAATGTGATGAGCGAACTGGGTGGCGAGAAGATCGACATCATCGATCACTCGGATGATCCGGCGACCTTCGTGGGTAACGCGCTGTCCCCGGCGAAGGTCGTCTCGGTACAGGTCATCGATCTCCGGGCCAAGACTGCCCGGGTCATCGTGCCTGACTTCCAGCTCTCGCTGGCGATCGGCAAGGAAGGCCAGAACGCCAGGCTGGCCGCCCGCCTGACCGGATGGAAGATCGACATCCGCAGTGACGCGGATCCGATGGCGGCCCCGCCGGCCCTCGCCCCCCGTGCCGAGATCCCGGTGAGCAATGCCGGTTCTCCTCCGGCCGCCGGGACACGCTAGTATTATGAAGGCCTACCGTCGGGGGACGGTCTACGCCTGCCTGGACAAGGTCCGGTCTTGTCGCCGCGAGCGGCCTGCCGAGCCCGTTCGGACGTGCGTGGGTTGCCGGACCAGGGCGGTGGCTTCCGGATTGCTACGTGTGGTGGCGGTGGACGGGGCTCTGGTTCCGGACCCGCAGCGCCGGCAGCCGGGTCGGGGTGCCTGGGTGCATCCCGAACTGGACTGCCTGCGTCTCGCCGAGCGACGCCGTGCGTTCCCGCGGGCACTGCGCGCCGCGGGTGCGCTCGACATCGCCCCGGTGCAGGCCTTTGTCACGGAGCAGTGCGGAGACGAATGAGGTTCCCGGTTCGCCGGGGACGTGCCCGATGACCGGGATCGTCCCGGTACGCGGTCAACGCAGAGAGCAGGTCGATTCTGAAATGTACCCGCAGTCGTGAAGCTCTGACAGCGATGGACATGCACTAGTAGCGGGGTCGAGCGGGATTGCCGCCGGCTCCACCAGTGAGGAGAGCAGTGGCAGGCAAGGCCCGCGTGCACGAGCTCGCGAAAGAGCTCGGTGTCACCAGTAAAGACGTACTCAAGAAGCTCGCCGACCTCGGCGAGTATGTGAAGTCTGCCTCTTCGACGGTGGAGGCACCGGTCGCCCGCAAGCTTCGCGACTCATTTCCCACCGAGGCAGCCAAGGAGCCTCGTGCCAACGGCGCGTCGGCCGGCCGGGCACGCGCTGGCGAATCCGGTGGGATCCACCCCGCTCCCGGTGAGGGCACGCCGAGGCCCGCTCCCGCTCCGAGCCGCCGGCCGGAATCGGCGCCGAGCAGTCCCGCTGCCGGTACCGCGCCGAGGGCCCCCGCTCCGGCTCCGGGTGCTTCGCCGCTGGGGATTCCCCAGCGTCCGGCTCCTGCCGTGCGCCAGCCGGCTGCCGAGCGTCCACCGACCGGCGAGCCCCCCTCGGTCGGTGACCGGCCTGCCGTGCCGGAAAGTCCGGCTCCCCAGCGCCCCGCAGCCGAGCACCGGGTGGCTCCCCAGCGACCATCTTCCGAGCAGCGTTCCGAGCAACGTCCAGGCGCGCGACCCGACGACGGATCCGGGTCCGGAGAGGTCCGTCCGAGGTCGCCCAAGCCAGGGCCGCGGTCCCCGCGGGTGGGCAACAATCCCTTCGGTGTTGGCAGTTCTGCGCCGCCACGTTCGGCGGGCCAGCGCTCCGGGCCTCCCACGAGCCCGGCCGGACCGGGCAGCATGCCCCCCCGTCCGGGTGGGGGCAACCGAGCACCCGCCGGCCGCAGCGGTCCGTCCGGAAGCGGCGGACCACGCCCGAACCCCGGCATGATGCCGCCGCGGCCGCCCGGTCCGGGGGCGGGATCGAGTCGGCCCGGTCGCACCGGCGGTGACAGCGGGCGAGGCGGTCCGGGTGGTCCGGGTGGTCCTGGTGGCGGCCGTGGTGGTCCTGGTGGCGGCCGCGGTGGGGGCGGCGGTTTCCGCAGCGGCGGAGCTCCCAGCGGGGCACCGAGCTCCGGTGCCCCCGCGGGCGGTGGCTTCCGCGGAGGGCCGGCGCGTCCCGGCGGCGGCGGTGGAGGAGGCCGCGGCCGCGGCGGAGCGGCCGGAGCCTTCGGCCGGCCCGGGGGCCCGGCGCGCAAGGGCCGCAAGTCCAAGCGGCAGAAGCGCCAGGAGTTCGACAACATGCAGGCGCCCTCGGTAGGTGGCGTCCGGTTGCCCCGTGGCACCGGCGAGGTCGTCCGGCTACGTCGCGGGTCCTCGCTCACTGATTTCGCCGAGAAGATCGATGCCAACCCTGCTGCGCTGGTGCAGGCGTTGTTCCATCTCGGTGAGATGGTGACGGCGACCCAGTCGGTCTCCGATGACGTGCTGGAGCTGCTCGGGCAGGAGATGAACTACCAGATCCAGGTCGTCAGTCCCGAGGACGAGGATCGGGAGCTGCTGGAGTCCTTCGATCTGACTTATGGCGAGGACTTCGGGGGTGAGGACGACCTCGCCTTCCGCCCACCGGTGGTGACTGTCATGGGCCACGTCGACCACGGCAAGACCCGCCTGCTGGACACCATCCGGCAGGCCAACGTGATGGGTGGGGAGGCTGGGGGGATCACCCAGCACATCGGTGCTTACCAGGTCGCTACCGAGCTGGACGGCGTGGAGCGGCTGATCACCTTCATCGACACCCCGGGTCACGAGGCGTTCACTGCCATGCGGGCCCGCGGTGCGCGCTCGACGGACATCGCCGTACTGGTGGTGGCTGCCGATGACGGTGTCATGCCGCAGACCGTGGAGGCGATCAACCACGCGAAGGCGGCCCGGGTGCCGGTCGTGGTCGCGGTCAACAAGATCGATAAGGAGAATGCGGACCCGACGCGGATCCGTGGCCAGCTCACCGAGTACGGGCTGGTGCCCGAGGACTATGGCGGCGACACCATGTTCGTCGACATCTCGGCCAAGGAGGGCACCAACATCGGCTCGCTCCTCGAGGCCATCCTGCTCACCGCGGATGCCTCGCTGGATCTGCGGGCCAACCCGGAGATGGATGCGCAGGGTGTGGCGATCGAGGCGCATCTGGACCGCGGTCGTGGTCCGGTGGCCACCGTACTGGTGCAGCGGGGCACGCTGCGGGTCGGTGACTCCGTGGTGGCCGGAGATGCCTATGGTCGGGTCCGCCGCATGGTCGACGAGCACGGCGACGACGTCACCGAAGCGCTGCCCTCGCGCCCGGTGCAGCTCATCGGGTTCACCTCGGTGCCGGGCGCCGGCGACAACTTCCTCGTTGTCGACGAGGACCGCATCGCCCGGCAGATCGCTGACCGCAGGCGTACCCGTGAGCGCAACGCCGATCTTGCTTCCCGGCGCCGCCGGGTCAGCCTGGAAGACCTGGATCGGGCCCTGAAGGAGACCAGCGAGCTCAACCTGATCCTCAAGGGCGACAACGCCGGCACCGTGGAGGCGCTGGAAGATGCCCTGCTGAAGATCGATGTCGGTGATGAGGTGGAACTGCGGGTCATCTCCCGCGGGGTCGGTGGAATCACTGAGAGCGACATCAACTTGGCCATCGCGGACAACACCATCGTGCTCGGGTTCAACGTCCGGGCCGACGGTAAGGCGACCACGCTGGCCAACCGCGAGGGCGTGGAGATCCGTTACTACTCGGTGATCTACCAGGCGATCGAGGAGATCGAGCAGGCTCTCAAGGGCATGCTCAAGCCGGAATACGAGGAAGTATCGCTCGGCCGGGCCGAAGTCCGTGAGGTCTTCCGCTCCTCCAAGGTCGGCACCATCGCCGGCTGCATGGTCACCTCGGGGGAGATCCGGCGCAACGCCAAGGCCCGGTTGCTACGGGACAACGTGGTCGTCCGGGAGGACTTCACGGTGTCCTCACTGCGCCGGTTCAAGGACGACGCGTCCTCGGTGCGGGAAGGCTACGAGTGCGGTCTCACGCTCTCGTCGTACCACGACATCCGGGTGGGCGATGAGATCGAGACCTACGAGCTTCGCGAGAAGCCCCGCACCTGACCATCTGTGGGGGGTTGGCCTCCGTTAAGGGCGGCCAGCCCCCACACAGGT
>DASYAZ010000036.1:0-10274 GCA_036501085.1 Pseudonocardiaceae bacterium | reverse complement strand
CCCCGATCCACGGCCACCGTCCCGCTGAGCGCCCTGCATGCCCTGGCCACCCTGGCAGCGGTGACCCTCTGATGACCGAGACGCCCCCCACCGCCGTGGACCTCCAGACACTGACCCGGGCACAGCGGGCGGTATTACCGCTGAGTACCGACGTCGCACAAGCCCTGGCCGAACAGAACGGGGTGTGTATCCGGCCGCTGGCCATGCGCCGTATCGATACCACCACCGGCCGTGTGGATGTCGTACCCGTCCCGTGTGGATCCACCAGAGACGATCAATGCTCTCCCTGCGCGGAGAAGGCCCGCCGGTTGCGGATGGCCCAATGCCGCCAAGGCTGGCACCTCGATGAAGAGCCGGTCACCGATCGGGACAAGCCCAGCGCCGAACACCAGGCCTTGATGGCGACCCGGGCTGACCTGGTGGCCATCTACGCCGAATGCCGTGAGATCGGTGACGAGACTACCTGCGAACAGATCGCCGAGGCGGTCACCGAACTCGATGCCGACATCAGAGCATCGGGGATACGCGGTCGGCTCACTCCGCTGGAGCCAGCACCCAGGCCCGTGAAGCGCTCCACCCGGCGCCGTCAAGATGCCCCGGATCTGCCACGCCGTCCCGTCGAGAAACGAACCGTCGGGCGGGTGTTCGCCGGTCGGTACCGGCCCTCCACGTTCCTCACCCTGACCCTCGACACCTACGGTCGCGTGGACTCCAATGGCGCGGCAGTGGACCCCGATAGCTATGACTATCGGCGGGCGGCTCGGGATGCGATCCACTTCCCGGCGTTGGTGGATCGGTTCTGGCAGAACACCCGGCGCTGTGTCGGGTGGGATGTGCAGTACTTCGGCACCGTCGAACCCCAAAAACGCGGCGCCCCGCACTTCCACGCCGCCATCCGAGGCGCCATCCCCCGCGCGGAACTCCGGGCGATCACCCACGCGACCTACCACCAGGTGTGGTGGCCAAACCACGACCAACCCCTCTACACCGACGACCGGCTCCCGGTCTGGGACGCCCGGACGAAGGCTTTCACCGACCCCGAGACCGGAGTACCGCTGCCGAGCTGGGAGCAGGCCTGCGAGGGGCTGACCGAACCGGCGCACGTGGTGCGCTTCGGGGACCAGGTGCACGTCAAGGGCATCCTCGGCGGGACCGAGGAAGCCGGACGTCACGTCGGCTACCTCACCAAATACCTAAGCAAATCGATAGGCCAGGCCGCCGGGCTCGGTGAGCACGCCACTGATGCTCACCGTGAGCATGCCTGCCGGTTGCACGCCGAACTGCGCATCACGCCGTGCTCACCGCGGTGCGCGGTCTGGTTGCTCTACGGCATCCAACCCAAGGGCACCCGGTACTCGATAACGCCGGGACGCTGCAAGGGCAAAGCCCATCGCCCCGAACACCTCGGCATCGCCGGACGCCGCGTCCTGGTCTCCCGCAAGTGGTCGAACAAAAGCCTCGCCGATCACCGAGCCGAGCGAAGCGAATTCGTTCGGCAACTGCTCCAAGCAGCTGGTATCCAGCCGACTCACGGTCCGCAGGACGGGCCCTATCAGTGGGAACGCACCGCACCCGCCGACCCCGACGTCCCACCCCGACCCCTCCTGCTCCTCCACGCCGTCGCCGAACGACAGCGATGGAAAGCCGAATACACCGCCGCCCAACTCGCCACCCACGGCCCTCCACTCGACTTAGACCGTTCGGCAACTAGTGATCAAGCCGCCTGACCGGAGGGTGACATGGATTCGCTGTATTCGATCGACCGGTTATGGACCGTCGACGACGTGTCCGCCTACCTCGGCGTCCCCGTGAAAACTCTCTACCAATGGAAATGGCGCGGAGAAGGACCCCCGGTTCGCAAAGTCGGACGCCACCTGCGATACGACCCGCTAGCCGTCAAACGCTGGGCCACACGCGTGGCCTAGCCAGACAGTCGCGGGGTATTCAAGCAATTTCGATATACAGGAGCAGTCTGCCATGGGCAATGTGCAAGATCGTTGGTACAAGCCAGTGGTCGACCCCGACACTGGATGCGTCAAGCGAGTTAAGACGCCTCGCTACGGCCGAGGGATGCGGTACCGGACTCGGTATGTCGATCCGGAAGGTCGCACAGTCGCGAGAATGTTTCCAGACAGATGCAAGAAGCAGGCAGAAGACTTCCTTCTTGAGGTCGAGTCGAGCAAGAGGGAGGGTAAGTACGTCGATCTTCGGGCCGGCCAGATCAGGTTTCGACAGCAGGCCGAGAATTGGATCAAGGGACAGTCCACCGACAGAGCCACTCGCGGCGTACTGCGGAGCCGACTGCACAGTCAGATCTATCCGCACTTCGGAGATCTGCCCATCAACTCGATTAAGTCGGCCACCGTGCGAGATTGGCTCGGTGTGCTGGAAGAAAACAAGCTCAGCCAGAATTACAAGACAGTCCTGTTCACCGCGCTATCGTCCATCATGGATTCAGCGGTAGAGGACAGGCTGATCACTACGAACCCCTGTAAGGCCAAGAGCATCAGGCGGCCGTCCAGCCCAAGTTCTGACATCGTGGTGTGGCCGGAGACCCGATTGCGGGCACTCCAAGATGGACTACCAGCTCGGTTCCAGATCATCTGCATAGTAGGCGGGGGCTGCGGGTTGCGGCAGGGCGAGATCCTCGGTCTGTCCCTCGACGATATCGACGAGGATGGTCAGGCCTTGCACGTGCAGCGTCAGATCCGCGTAGTAGATAGAACATTGGTATTTGCGTTGCCCAAAGGCGGCAAGAAGCGGCGGGTTCCGCTGTCGTCTGGGGTGTTTGCGGCCACGCGCGCGCACGAGCAGGCGTTCCCGTCGACAGAGGTCACATTGCCCTGGGGTGAACCAGGTGGCAAGCCGGTCACGGTCCGGCTGCTGGTGACTGGCGATGATGGCCGGTTGTACACGGGCGACTGCTTTAGCAAGGTCGTGTGGCAGGGCGCGTTCCGCACGGCCGGTGTGGCGTACCGCAACCGGGCGGACGGCATGCACGCGCTACGGCACTTCTACGCCTCGACGCTCCTAGCAAACGGCGTGTCAATTAAGGAGCTGGCCGAGTACCTCGGTCACTCCGACCCCGGATTCACCCTGCGGACATACACCCACCTGGTGCCGTCCAGCAACGAGCGGGCCCGGCTGGCGATAGACGGTGTGTTCGCCGCCGGAAAGTGGCAGGGCCCCACGAGGGCCCCAAACGCCGCCATCGGATCTCGGGAGCCTCAATCTTGATCGTTGATCTAGTCTTTGAGCAGGGCGCGGGCCATCACCACGCGTTGGATCTGGTTGGTGCCTTCGTAGATCTGAGTGATCTTCGCGTCGCGCATCATCCGCTCGACGGGAAAATCGCGGGTGTAGCCGTAACCGCCGAAAAGCTGCACGGCGTCCGTGGTCACCGCCATGGCCACGTCGGAGGCGAAACACTTCGACGCTGAGGAGATGAACCCGAGCTCGCCCTCGCCACGCTCGGCGCGGGCCGCGGCGAGGTAGACCAACTGCCGGGCCGCCTCGGTCTTCATCGCCATCTCAGCCAGCATGAACTGGACGCCCTGGAAATCCGCGATCGGCTTGCCGAACTGCCGGCGCTGCTTGACGTAGGCGATGGAGGCATCCACCGCGCCCTGCGCGATGCCCACCGCCTGCGCTCCGATCGTCGGACGGGTGTGGTCGAGAGTCCGCAGGGCGGTCGTGAACCCGGTACCAGGCTCGCCGATGATCCGGTCGGCGGGGATCGCACAGTCCTCGAAGTAGACCTCCCTGGTCGGGCTGCCCCTGATCCCCAGCTTGCGTTCCTTGGGCCCGACGGAAAAACCCAGGTCGTCCTTGTGGACGACGAAGGCGCTGATCCCTCTGGCCCCCCGATCAGGGTCGGTGACCGCCATCACGGTGTACCAGTGGGACTGCCCCGCATTGGTGATCCAGCATTTGGTGCCGTTGAGGACCCAGTGCTCACCAGCACGCCGCGCTCTGGTCCGCATCGCGGCGGCGTCGCTGCCCGCCTCCCGCTCGGAGAGCGCGTAGCTCGCCATCGAGCCCGCGGCTACCGACGGCAGTACCTGCTTGCGCAGCTCTTCCGAGCCGGCCAGCAGCAGCCCCGTCGTGCCCAGCTTGTTCACCGCCGGGATCAACGACGACGACGCGCAGACCCGCGCCACCTCCTCGATCACGATGCAGGTCGCCACCGAATCAGCACCCTGCCCGCCGTAGGCCTCGGGCACGTGCACCGCGTGGAAACCCGAGCTCATCAGGGCAGACAGCGCCTCGTTCGGAAACCGCTCCAGCTCGTCGACCTCCGCGGCGTGCGGGGCGATCTGCTTCTCGGACAGCGCCCGCACCGTCTCCCGCAGCGCCTCGTATTCCGCACCGAGTTGGTAGACGTCGAAGTCCGGATTCACGGCTCTCACCCTCCTCCCAGCCGTCCTAGCCGACAGCCTGCCCTACTCCGGGGCATCCGGCCTGGCGCGCAGCGCGGCATCCTTGTCCGCTACCAGCTGCGCCAGCTCCTGCTGGAAGGCCAGCAGCCGCCGCGCGCGCGCCGGGTCCGAGACGGCCAGGATGCGGACAGCGAGCAAGCCAGCGTTGCGGGCGCCACCCACCGACACCGTCGCGACCGGGACCCCGGCGGGCATCTGGACGATCGAGAGCAGGGAATCCAGCCCGTCCAGGTGCGCCAGCGGTACCGGCACACCGATCACCGGCAGCACCGTCGCCGAGGCCACCATCCCGGGCAGGTGCGCCGCCCCACCGGCTCCCGCGATGATCACCTTCAACCCGCGGCTCGCGGCGTTGCGGGCGTAGTCGAGCATCCGCTCGGGGGTCCGGTGCGCGGAGACCACCGCCACCTCGTGCGGCACGTCGAACTGCTCCAACGCCTGCGCAGCAGCCTGCATCACCGGCCAGTCCGAATCGCTACCCATGATCACACCGACCAGGTTCACGCCAGCTCCCCCTCTGGGCTGTGCACGTGGTATCCGTCCGGCCAGTCCCCGGTGGCCAGGAAGGCCGCCGAGGCGACCGCCGTCGCGCGCGCCACCGCCAGATCCTCCCCGCACACCGTCACGTGCCCGATCTTGCGGCCGGGACGCTCCGGCTTCGCGTACAGGTGCACCTTGGCTTCGGGATAGCGGGCCATCAGGTGGTGCAACCGTTCATCCATCCCCATCACCGGCTGGGCATCGGCACCCAGCACATTGGCCATCGCGCAGGCCGGCGCGCGCGGCGCGGTGGACCCCAACGGGTAATCCAGCACCGCCCGCAGGTGCTGCTCGAACTGGGAGGTGACCGCGCCCTCGATCGTCCAGTGCCCGCTGTTGTGCGGGCGCATCGCCAGCTCGTTCACCAGCAACGTCCCATCAGGCAGCTCGAACAGTTCGACGGCCAGCACGCCCACCACGCCGAGGGTGGCCGCCACGTCCAGGGCCAGATGCTGGCCCGCCAGCGCCAGCTCCGGGTCCAGGCCGGGTGCCGGAGCGAGCACCTCGACACAGATCCCGTCTCGCTGCACCGTCTGCACCACCGGCCAGGCCGCGCCCTGCCCGAACGGCGAGCGGGCCACCAGCGCGGCCAGCTCCCGGCGCATGGCCACGAAGTGTTCGACCAGCAGCGGGGTGCCCGCGGCCAGCAGCTCCGCCACCATGTGGCTCGCCTGGGTGGGGTTGGTGAGCATCCACAACCCCCGCCCGTCATAGCCGCCGCGAGCAGCCTTGAGCATGCAAGGCCAGCCGTGCTCAGCGCCGAAGGCCACCGCGTCCTGGGGCGCAACCACTGCACGGAACGGCGGGACGGCCACGCCGAATTCGGAAAGAGCTCGGCGCATCACCAGCTTGTCCTGGGCGTGGCACAGCGCATCTGGCCCCGGATATACCTCCACCCCGTCGGCCACCAAAGCTCGCAGGTGTTCGGCGGGAACGTGCTCGTGGTCGAACGTCACGACATCGCAACCCGCCGCAAACCGGCGCAGCGTAGCCAGATCGTCATGGCTGCCGAGCACCACATCGGAGGCCACCAGGGCGGCGGACTCGCCCGGGTCGGCGGCCAGCACCCGCAAGGACTGCCCCAGCGCTACGGCGGCCTGGTGAGTCATCCGGGCCAACTGCCCAGCACCCACCATGCCGACCACGGGAAAACCACTACGCGGGTCCACGAACTGCCGATCTTATCCGCGCAGCGCCGCTATACGGAGGCCCCATCTCATCGATCCGTAGACTGCCGCGGTGTCCATGGTCGACGCCGTACTGTTCCGGATTCCGCAGCCGTACCGCGACATCGCTGTCCGGCACCGTGAGCTGGTGAAATTCGGTCTTGTCGGCGCGATCACCTACGTCGTGGACATCACGCTGTTCACCCTGCTCAAGATGACGGTGCTCGAGCCGAAACCAGTGACCGCCAAGATCGTCGCCGTGCTGGTGGCGACGATCCTGTCCTACATCCTCAACCGGGAGTGGTCCTTCCGCACCCGGGGTGGCCGGGAACGCCACTACGAGGCGACCCTGTTCTTCGCCGTCTGCGGCATCGGGTTGGTGCTGAACGCCACCCCACTGTGGATCTCACGCTACATGCTGGAGTTGCAGGTCCCGCAGGTCAGCCTGCTCGCTCAGGAAGCCGCCGACTTCGCCAGCGCCAACGTGATCGGAACGCTGGTGGCGATGGCTTTCCGGTGGTGGGCGTTCCGCAGGTACGTCTTCCCCGACCAGAATGTGCGGCGCCAGGTGCCGGTGGGTTGATCGCCGGCCCAGCCGGCGGTGGGCTGATGTGCCGGCCCAGCCGGGTCTACACCATGCCGGTGTCGGGGCGGGGAACCCCGGGCGGCTGCTCACCGCGCGGCACCCGCAGGTAGACCGCGAACCTGGCAGGCTGCGCCGAGCTGAGTTCCAGGCGCCCCCCGTCGGCCTCGACCAGTGCTCTGGCCAGCGCCAAGCCGACTCCGGTCGACGATGCTCCGGAGATGCCCCGGTCGAAGACGCGCGCGGCCAGCTCCTCGGGCACTCCCTCGCCACCGTCGGTCACCTCGACCACGACCATGCGATCCGGCCACACCCCCGTCCACCGCGCAGACAGTGTCACCACCCCGGCACCGTGGCGCAACGCGTTGTCGATCAGCACGCCGAGCGCTTCCCGTAACCGGCCGGGGGTGACCCGGGCGACCAGCTCGTCGGCGACCCGAAGCCGCAGCGAGCGGCGGTCGGCATCGGCTTGCGGCTGCCAGTCAGCCACCACCTCACTGAGCAACTCCCCCAGCGCGACCGGCTCAGCAGTGGCGGCCCGTGCCTCCTCGGTGGCCCGCAGCAGATCATCGAGCACCGCACCGAGCCGTTCCGCTTGCTCCAGCGCCGCCTCGGCCTCCGCTGCAGTCTCCGGATCCGGATGCGTGGCCAGCTCGTCCAGCCGCAGCTGCAGCGCGGTGAGCCGGCTGCGCAACTGATGCGACACGTCGCCGACGAGGTCCCGCTCCCGGGCGATGAGCTCGGCCAGAGCGGCTGCCGAGGTGTCCAACCGTTCCGCGATCCGATCGAGTTCGGCGATGCCATAGCGCGCAGGCACAAGGCGAAAATCTCCCGCCCCCAACCGGGCCGCGCGTTCGGCCACGTCCTCCAGCGGCCCGCCCAGCCGCCGGGCGGCCACGATGGCCACCGCGGTGGCCAGCCCCACCGACAGTGCCACGAGCAGCAGGACCAGCGCGATCGCGGCGAGCTGATCACCTCGCATCGCGACGGCGGGTACCGAGAGCCGGGCGCTACCCCGCTGCGCCAGCGGCAGTACCTCCGCGACTGCATCGGGGCCAGGATCGGCGCCGAGCACCGAGCGACCGGCCCACGGTGAATCCACCACCAGCTGCCCACCAGGCGGAAGCGACTGCGCGAAGGACGTCAGATCTATTGGCAGACCCACCGCAGCACCCGAGCTCTGGTCGTCCAGCCGGGCCGCCATCTGGTGCAACCGGGTCTGCAGATCGGCCCGGGTGGTCTGATCCACTGATCGCCAGGAGACGATCGCCAGCGGAACTCCCAACATCAGCCCGGCGATCGCCACCGCGATCAACGTGGACTGCAGGATCCTCCACCGCACGGCCGAACGTTACGCCGGTTGCCGGCTCCAGCTATAAGGCATCCAACCGGAACCCGACACCCCGAACGGTGGTGATCCGGGTGCTGCCGATCTTGCGACGGAGCCAGGACATGTGCATGTCCAAGGTCTTCGAGGTCTTGAACCCGAGATCCTTCCATACCGCGCGCAGGATCTCCTCCCGGCTGACCACCTGCCCAGGCCGCGAAAGCAGCACCCGCAGCAGCTCGAACTCCTTGTTCGCCAGCGCGATCTCGACACCCTCGATCAGTACCCGGCGACCGGCCAGGTCCATCCGAACCCCACCTACCTCCAGCACTTCCGGGGTGTCCGCCGCGCCGCGGCGCAGCAGGGCGCGCACCCGCGCCAGCAACTCAGCCAACCGGAACGGCTTGGCGACGTAGTCGTCCGCCCCCGCATCCAGCCCGACGACGAAGTCCACCTCGTCGCTGCGCGCGGTGAGCATCAGCACCAGGACCTCAGGGCGCACCCGGCGCAGCCGCCGGCACACATCCAGGCCATCCAACCCCGGCAGGCCGAGATCGAGCACCATCAGGTCGACGTCGTCCTGGTCGGCGCGGCTCAGCGCGACATGCCCGTCACCGACCACCACCACGTCGTGGCCCTCCCGCTGCAGGGCGCGGGACAGCGGCACGGCGATGCCGGTGTCGTCCTCGACGAGCAGCACGGTGGGCACCCCAACAGAGTAAGGCGGCATGGCAACCTATGGTCGTGACCGACCTCACCTCAGATCTGGCTCTGGCCCTGGATCTCGCCGACACCGCCGACCGGATCACGCTCGCCCGGGCTGGGGCAGCGGATCTGCGGGTCGACCGCAAGCCCGACCGGACGCCGGTCACCGACGCCGACCTGGCCGTCGAGGACGCGATCCGCGAGGTGCTGGGGGCACAACGGCCGCAGGATGCGATCCTCGGCGAGGAGCGCGGCGGGCCGTTCTCAGCAGGACCCGGTGATGCCGGCCGCACTGCCGGCCGGGTGTGGCTGCTGGACCCGATCGACGGGACGAAGAACTTCCTGCGCGGAGTGCCGGTCTGGGCCACCCTCATCGCGCTCGTCGAGTCCGGCAAGCCCACGGTGGGAGTGATCAGCGCGCCGGCGCTGCGGCGTCGGTGGTGGGCCGCCACCGGAGCGGGCGCGCACACCCGCGATCCGCACGGCAACACCCGGGCCATCGCGGTGTCCCGGGTCGGCGACCTCGCCGACACCTACATCTCCACCACCGATCTGGGCAGTTGGGCGAAACACCACAGCCGGGAGTGCTACCTCTCGCTGGTGGACGCCACCTGGGAGAGCCGGGCTTTCGGCGATTTCTGGCAGCACTGCCTGGTTGCCGAGGGGGCGCTCGACCTGGCTGCCGAGCCGATCGTCAACCCCTGGGACGTAGCCGCCGCGCAGGTCCTCATCGAGCAGGCCGGCGGGCGGTTCACCGACCTCGACGGCGTCGCCCGCTACGACGGCGGCAGCGCCCTTTCCTCCAACGGTCTGGTGCACGACGACGCGTTGGCCCTGCTCAGACTCCACTGACCACCCTGCTGGCAGGCACCCGATCCGCTGAATTCCTTGCCCGCGCGTCCACTGCCGGGTAACGATATCTGCATGCGTCGCGCCGAACTCGAGCAGTTCTGGCCGAGTCGACGCATGCACGCGTTCGATCAGTTCTGTACCTAGGCCGCGCGTCGGCGTCTGCTGCTGCCTGCTGGCATGCCCGCGCGGCCGTTTACCTGGTGCCACCCTCATCCCTCAAGCACTCAGGAGTCTGCGTGTCCGTCACCGATGAACTGCTCGCCAATAACGCCCGTTACGCCGAGTCCTTCTCCGGCCCACTGCCGATGCCGCCTGGCAAGCACGTCGCCGTCGTGGCCTGCATGGACGCCCGCCTGGACGTCTACCGCATCCTGGGCCTGAACGAGGGCGAAGCGCACGTCATCCGCAACGCCGGAGGCGTGGTCACCGACGATGAGATCCGCTCGCTGGCGATCAGCCAGCGGCTGCTCGGCACCCAGGAGATCATCCTCATCCACCACACCGACTGCGGGATGCTCACTTTCACCGACGATCAGTTCAAGAAATCCATCCAGGACGAAACCGGGATCAAACCGGCGTGGGGTGCCGAGTCCTTCCCGGACCTCGATGAGGACGTCCGCCAGTCGATCGCCCGGATCAAGGCCAGCCCGTTCGTGCCGCAC
>DASYAZ010000035.1:0-25647 GCA_036501085.1 Pseudonocardiaceae bacterium | reverse complement strand
TCCCCCCCGACATGTCTCCATGTCGGGGGGTGCCGACCTCGGTGCGATCAGCGGGCGAGCCTGCCGAGCAGGGCGGAGGCGATACCGATCATGATTGTGGCGGCCAGGATCAGGACGCCGAAGTCCAGCCCCAGCTGGGCGGGAGTGCCGATGAGCAGGCCCCGTAGCGCGTCGACCTCGTAACCGAGCGGGTTGATGTGGTTGAACACCTTGAGCCAACCGGGCATCAGGTCGAGCGGGTACAAGGCGCTGGAGCCGAAGAACAAGGGCATGGTGATGGCTTGCCCGATGCCCATGAGCCGGTCCCGGGTGAGGACCAGTCCGGCGATGGTGATGGACAGGCAGCAGAAGAAGCTGGAGCCGAGGATGACGATCGCTGCCATGGCCAGCAGCTTGAGTGGATTACCGGTCAGGCCCACGCCGAGCAGCGCCGCGAGCACCAGCACGACCAGAGCCTGGACCAGGGCGCGGATCGCGGCGGCGAAGGCCTTGCCGGTGACCAGTGCCACCCTGGGGGTCGGGGTGACCAGCAGCTTGGCCAGCAGCCCGGCGTCACGCTCCCAGATGATCTGGATGCCGTAGAAGATCGCGACGAACAGGGCCGACTGGGCGAGGATTCCGGGCGCGAGATAGTCCAGGTAGGGGACATTGCCGGTAGGGATGGCCCGGAGCCGGGTGAAGGTCTCCCCGAAGGTCAGCAGCCATAGGGCGGGCTGGATGGCGCGGGTGAACAGCTCGGTACGGTCGTGGCGGAGCTTCTGCAGCTCGACCAGGCTCATGGTGGCGATCCGGGACAGGACCAGGCGGGGCAGGCCGCCCCGGACCGTCCTACCCCAGTCGGCGAGCGGTACGGCGAGTTGCTCGGGCATCGCGCATCCCCTCTCCCGGGCTGGCGCCTAGCTCGTCACCGGTGGCGGCCCGGAACACGTCGTCCAGCGTGGCGTGCGGGCCGAAGCCGGCCTTGAGTTCGGCCGGTGTGCCCTGGGCGCGGATCCGGCCCCGGTGCATCAGGGCGATCCGGTCGCAGTGCTGGTCGGCCTCGTCCATGTAGTGGGTGGTGACCAGGACGGTCATCCCGGTGTTCGCGCGCACCTCGACGATCCGGTCCCACACGCTGGCCCGGGCGATGGGGTCCAGGCCGAGGGTGGGCTCATCGAGAACCAGCAGCTGCGGTGCGTTGACCAGGGCTTGGGCCAGCTCGAGGCGGCGGATCATGCCGCCGGAGTACGTGCTGGCGGTGCGGGTGGCGACCTCGGTCAGGCCGACCGATTCCAGCGCGGCGTCCACGATCGATCGCCGCAACGCTCGCGGGACGTCGAACAGCCGAGCGAACAGGGCCACGTTCTCCCGGCCGCTCAGTGCCCCGTCGGCGGAGAGCTGCTGTGGCACGTAGCCGATCAATCGCCGCACGTCCAGCTTGTGGCGTGCCACGTCCACTCCGAAGACTTCGATGGCCCCGGCTGGGGCCGGCAGCAGCGTCGTGATCATGCGGATGGTGGTGGTCTTGCCAGCACCGTTGGGTCCGAGCAGGCCGAACACCGTCCCGGCTGTGACATCGAGGTCGACCCCGTCGACCGCAACCGTGTCACCGAAGCGGTGCCGGATCCCGGTGCCCCGCACGGCCGGCGGACCGGCCAGGGTCGTCATCGTTCCTCCGTCGGTCGAGAGCCGCCAGCAGCGCGCGCAGCGCAGGCAGCCCGCGGGCCAGTGCCCGGCGCTGGGCGGCAGGAAGCCCGGCCACCCCGCTGGCGATCAGTTCGGCGCGGGCCTGACGCCACGCGGTCAACCGGTGCCTGGCGGCATCGGTCAGCCACAACTGCGCGGCGCGCCGATCGCCAGGAGCGGTCTTCCTGACCACCATTCCCAGGTCCATGAGCTGGTTGACCAGCGTGCTCACCGAGCTGGCCGCCAGGTGCAGTGCACGGCCGGCCGGCCCGATTCCGATGCCCGGCCGGCTCTCGATGATCTGCAGCAGCTCGATCTGAGCGCCACGTAACTGCGGTCCGGGCACCACTGGCCGGAGTTTGCGGCGAACCAGCCGCCGCAGCCCGGCCATGGTCGCCATCAACTCTTCCCCCATCGCTGTCGCATCAAGGCTGCTCACAACCCGACAATAGTTCTCACTACGAACTATTCGCAATAGGATGCAATCCTGGTGTGAGCGACACTGATGGCCCCGAGTTCCACATCAGGGCTGTGGAGGTGCGGTCCAGCCGGCTCGGTGGTGAAACTCGGCGCACTGAGCGCGCCGCAAGGCGGCTGGGAGGCGCTTTGAGCGCGGCTCCCTCGCGTCGAGTGCGCAGGGCGCGCCCGGCGGCGCGATCCCGATGCCCAACGACATGCCCAACGACGATCGCATCCATCACTCGGGTCGTGGGCGATGGGTGCTTCCCTGCCCGCGAAGCAGAGACGCGAACGCGGCGATGGTGGCCATGATCGCGGCTGCGGTGAACACGATGACCAGGCCGTGATGGAACGGTGCGGAGATCAGCTGGGGGAAGAACCGGGTGCCGGTGAGCACCGAGACCTGGGAGGCAGGCAGCTGCGCCAGGACTCCGGTGGGCGCCAGCAGGTGGCCGATCGGGTTGGCGCCGAGGAAGGCGGCGAACAGCGTGCTCACCGGTGGTAGGTGGGCGGCTTCGGCGGCGATGTCGGGGGGCACGCCCTGCGCGTGCAACCCGGCGCTGAGGGTGGCCGGCAGCGAGGTGGCCAGGCCCGCGATCATCAGGGAGAAGAACACCCCGATGGACAGCGAGGTTCCCGAGTTCTGGAACGTCGAGCGCATGCCGGAGGCCACGCCGCGCTGGGTGACGGGCACGCTGCTCATGATCGCGGAGGTGTTCGGGGTGGAGAACATCCCCTGGCCGATGCCGCTGAGCACCAGAAGCGCGGCGAACTCCGGGTAGTGGAAGTTCACCGGGAGCGCGAGCAGGCCCAGGAATGACGCCGCCACCAGGGCCAGCCCGCCGGTGGCCAGCGCGCGGGTGCCGAACCGGTCGGATAGGTGCCCGGACAGCGGCCCGGCCAGCAGGAAGCCGGCGGTCAGCGGCAGCAGGTAGATCCCGGCCCACAGCGGGGTCTCCTCGTAGTCGAAGCCGTGCAGCGGCAGCCAGATGCCCTGCAGCCAGATGATGAGCATGAACTGCAGGCCACCGCGGGCGATCGCGGTGAGCAGGGCGGCCAGGTTGCCCGCGGCGAACGCGCGGACGCGGAACAGCGCCAAGTGGAACATCGGTTCGGCGATGCGGGTCTCCAGCAGGCAGAAAAACGCCAGCAACCCGATGCCGGTGGCCAGCCCGCCCAGGACCCAGGGGTTGGTCCAGCCTGTCGGGTGCCCGCCGTAGGGCTGGATCCCGAAGGTGATCGAGATCAGCAGCACGGCGGCACCGGCGGTGAAGGTCAGGTTGCCCACCCAGTCGATCCGGGCCGGGCGGCGCGCACCGATCTCCCGCAGGCTGCGGTAGGACCAGATGGTGCCGGCGATACCGATCGGCACGTTGATCCAGAACACCGCGCGCCAGTCGACCACGGCGAGCAGGCCACCGGCGAGCAGCCCGATGAACTGCCCGGCCAGCGCGGTGATCTGGTTGATACCGAGTGCCATGCCGCGCTGCTCGGCCGGGAATGCGTCGGTGAGGATCGCCGCCGAGTTCGCGGTGAGCATCGCCCCGCCGACGGCCTGCACCACCCGCAACCCGATGAGCCACAGCGCGCCGGCGGCGCCGGCGAACGGATCGACCGACAGGGCCAGCGAGGCGATGCTGAACACCAGGAAGCCCAGGTTGTACATCGGCACCCGGCCGAAGATGTCGCCGAGGCGCCCGAACGTCACCACCAGCACGGCCGATACCAGCAGGTATCCCAGGATCATCCACAGCAGGTAGCCGATGTTCCCGGGTGCCAGCGGATCGAGCCCGATACCGCGGAAGATCGCCGGCAGCGCGATGATCACGATCGTGCCGTCCAGCGACGCCATCAGCACGCCGAGCGTGGTGTTGGACAGCGCCACCCACTTGTACCGCTCCGGCACCGTGCCGCGCGGCACGGTCACCGCCGGGCGCACGGTCGCTCCGCCGACATCATCTGCATGGGGCACACAGGTATTCAATATAAGCTTATCAATTGAACTGTACGAATTGACCTTCTTCCCGGGGCGCGGCATGGCAGGCGCACAATCACCAACGGTGGCCAGCCAGCGGTGCTGGGTACGGTTGCGGCATCCACAGGAACCGGCAGCGTGAGAGGGGTGCGACGTGGAGGTAGGTCGGAAGCCGGCGGAGCTGTCCAAGGAGCAACGCCAGCAACTGCATCAAGCCCATCAGCGCATGCGTAATGCCTCGCATGCCTTGGAGGCGTTGACGGTGGTCGAGCAGGTGCGGGGCCGCTGGACGCCGGAGCCTGCGCCGGACGAGGCACTCGAGGCGGCGCAGAACGATCTGCACGATGCGTGCCAGAAGTTCTGGCGGGTTCACCGTGAGCTGCTGTGCTGCGATCTTCCCGCTGGCGCGCTGAGTGACCCTCAGTAACGCGGCGTGACGGTCTGCACGATCCGCGCCGAACGGTTACGCTGCGGTTATGACCGAAAAAAGCGGAGAGGAAGTCACCCCGCAGGAAGCGACAGGAGCCACGCCCGACGAGCTGGCTGCGGCACTGCAGTCGCTCAAGAAATCGTCGCCTTCGCTGGCCAAGGCGATCGACGACGCAGACGTGACGCCGGGCGATCTGGCCAAGGCCCACGACCGGGCCACTCCCGCCGATCCCCCCGCCGAGCACTCGTAGCGCACAGCGGCCCTCCCGCGCCCCGAAACCGAGGCGCGTCGGATACCGGTGGCCGCGACCCAACCCTGAAGGCGCCGAGTTCCACAGCAGGGCCGTCCCACTCCAGCGGGAAGCTCTGGTTGTGGAACTCGGCGTGCGGGGGTGCTGGCCCGGGAGGGTGCGCAGCGCCGGCCGGAGTTGGCTGGTAGCAGAGAGCTAATAGTTGTGCTGAGGTTAGCCTAAGTTTACTCTCTTTCAGGTGAGACCGAGCCTGGCAAATGACCTCCCGTGATCCCCTTTCCGGCGCATTGCGGGTTCAGCTTCCCCGGACATCCCTCATCCGGGGATCGGTCTCTCAGGCCGGCGCCGGTTCGTACGTCGGCGCCACCTGCCCGGCCAGTCCGAAAGCCCAGCGGGCGGGCGCGCACCACCCTGATCCTGCTCGCGCTGGCACTGCTGGCCAGCGCCTGCGGTGGGAGTCCAGCCGGCACCTCCCGCGGGCCGAACCATGCCGACCGGTTGCGGATCGCGGTCGCGCAGGGCGCCGGCCCGCTCAACATCTTCGCGGGCGCTCCAGAACCACTGGCGGAACTGGTCTACGACAAGCTCGTCGCACCCTCGCCCTACGTGGCCAAGCCCCAGCCGTGGTTGGCCACCGCCGTCCGCCAGGTCGATCCTTCGACCTGGGAGGTGGATCTGCGCCAGTGGGTGCGCTGGCACGATGGGCAACCGTTCACGGCGCGGGACGTGGTCTTCACCTTCCAGTACATGAAGCTGGCCCCCACCGGCCGCTGGACCCACCATGTGACGACCATCCCGACGATCAGCTCGGTCACCGCGACCGGGCCGGACACGGTGCGCTTCACCTGCGGGTTCGCCTGCCCGGAGCTGGGCACCGTGACGCTGGCCGACCTGCCGATCATCCCGGAGCACGTGTGGTCGGCGGTGCCTGCTCAGCAGGCCAAAACGGTCACGGCGCTGCCGGTGGGCACCGGGCCCTACCGCCTGGTCAGCTACAACCCGAGCGCTGGTTACCGCTTC
The DNA here is from genome assembly GCA_036501085.1 of Pseudonocardiaceae bacterium. GTDB lineage: Bacteria > Actinomycetota > Actinomycetes > Mycobacteriales > Pseudonocardiaceae. Next base: position 19,848 of record DASYAZ010000035.1, on the reverse strand, counting down.
GAAGCCAACCCGGCTTACTTCGCCGGCCGGCCGCGGGTCCGCGAGCTGGTGATGCCGATCATCGAGGACCCCTCGGCGACGTTCACCGCGCTGGTCTCCGGCGAGATTGACATCGCCGCGCGGCCGCTGCCCCCGGAGCTGATCGAGCAGTTCCGCAGTTCGAGCCAGGTCAGCGTGGTCAAGACCGCTCCGCTGCAGTTCCCGGAGCTGCGGATGAACTTCGAGCGCGTCCCGTTCGACCAGCCTGCCTTCCGGCGGGCGATCAGCCGGGCGCTGGACCGGGACCAGCTGCTGCAGACGGTGTTCCTCGGCCAGGGCAGGCCGGCGGTCAAGGGATACCCGCACCCGGACGCGCCGTTCGCCAATCCGTCGTTGTCCACCCCGTACGCGCCCCAGGAGGCCCGCCAGCTGCTCGACCAGGCTGGTTTCCTCGATCGGGATGGCGACGGGATCCGGGAGGGCCCGGACGGCCCGCTGCGCTTCCAGCTGTTCGTCACCGCCAGCCTGCCGATTGACGTCCGCGCGGGTCAGCTGGTGGCCGAGGATCTGCGCAAAATCGGGATCAGCGTGCAGGTCACCGGCACGGACGCGGCCACGGTGGCCAACCTGTTCACCACTCGCGAATTCGACCTGGCGATCAGCACGATCACCGCGCACGGCGTTGCCGACCCCGACCAGTTCGTCATGTCCCACCTGTCGGGCTACCTGTGGCGAGCAGGGCTGCCCTACCCCGAGTTCGACGCCTTGTTCAGCAAGTGGAAGGCGGCCACCACGAACGCCGGCCGCGCCGCGGTGCTGCAGGACATGCAGGTGCTGTTGAACCGGCAGCCGACCTCGATTCCGCTGTACTACCCCGACGAGTACTGGGCCTACCGCAGCGCCGGCTACGACGGGTGGGTCGAGTCGCCGGGCTACGGCATCGTGCACAAGTGGTCGCTGTTGCCGGCTGACGTCGCCCGCGCCGCCGATGCTGTGGTGCTGAGGCGGTAATGCTCCCGCTGCGGAGGGTCGCTCGGCGCGTGGGCCAGTACGCGCTGGTGTTGTGGGTCGCAGCGACGATCAACTTCGCGCTGCCCTACCTGGCGCCAGGTGACCCCGTCGGCTACCTCTATGCCGGTCCGACCCAGGATCTCACCCCTGCCCAGGTGGCCCAGATCCGTGCCGGGTACGGGCTGGACCGCCCCATCCTCGAGCAGTATGCCGGATTCTGGACCGGGTTGCTGCATGGTGATCTCGGGATGTCCGTCGCGCGCAACCGGCCGGTGGTCGACCTGCTGGGGCAGCGGCTGCCGTGGACCCTGCTGCTGGTCGGGCTCGGGGTGCTCGGTGGCGCGGTGATCGGCCTCGGGCTCGGGGCCCTCGCTGCGTGGTGGCGGGGCCGCCGGCGGGAACCGATCCTGGTGGCCGGCGTGCTGGCGGTCGACTCCATGCCGGGGTTCTGGATCGGCATGATCCTGATCTCGATCTTCGCGGTCCAGCTTGGCTGGTTCCCCTCCTTCGGCGCCACCGAGATCACCGCGGAGGGGGTGGGCGCGCTCGGCGAGGTGCTGCGCCGGCTCGTGCTGCCGGCGCTCACCGTCGCGCTGGCGGTTCTCGGCTCGATCTTCCTGCTGGCGCGGGGGTCGATGCTCACCGTGCTCGGCGAGCCGTTCATCCGGCTGGCCCGGGCCAAGGGCCTGCCCGAGCGCCGGGTGGCGCTGCATCACGTGCTGCGCCCTGCGCTGCTGCCGGTGCTCACCAATGTGACGGTGGTGGCGGGAGCACTGTTCTCGAACGCGGTCGTGATCGAGACCGTGTTCGCCTACCCGGGGCTGGGCCGGCTGATCTACGAGGCGGTACTCGCCCGGGACTACCCGCTGCTACAGGGGGCGTTTCTGCTGGTCACTGTCGTCGTGGTCGGGCTGAACCTGCTCGCCGATCTGGCCTACCCCCTGCTGGATCCCCGGGTGCGCCATGAGGTGCCGGTGGCGGCCGGGGCGCCTACCGGGGAGGTGCCCCGGTGACTGCCGTTGCCCGCACCGGTGGGGGCCTGCTCGCGTTGCTGTTGCTGACCGCGCTCGCCGCGCCGCAGCTCGCGCCCTACGACCCGGACGCGCGCAGCGGCGCCCCGTTCGCCCGCCCGTCGGCCGTGCACCTGCTGGGTACCAACGACGTCGGGCACGACCTGCTCTCCGAGCTGATCTACGGCGCGCGCATCTCGTTGCTGGTCGGCGTGGTCGCCGCACTGGCAGCGACGGTCGTCGGGCTGGCCGTCGGGTTGCTGGCCGGGTATTCCCGCGGCTGGCTGGACCCGATGCTGATGCGCCTGGTCGACGTGGTGCTCGCCCTCCCGGTGCTTCCGCTGACGATCGTGATCGGGGTGTTTCTCGGCGCCGGGTTGGGCAGCCAGATCCTGGTGATCGCAGCGGTGATCTGGGCCCCGGTGGCGCGGGAGCTGCGCTCCCAGGTGCTGTCGCTGCGCGAACGAGACCACATCCAGACTTTGCGGGCGATGGGCGCCGGCACCGGTTACGTGCTGGCCCGCCACATCGTCCCGGCGGTGGTGCCGCTGGTCGCTCCCCAGTTCGTGATCGCGACCAGGACCGCGATCCTGCTCGAATCGTCGCTGGCCTTCCTGGGTCTGGGCGACGTGACCGCCAAGAGCTGGGGCACGATGCTCTCACTCGCGCACTCCCGCAGCGCGTTCCTGACCGATGCCTGGCTGTGGTGGGTGATCCCACCCGGCCTGGCGATCGCGGTGACGGTGCTGGCCTTCGCGTTGCTCGGGTACGCCTTCGAGGACCGGGCGCGCCCGGTGCTGCGCGACCCCCGGCCGGACCGGCAACCGGACAACCACCCGGTGGTGCCTGCCATGGCGGCGGTGCCCAGCGACGCCGGTGCGCTGGCGATCGTCGATCTCACCGTCGGCTACGGTCACGGCGCGAACCGGGTACTTGCTGCGGAGCGGGTGAGCTTGTCCGTGGCGGCCGGCGAGGTACTCGGGCTGGTCGGGGAGTCCGGTAGCGGCAAATCCACGCTCGCCGCGGCGGCCTGTGGCTTGCTGCCGCCCGCCGCGGTCGTCGAGAGCGGCCAGGTGCTGGTGTGCGGGCACGACCTGGCCGCACTGAGCCCTCGTGAGCTCCGGGCCCTGCGCGGTGATCGGGTGGCGCTCATCCCCCAGGAGGCGATGAGCGCCCTCAACCCGGTCCTGACCGTCGGGGACCAGATCGTTGAGGCCATCACCGCTCACCGGACGGTGAACGCGGGCCGGGCGCAGGTGCGCGTCGCGGAGCTGCTGGCGCTGGTCGGGCTCGACCTGCGATGTCGCCGCGACTACCCGCACCAGCTCTCCGGCGGGATGCGCCAGCGAGCCGTCATCGCCATCGCGCTGGCCAACGACCCGGCGCTGGTGATCGCTGACGAGCCGACCAGCGGGGTGGACGTGCTAGGGCAGGCTGACGTGCTCGAGCTGCTCGACGCGCTCCGCCGGCACTTGGGTCTCGCGCTGATCGTGGTGTCGCACGATCTGCCGGTCATCGCGCGCCTCGCCGACACTATCGCGGTCATGCGCACGGGCCGGCTGGTCGAGCTCGGCCCGCGGGAGCAGATCATCACTGCGCCCCAACACCCGTACACCCGGCAGCTGCTGGACGCCACACTCCAGCTGCACCTGCCCGCGCCGCTGGGAAGCGCCTGATGACCCGGTTGCTGAGCGTGGACGGGCTCACCGTCAGTTTCCGCAGACGCGGTACGGCGACCCGGCTCGTCGCGTGCCGGGAGGTCAGCTTCCATGTCGATGCCGGCGAGACGGTCGGGCTGGTCGGCGGCTCGGGCGCCGGGAAGTCGACCGTCGCCCGTGCCGTGGTCGGCCTGGTCCGCCCCGACACCGGCCGGATTACCATCGACGGCATCCCTCCCGACATGGAGACATCTCGGGGTATCAGATCCCTGTTCCACCCCGAGATGTCTCCATGTCGGGGACGGGTTCAGTTGGTGTTTCAGGATCCTTACAGCTCGCTGCCGCCTACGTTGACGGTGGCGGCTATCGTCGCTGAGCCGCTGGTGATCCACCGGCTGGTCGCTCGGGACCAGCGCTCGGCGACCGTGGCCGATGTATTGAGCGCCGTGCATCTGACACCGGTGAGCCGCTACCTGCAGCGCTACCCGCACCAGCTCTCCGGTGGGGAACGCCAGCGGGTCGCGCTGGCGCGGGCGCTGGTGACCCACCCCCGGCTGATCCTCGCCGACGAACCGACCCAGATGCTCGACAGCTCGCTGCGCGCCGAGCTGGTAGGCCTGCTGGACGAGCTGCGCGTGCAGCGGGCCGTCTCCGTGCTGCACATCACCCATGACCTGGCTCTCGCGCAGCGGTCGTGTGACCGGCTTGTTGTGATGCGGGAGGGCCGGGTCGTGGAGCAGGGTCCCACCGCTTCGGTGCTGTCCCGGCCCGAGCACCCCTATACCGCCGCGCTGCTGGATGCCGCGCGGAAACTCTCCATCCCCCGAGGAGGCGTACATGATCGCCACCCCAGCCCCGAACCAGCCGGCCCCGGACAAGGCCGCCGTGCTGGACATGGACACCCGGAACCCGGAGGGAGATGACTGGTCCGGCCGGGTCGACCGGCTCGACTGCTACACCTTCGACTCCACCGACCTGGCCCGGTACGCGGCACTGATCATCACACCGAACGTCGACCAGGAGCACCTCGCCCGCCGGCAACGCCTGATCCGGGACTACCTCGACAGCGGTGGCGTGGTGATCTTCGGCGGGCACCTGCACCGGGACTGGTTGCCTGGGGCATCGGAGTTCGTCCCGCTGGTGAACCGGTCGGTGGCCGGTTACCGGGTCGCGGAGGTCGCAGACCATCCGATCTTCTCCAGCAAGCCCGATGAGCTGACCTTCCGGAACGGGGTCGCCGGGTTCTTCGCCCGCGGGCACCACCCGGTACCGGCCGGTGCTGAGGTACTCACCCGGCTCGCCGGCGGTGAGCCCTCGACCTACCTGGACCGGGTGTCGACCGCCGGCACCATCGTCGTCCAGGCGACCAGTGACCTGCTGAGCTACTGCGGGGATGCGCTGCTGGACTGGATCGCCGAGGAGTCCGCCCAGCGCCGCGCGCAGGCCGCGCACTCCTCGCGCGGGCTGGCTGCCGTCTACGATGGCTCGGCTCAGCAGTACCGGACCCTCACCGACCCGAAGTACGCTCGACACCTCGCCGGTGGGGTGATCTACCTCCCCGACCTGGCCGGCACCGATCTGACGGCCTACCGCGGGCTGCTCGTCCCGGAGCGCCTGCATCGAGGCCTGCTCAACCGCGCCGCGGATCGGATCCTCGCGCTCCTCGACGCCGGTGGCACGGTGATCGTCTTCAGCGGCGGGGAGCCGATGCCGGGTTTCCTGCCGGTGCGCTGGCAGCACCGGCCGACCAACTACTGGTGGTGGCTGGAAGAGGGCGCCGATCCCGGCGTTCGCCTCGGCGACGAGCAGCATCCGCTATTCGAACGGCTCACGCTGGCGGACTGTACCTGGCATTACCACGGGGTGCTCGAAGCACCCGCGGGATCGCAGGTGCTCGTGAAGCTGGTGACCGGCGAAGCCCTGCTCTACGTCGACCAGGTTTCCACCGCGGGCACGCTCGTCGTGTCCACGCTGGATCCGATCAGCCACTACGGCGGCTACTTCATGCCGGCTACCGGACGTTTCCTCGATGGCTTTCTCCCCTGGATCGCCGAGGCGTCCCGGCCACTCACCGCCAGGCGGCTGTGGTCGTACCATTGAACAAGGAAATCCGGTGTTCATCGATTCGCCTCCCCCGACCACCGTGTGAGCCACCTCTCGTTTATCGCAGAAGGCTATTTCTCGGGGTTCGCGAGCCGGTGCGGTTTTTCAGTAACAGTCAACTCCGTATCGGCGACATCGGTGATATCTTCGATGTTCTTTTATGTCGCGCTTCACTCGCCGGTCCCCGAGGAGAAAGTGATGCTTGAGCCGGACCACGTGGCGTCCGACTTACCGGACCTGGATAGGGCGGGGGATCCGAGGGGTGGGGCGGTCGCCTGGGCGCTCCTGACTGTGGGTGTGGCGCTGACTATCGGGATTGTTCTGGTGATGATCTGGATATGGTGAGAATGGGCTAGCAAGAATGCGGCTGAATGGACCCCTGGGCCCGGATGATCGGCTGCTGTGCCGGGGTCGCACCAGCCTCAGATCATCCACGTTGCCATGAGAAGCATCGCCGCAATCACCACCGTGCACACCACTAATAGTGCCCAGGCGACGGCGCCGCCGCGCGGATCTCCCACTCGATCCAGATCCGGCAAGTCATACGTCATGCGCTCCTGGTCAATCATCACTCCTCCTTCACGGTCTCCCCAAGGGAATCGGATGAGGACCGCTCGTTCGCAGAAGGTGTACCCGCCGCTGACGTGGCGTCGACTATCTCGGGTAGTGGACTCATCGGCAAGAGATCTTCCTGATCATCACACGCTCGGGGGTCCCTGTGCCCCGGTGGTCGAATTGCCCGAAACAGGACAAATCACGTAATGTATTCTTAAGGTTACTCTCAGTGTCGAAAACCGGGCAGTGGTACGGGCGGGGCAATTCGACCCGATCAGGTGCGGCACAGCGGACCTCAGGGCCTTTGACTAGGCACAAGCTCCGGTAAGCTCACGACCGTTGCACCCGAACGAGGGGCGGCCGGTGGAGCGCCGCTGGTCGTCGGGGGTTGGTTTCGGGTTGGGTTCCGAGGACGGTGCACAGGACGGCGCAAAAGTACGCGCTCCCCCAGAAGAGTGATCCTTGGGACAGTTTTTAACCTGTGGCTAACCAAGTACGGGCCGGGCGGTAACCAGGCGCTGCGTAGCGTTCGTGGCATGACCCCGCGACTCACCCCAGCGTCCGGCCGTGAAGACCATGGTTTCCCCCAGGGTCTTTCCCAGCCGCCGGCTGGCAGCTACGGTGCGCTTGCCTCGGAGTTCGGCAGCGACGTGGGTGTCCGGTGGGGCGAGTCAGACCCGGCCCGCATGCTCTCCGGTGTACTGATGCTGGTGATGGTCACAATCATCACGGGGTTGGCACTCGTGTGGTGGCTGGCCTGACGATCCGAAATCTCTACTGACCTTCCCCTTCCCAAGCTCAACAGCAGTGCCGCTAGCGCGCCAAACTGGACAGCACTGCTGTTGAGCTTGGGCTCCCTCACCTGGTAGGGACGCCGATCCCGCTCACGTGGCCAGCGGTGATGCCGTGCCCTCGGCCCTGGTACTGCCCGGGCGGCCCTTGGCGGCCAACGGCGCGGCGATGTCTTCCAGGGACTGGCCCTCGGCCGCGACTCCCAAGAAGGCCGCGACGAGCCCACCAGCGATCATCACCAGTGCACCGAGCAGGTAGCCGAGGAACAGCTTGCCTGGTTGGGAGCCATCGCCGATGAGCGCGCCGTAGATGAGCGGGCCGAGGGCCCCGAAGCACGTCGCGATGGAGAAGAAGACCGCGATCGCTTTGGCCCGCACCTCGAGCGGGAAGATTTCGCTCACCGTGAGGTAGGCGGCGCTGGCCCCGGGTGAGGCGAAGAAGAAGATCACGCACCAGCAGATCATCTGGGTCGTCGCGGTCAGCAGTCCTGCGTTGAACAGGAAGGCGCTGGCGCCGAGCAGGATTCCGGACATGATGTACGTGCCAGCGATCATGGTCTTTCGGCCGACGGTGTCGAACAGGTGACCCAGGATCAGCGGACCGGCCAGGTTTCCAGCGGCGAACGCGATGATGTAGAGCGGTACCGAGGTCGCCGGGACACCGAAGAACTTGCCCAGCACCAGGGTCGAGGTGAAATAGATCGCGTTGTAGAGAAACGACTGGCTGATCATCAGTGACGCACCGAGCACAGCGCGGCCCGGATAATCCCGGAATAGCACCCGGGTAAGGGCGAGATAACCGATCTGGTCGGTCGGCTGCAGGTCGATCGCCTTGTTCCGGTCCACCGGAGGCAGGGTCTTGCCCGACTGGGCTACTTCGTGCTCGATGAAGGCGATGGAGGCCTCCGCGGCCTGTTCGCGACCGTTCATGATCTGCCAGCGAGGGCTTTCGGGCAGGTTGCGACGAACCAGCAGGATCACCAGTCCCAGTACCGGGCCGAGGAGGAAGCCGATCCGCCAGCCGACGCTGGGGCTCATCACGTTCAGCAGGATGAAAGTGCCGAGCGTGCCGAGAATCGCACCACCCCAGTAGGTACCGTTGACCGCGATGTCGACCCGCCCGCGGTAGCGGGCCGGGATCAGCTCGTCGATCGCCGAGTTGATCGCTGCGTACTCGCCGCCGATACCGGTGCCGGCGATGAAGCGGGTGATATAGAGGAATACCACCCAGCCGATACCGGATCCCAGGGTCAGCGCGGTCAGGCCGCTGCCGACCAGGTAGACGCCCAGGGTGAGCATGAACAGGTTGCGGCGGCCCAGCTTGTCGGACATCCGGCCGAATACCAGCGCACCCACGACCTCGCCGACCAGGTACACGGTGGCGATGAGCCCGACCTCGGTGGAGGACAGGTTGAGCGTCTCCGGCTGGCTCAGCAACTCCCCGACCGAGGTCGCGACCGTGATCTCCAGGCCGTCGAGGATCCACGCCACGCCGAGCGCGATCACCAACCGGGTGTGGAACGGCGACCAGGGCAGCCGGTCGATCCGGGCTGGGATCAGGCTGCGCACCGAACCCGAGGCCATCTCACGCGCTGTCGTCATCTCCTACCTCTCCTGGGTCTGGGGGGCACACCGGTGTACCCCAGTTGAGCCAGTCCGGTGGCGCAGGTCAACCACCGCAGTTCGCGCGATCGTGCCCAGTTCGGCACCGACCGGTGAACGCTCTTGCCCTTGTCAACGGCGGCGCGGAATGCTTGACACGGAGAGATACTTGTGTGCCGCATGCAGTGAAGGTGGCTCAATGACCAGTTCCCCGCCACTAGCCGATGATCTCAGGGTCGTCAGCCGGATCGGTACCGGGTTGGCTCGGCTGATCCGGATCATCGAGCGAGTCAGCGCCCGGGGAGAGGATCTCGACCGCCCGTCCTTCATGCTGCTCCACACCCTGGTCTGCATCGGCTCTGCACGGGTCACCATGCTCGCGGCCGCGGTGCATTCCGACCCGTCCACGGTCAGCCGGCAGGCCGCCCATCTCGTCGAGTTGGGGTTGGTGGAGCGGCGTGCGGATCCCGGTGACGGGCGGGCGTCGCTGCTCGCCATCACCGACGCGGGGAACGCGCTGCTGGTGGCCGCCCGGCAGCGCCGCGATGATCGGATCGCCGCGATCACCGGATCGTGGCGGCCGGACGAGCGCGCGCAGTTCGCCGACCTGATCGATCGATTCACCGTCGGTTACGAGGAGAACTGGTGCGTGGGCCGCCCGGACCCATCGCGGAGCTGATCGTCATGATGCAGTCGGGGGGTTGAGCGCGCTGGAGGACCCCGCCCCACGGCGAGTGGCTGCCTGAGGTAGGAACATCAGCGATGTGGACACCTCAGGTAACGGGAGAGCCGACGGTGCCAGAACCCGGCTCACAGAGTCAGCCTGCCCCGCGCCCGCCCTCGGGGCGCGGCAAGCGGGTCGTGGTGATCGTCTCGGTGTTGCTGCTCGCGGTGGTCGTCGGGCTCGGTGCTGGGCTCGGCGCCATCATGGTCGCCGATCGGCTGTCCTTGGCCGGTGTGTACGCGCGCAGGATGGCCCCACCCGAGGTCCTGCTGCCGCGCCCGGTGCTACGCCCGGCATCGGTCGATGGCCCGACCCCCACCTCCAGCGGGGTTGCCGCCGTACTCGACCCGCTGGTAGCCGAGGGTGGGCTGGGGACGCTGTCCGGGCAGGTGATCGATCCGGTGACCGGCGCTGTGCTCTGGGCGCGAAACCCCGGTACCGCCCTGATGCCCGGGTCGACCGCCAAGCTGCTCACTGCCGCCGCCGCGCTGCTGGTGCTGGATCACCACGCGCGGTTTCACACCACCGTGCTGGCCGGTGCGGAGCCGGGCACCGTCGTGCTGCGCGGCGGCGGTGACCCGACCCTGTCCGGGGCAGCGCCCGGCGCCCCGACCGGGTACCCGGGAGCCGCCCGGCTGGACGATCTCGTCGATCAGGTGCGGGCAGCGGTGCGCGGCCCGGTCAGCCGAGTTCTGGTCGACGTGAGCCGTTACTCCGGCGACGCACTGGCACCGGGTTGGTTCCCGGCCGACGTCGCCGCTGGTTACATCGCGCCGATCGAGCCAGTGATGCTCGACGGGGGCCGCGCCGATCCGGCCCAGGACGTCTCGCCGCGCGCGGCGCTGCCGGCGAGCGCGGCGGCAGCCGAGCTGGCCCGCCGGCTGGGGGCCGACCCTGCTGCCGTCGCCCTCGGCGCAGCCCCGCCCGGTGCCGCGGTGCTCGGTGACGTGTCCTCCCCGCCGGTGCAGGACCTGATCGCCGCCGCGCTGGAACAATCGGACAACGTGCTGGCGGAGACGTTGGCTCGGGAGGTGGCGCGGGCCACCGGCGCGCCACCCTCGTTCGCCGGTGCCTCCCAGGCGGTCCTCACCGTGCTCCGCAGCCATGGCTTCGACGTCAGCGGCGCCACCATGGTCGACGGCAGCGGGCTCTCCATCAATGACGCCGTTCCGGCGACACTGCTCACTCAGGTGCTGGGCGCGGCGGCTGCTCCGGACAGCATTCATCAGCCATTTCAACAGCAGTCCCCACAGCAGTCCCCACAGCAGGGCCAGCAGCAGCGAACCACTGCGCTGCGGGCGCTGCTGGTGGGGCTGCCGGTGGCCGGTGGCAGTGGCACGCTGGCCGACCGCTACCAGGGTGCCGCAGCCGGGGGGCGGGGCTGGGTACGAGCCAAGACCGGCACCCTGACCGGCGTCAACAGCTTGGCCGGCACCGTGCTGGACGCCGATGGACGGGTGCTGGTGTTCGCCCTGCTGTCCAACGGTCCCAATCCCAGCACCGTCCGACCCCGCCTCGACGCGCTGGCAGCGGGGTTACGGGCCTGCGGTTGCCACTAGAGCGCGTTACCGTCGTAGGCATGGGACATCCTGCGCTCGATACACCTCCGGCACCCCGAATGCGGTCCGCCGGCGCTCCGATCGACTGGGCGGTGGCAGCGGTCACAGCGCAGCGGTTGCTACCGGCCGGTCCACCGGTGGCCGCGGAGGAGGCGTCGGCCTCGGTGCGCCAGATGCGGGCGTTGTCGATCACCGCCGAGGAGCATGTGCGGGAACTGACCGGTCTGGACGACGGCCGGCCGCCACCGCCCGCTGAGGTCGTCGACCGGCCCGGCTGGGTCGGCGCGGCGACCGAGGGACTGAGCCGGCTACTGGCTGACTACCGGATCCCGGAGGGGCGGGCCCGCCGGATGCTGGCCACCACCGCAGGCGTGCAGGTGGGGGTTGCGCTGGCGTTCCTGGCATCCCGGGTGCTGGGGCAGTATGACCCGTTCGGTGGGCCCTCCGAGGATCCCGGGCGGCTGCTGCTGGTGGCCCCCAACGTGGTCACCGTGGGCAAGAGCCTGGACGTTCCGGCCAGTGAGTTCCAGATGTGGGTGTGCCTGCACGAGGCGACGCACCGGCTGCAGTTCAACGCCGTGCCGTGGTTGCGGGACCATTTCGCCGGCCAGGTGCGGTCCTTCGTCGCCGCCACCGAGGACCCGGACACGATGGCTAGGATGATCAGCCGGTTGCCCACCGCGCTGCGCGGAGCCAAGCGCGGCGAGGCCTCGGACGCCCTGGGCGTGCTCAGCCTGCTCCAGGGGGAGGAGCAGCGAGCGGTGCTGGACCGGCTGCTCGCCCTGGCAACCCTGCTGGAGGGCCACGCGGATCACGTCATGGACGCGGTCGGCCCCTCCGTGGTGCCCTCGGTGCGCCAGATCCGCCAGCGTTTCACCGCTCGCCGGCAGGGCGGCGGCCTGGCCGAACGGGTGCTGCGGGTCGTGCTGGGCATCGATGCCAAGTTGCGCCAGTACGCCGAGGGCGCGGCCTTCACCCGGCATGTGGTGGATACGGTGGGCATGGACGGGTTCAATACAGTGTGGACCTCACCGGAGACGTTGCCCACCCGCGCCGAGATCGCGGACCCGGCGGCGTGGCTGTTTCGCATGAATTCCTGAACCCGCCGCGCAGCACGGCGCCGCACCCGGCGGTCAGTCAGGTCCGTGGTGCGGTTCGCAGGTTCCTGAGCGTGCACTATTCCGGGCACCAGAGCGGGCAGGACATCGCGGTGGCCTGCTCGGGCGGTGCTGATTCACTGGCACTGGCCGCCGCGACCGTGCACTACGCGCGGCGGTGCGGCGTGGTGGTGCATGGCCTGGTCGTCGACCACCAGCTGCAAACCGGTTCGGCGCGAGTGGCAGACACCGCTGCGGCGGCGCTGCAGGGGCTGGGCTGCACCGTGGTCCGGGTCTTGCGGGCCACAGTGGATGGCCCGGGTGGGCTAGAAGCGGCTGCTCGCCGCGCGCGGTACGCGGCGCTGCGGGAGGCTGCGCCGCCCGGTGCTCTGGTGCTGCTCGGGCACACCCTGGACGACCAGGCCGAGACCGTCCTGCTCGGGCTGGGCCGGGGCTCGGGCCCCCGCTCGGTGGCGGGGATGCGGGAGCTCGACCGGCCGTGGGGACGCCCGCTGCTGGGAGTGCGCCGCAGCGTCACCACCGCCGCCTGCACCGCGCTGGAGCTGGACCCCTGGGCCGACCCGCACAACGCCGATCCCCGCTTCCGCCGGGTGCGGCTGCGCACCGAGGTGTTGCCGTTGCTGGAGGACGTGCTGGCCAGCGGGGTGGCGGAGTCGCTGGCCCGCACCGCCGCCCAGTTGCAGGAAGACCTCGATGTGCTCGACGGCCAGGCCGGTGAGCTGCTCGCCGTAGCGCTGCGCAGCCCGCAAGGGCATGCAGGCGCCGGCACCGCCGGCGCGGTGCCCGGCGCGGCGGTGCCAGCGACTGTCCTGGACATCGCGGCACTCGCCCCTGCTCCTGCGGCCCTGCGCCGCCGGGTGCTGCGGCGCTGGCTGCTTGACTCCGGAGTGGCCGAGCTCACCGATGCGCACCTCCGGGCCGCCGATGACCTCATCGGCGGGTGGTCAGGCCAGGGCGCGTTGCGGTTGCCGGGCAACATCGAGCTGATCCGGGTAGGGGGGATGCTGCATGTCGCAGGATGACCAGAGTGGCTGCCTGGGCGGTCAGGGTGCCTCGGATCGCACCGGGTGGTCCCGCGTGGACCTCTATTCGACCGATATCGCCTCGGTACTCGTCACCGAGGAGCAGATCCGGTGCCGCATCGCGGAGCTCGCCCAGCAGGTCGCGCTGGACTTCGAAACCGGGTTCGAAACCGGGCCCGGTACCGGCGACCTGCTGCTCATCGGCGTGCTCAAGGGCGCGGTGATGTTCATGACCGACTTCGCCCGAGCGTTACCCATCCCGGTCCAGCTGGAGTTCATGGCGGTGGCCTCGTACGGCTCGAGCACCTCGTCCTCGGGGGTGGTGCGCATTCTCAAAGACCTCGACCGCGACATCGCCGGCCGCAGGGTGCTCGTCGTGGAGGACATCATCGACTCGGGGCTGACGCTGTCCTGGCTGCTGCGCAACCTGGCCAGCCGCCGCCCGGCCGTGCTGGAGGTGTGCACCCTGCTGCGCAAACCTGATGCGATCCGGATCGACGTCCCGGTGCGCTACATCGGCTTCGACATCCCCCAGGAGTTCGTCGTCGGTTACGGCCTGGACTACGCGGAGCGCTACCGTGACCTGCCTTACATCGGGACACTGGCCCACCAGGTCTACGCCGACTAGCGGTTCCCAAAACTTGCACCGCTCGTGTAAGCCGGGATCTCTGGACCGCTTTGGGGAGGGTGACACAGTAGGCGCAGCGTTAAGGTCGTTTTCATCCACCGACCGGCGGGTCGGCTCGGCAGGTAGGGTAGGGGCAACGGGAGCGCCTGCTGCCCGCGATGGCACGCCAGCGCTAGCAGTCGTCAGCATTGGCAGCAGTGTTATCGAGGGTCTGCAGGGTTAGCACAGCCAGCTCAGGAGGGTCGAGGCCACCGAGGGCCGTAGCCGAATGGACCGCAAGAAAATTCTCCGCAACCCGCTGTTGTGGGTGGTAGCCGGGTTGCTGCTCTATTACGCCTTCGGCTTCCTGCTCGACGACACCCGGGGATACAGCCAGATCACCACGTCGCAGGCGTTGCAGCAGCTCACCGAGCACAACGTCAAGCAAGCGACGCTCGAGGACAAGGAACAGCGGCTCCGGCTGACCCTGGACCACCCGATCCCGGGGGTGGCCCAGAACAGCACCAAGGTTCTCACCCAGTACCCCGCGCAGAGCACCGACCAGATTACCCAGGCGCTGCGGGGCGCACAGATCACCGATGGCTGGGACACCAAGGTCACCCAGCAGTCGCTGCTGGTCCAGGTGCTGATCTACCTCATCCCACTCGGTGTGCTGCTCCTGCTGCTGCTGTGGATGATGAACAACGTCCAGGGCGGCGGTAACCGGGTACTCAATTTCGGCAAGTCCAAAGCCAAACAGCTGAGCAAGGACATGCCCAAGACGACGTTCTCCGACGTCGCGGGTGCCGATGAGGCCGTCGAAGAGCTGGAGGAGATCAAGGACTTCCTCGCGAACCCCAGCCGTTACCAGGCCCTCGGCGCCAAGATCCCCAAGGGTGTGTTGCTCTACGGCCCGCCCGGTACCGGCAAGACGCTGCTGGCCCGAGCGGTGGCCGGCGAGGCCGGGGTGCCGTTCTACTCGATCTCCGGCTCGGACTTCGTGGAGATGTTCGTCGGCGTGGGAGCCAGCCGCGTCCGGGACTTGTTCGAGCAGGCCAAGCAGAACTCGCCGTGCATCATCTTCGTCGACGAGATCGACGCGGTAGGCCGCCAGCGCGGTGCTGGACTTGGTGGCGGCCACGACGAGCGCGAGCAGACCCTCAACCAGTTGCTGGTCGAGATGGACGGGTTCGACGCCCGAGGCGGCATCATCCTCATCGCGGCGACCAACCGCCCGGACATCCTGGATCCCGCGCTGCTGCGGCCCGGTCGATTCGATCGGCAGATCCCGGTCTCCGCGCCGGACATCCAAGGTCGTCGGGCCATCCTTGAGGTGCACTCCAAGGGCAAGCCGTTCGATAACGACGTCGACCTCCAAGGGCTGGCCAAGCGCACCGTCGGGTTCTCCGGGGCCGACCTGGCCAACGTCATCAACGAGTCCGCACTGCTCACCGCCAGGGAGGGCGGCCGCCTCATCAACGGCGCCGCGCTGGAGGAGGCGGTCGATCGGGTTATCGGCGGTCCGCGCCGCAAGAGCCGGATCATCTCCGAGCGAGAGAAGAAGATCACCGCCTACCACGAGGGCGGTCACGCGCTGGCAGCCTGGGCGATGCCGGACATCGACCCGGTCTACAAGCTGACCATCCTGCCCCGAGGGCGTACCGGCGGGCATGCCCTCGTGGTGCCCGAGGACGACAAGCAGATGATGACCCGGTCGGAGATGATCGCCCGGCTGGTGTTCGCACTCGGTGGCCGCTCCGCGGAGGAACTGGTGTTCCACGAGCCGACCACCGGGGCATCCTCGGATATCGAGCAGGCCACCAAGATCGCCCGGGCGATGGTGACCGAGTACGGCATGAGCGCCCGCCTGGGTGCGGTGAAGTACGGCCAGGAACAGGGTGACCCGTTCCTCGGCCGCTCGGCCGGCCGG
The DNA here is from genome assembly GCA_036501085.1 of Pseudonocardiaceae bacterium. Classification (GTDB taxonomy): domain Bacteria; phylum Actinomycetota; class Actinomycetes; order Mycobacteriales; family Pseudonocardiaceae. Next base: position 4,179 of record DASYAZ010000035.1, on the reverse strand, counting down.
CAGCCCGACTACTCCCTGGAAGTCGCGCACGAGATCGACGAGGAGGTGCGGGCGCTCATCGAGGCCGCGCACACCGAGGCCTGGGAGGTGCTCAACACCTACCGGGACATCCTCGACGAGCTGGTCGTCGAGTTGCTGGAGAAGGAGACACTGCAGCGCAAGGACCTCGAGCGGGTCTTCAACGGGGTGGAGAAGCGACCCCGGATCACCGCTTTCAACGACTTCGGCGGGCGTACCCCATCGGACAAACCACCGATCAAGACGGCCGGTGAGCTGGCCAAGGAACGGGGTGAGCCATGGCCCCCACCGGAGCGGGAGCCCGCTCCGGTCGGGGTGGCACCGGGCGCGGACGATCTTCCCGGTGGCCCGCCGCACGGCCCGCCGGGTCACCCTGGACCCAACGGTGCGGGGCCGCCGCATCCGGTGTATCCGGCGAGCACACTCCCCGGCGCTCCTCCTACCACGGCCCCGGACACACCTAACGGTGGCGTGAGCGGGCAGCAGGTGCCCGATCCCGCCAAGGCTGGGTTCCCGACGTATTCCCAGTCCTACCCGCTGCCCTCGCGCGGTTCGGGCGGCTCGCAGGGGCCAGGCAGTGGCAACGGCCCGGTGAACTCCGGCTCATCCGGCTCGGGCTCATCGCACCCGGCCCCCACCAATCCTGGGCCGGCCAATCCAGGTCCGCCGAACTATGGTGCGCCGCCGGGCTGGCGTCCGGCTACCGAGCCGCCTGCCCCCTCCTGGCGTCCCGCACCACCGGCTGGTCATGTGCCGCAGGACCCCCCCACCGACGACCAGAAACCCTGGCTCGGCGAGGATCGGGAGCGCTGAGGCCGTCCCGCACTGTCCCTAGGCCCACGCGGTGTCAGCGCGCGGAGGTCCGCCCATGACCAGCACCATCAATTCAGGGCCCGACGTGGGCTCGGGTCGGGTGTTCGACCACGACCGAGCCGAGGCCGCGGTGCGTGAGCTGCTGATCGCCTGCGGGGAGGACCCGGACCGGGCGGGATTGCGGGAGACTCCGGCCCGGGTCGCCCGGGCCTACCGGGAGATGTTCGCCGGCCTGTTCGTCGAGCCTGACCTGGTGCTGGAACGCACGTTCGAAGAGGGGCACGACGAACTGGTGCTGGTTCGGGACATCCCGATGTACAGCCAGTGCGAGCACCACCTGGTGCCTTTCCACGGCTCGGCACACGTCGGCTACATCCCGAACTCGGCCGGCCGGATCACCGGGTTGTCGAAGCTGGCCCGCCTGGTCGATCTGTACGCCAAAAGACCGCAGGTACAGGAACGGCTCACCTCGCAGATCGCGGATGCTCTGGTGCGCCGGCTGCAACCGCAGGCCGCGATCGTGGTGATCGAGGCGGAGCACCTGTGCATGGCGATGCGCGGCGTCCGCAAGCCCGGGTCGACCACCACGACATCGGCCGTGCGGGGATTGTTCAAGACCAGCGCCTCCTCCCGGGGTGAGGTGCTGAACCTGATGATGCGGAGATGATCGTGCATCCGCTGCTGCCCGCTCCCGGTCGCTGCGCGGTGGTCGGCGTCCTCAACGTCACGCCCGACTCCTTCAGCGACGGTGGTCGCTACCTCTACCCCGACGCCGCCGTCGCTCATGGACTGGCACTGCACGCGCAGGGAGCCGACCTGATCGACGTCGGAGGGGAGTCCACCCGCCCGGGCGCGCACCGGGTGCCTGCGCACGTCGAGATCGCACGGGTGGTGCCGGTGCTGCGGGAGCTGGCTGCCCGCGGGGTGCCCTGCAGCGTGGACACCACCCGAGCCGCGGTGGCCGAGGCGGCGCTGGAAGCCGGAGCGATCATCGTCAACGACGTCTCTGGTGGCCTGGCCGACCCGGCGATGGCTCCGACGATGGCTCAGTGCCGCGCGCCGTGGATCCTCATGCACTGGCGCGGGCACAGCGAGCAGATGGATCAGCTGGCCAGCTACTCCGACGTGGTCGCCGAGGTGCGCGCCGAGCTGGTGGCCCGGGTGGACGCCGCGGTACTCGCCGGGGTGGATCCCGGTGCATTGGTGCTTGATCCCGGGATCGGCTTCGCCAAGACCGCAGCGCACAACTGGCAGTTGCTGAGCCATCTCGATGCGCTGATCGAGTTGGGGTTCCCGGTGCTGGTCGGGGCCTCCCGCAAGCGGTTCCTCGGCAGCCTGCTGGCGGACGGGGCAGGCGGGGCGCGCTCCTTCGCGGGGCGGGATGTCGCCACTGCGGCGGTGTCCGCGCTGGCCGCGGCAGCCGGGGCGTGGGGGGTTAGGGTGCACGATGTGGCGGGCTCGCGCGATGCTGTCGCGGTGGCTGCTGCCTGGCACGTTGGCGCCGCCGTCGTCCAGCCTGCCGGAGGGCGGCCGTGAGCCCACCGCGCTCCGAGGACCGGATCACGCTGACCGGGTTGCGGGTGCACGGCCGGCACGGTGTGCACGAACATGAACGGGTACACGGGCAGGAATTCGTCATCGACGCGACAGTCTGGCTGGACCTGGGTCCCGCGGCGGCCACCGACGAGCTGCCCGCCACCCTGGACTACGACGCGCTGGCCCAGCGGGCCGCCCGGATCGTCGAGGGCGAGCCGTGCAACCTGATCGAGACGGTGGCCGCCCGGATCGCCTCGGATGTGCTGGCAGACCAGCGAGTGCACGCCGTCGAGGTGACCGTGCACAAACCTGCCGCTCCGCTGTCGCTGCCCTTCGCCGACGTCGCTGTCACCACCCGGCGTGCCCGCTCATGACCCCTGCCGTGCTCTCGATCGGATCGAACGTGGGTGACCGGATGGGGTACCTGCGCGGCTGTGTCGCCCTGCTGGGCTCCGCGGTCCGGGCGGCCTCGCCGGTCTACGCGACCGCACCCTGGGGCGGGGTGGCGCAGGAGGAGTTCCTCAACGCCGTGTTGTTGGTCGATGACACTGACACTGACACTGACGCCGACGAGTGGCTGCGCCGCGGCCAGCGTTGCGAGGCGGCCGCGCAGCGCACCCGGACGCTGCGGTGGGGGCCGCGCACCCTGGACGTCGATGTGATCGACGTGGCGCAGACCCGCCAGGACGATCCGCACCTGACGCTGCCCCATCCGCGGGCCCACCAGCGGGCCTTCGTGCTGGTGCCCTGGCTGGACGTGGCGCCGCACGCCGTGCTCCCCGGGCGCGGCCCGGTGGCCGCGCTGCTCGCCGCCTTGCCGGCTGACCAGCGGCGCAGTGTGCGGCGCCGTGACGACCTGGTGCTGGAACTCTCGTGACCTTCACCCGGGCGCGTGATCTCGCCGTCGCAGCCGCCGTCGCCGGCGCGCTGGTGAACTTGTTGCTGCAACTGTCCTACGGCGCGATGCCCACCTTGCCGCAGCCCGCCGGGACCACCCTGCTGGCCTTCGCGGTCGTGGAAGTGGTGCTGGGCAACACCCTGCGGGCGCGGATCCGGCACGAGCCGGGGAGCCGGCCGGTGCAGGCACTCACCGCGGCGAAGGCCGTCGTGCTGGCCAAGGCGTCCTCGCTGGCCGGAGCCATCACCGGGGGAGCGTGGCTGGGGGTGCTCGCTTATGTGCTCCCGCTGCGCTCCCAGTTGCAGGTTGCCGCCTCAGACACCACCACTGCGGTGATAGGGGCGCTCTGCGCCGGATCGTTGGTGGCGGCCGCGCTCTGGTTGGAGCACTGCTGCCGCACCCCGGACGGCCCGGACGATCCCGACCCGGACGACCTCTGATTCAGACGCTGGCACGTCTGCGCCGCCTTGATCGCTGTCTGTGTGCCGGAAACGACACGGGATGTCGCGCTAGGCACACAAACGGTGATCAGGTGGTCTGGTCGAGGCCAGACACCACCCGTCCGTGTCCGTCTGATGTGGGCTAGGCCGAATGGATGCGATCAGGGCAGGGCATAGGGTGCGGCGCCATGACAGGGTTCGGGCCGGGCGGTGCCGCGCCGGCGGGCGGTCCCGGGCACCGCGACCGTGAGCTGCTGTCGGTGCTGGGCCTGGTCGGGTTGGCCATCCCGGTGCTCGTCGCACTCGGATTGATCAGCACCGCGATCGGCGGGGCTTCGGTGCTGGTCGGCATGATGGCGGCGACGCTGCCGGTGATGCTGGTCGTGGCGGTCTTCCTGTGGGTGGACCGCTGGGAGCCGGAGCCGTCGCGGCTGCTGGTCGCGGCGTTCCTGTGGGGCGCGGGAGTCTCGGCGC
>DASYAZ010000034.1:0-30007 GCA_036501085.1 Pseudonocardiaceae bacterium | reverse complement strand
CACACTTCTAGGTAATACACACCTGAGCGCCATCTGTCGATCACCAACACGCACAACCGCCCAGCTCGCAGCCCGAACCCAGACCCGCTACCGCGAACCACCCAAGGCCAAGATCACGCTAAGGGGGAAGGTCCCGCTAGGCTGCAGGCATAGTCCAAAACAGGAGAGGCTGACTGTGGGAACCGACGACAAGATCGATAACCAAGCTGATGTGCTCAAGGGCAAGGCGAAGGAGGCCACAGGGCGGCTGGCCGACGATCCGGAACTGGAGGCCGAAGGCCAGGGCGACCAGGCCAAGGGGCACGTCAAGCAAGCCGGCGAGAAGGTCAAAGACGCGGTGAAGGACGTCTTCGGCAAGTAACGCGACAAGGCTCGCGGGCCCGATCCCCGTGGGTTACCAGCTCTGCTCGGTCCGGGGCGTGCCGGGTGCGCGCTCCGGACCGAGGGCAGTGGGGCTCTCGATGCGATCCGGAGATCCGTCCGCGGTGGCCGGCCCGGGATCGGGCTGGTTCAGCTGGGTGGGCTGAGCCTCTGGCTGGGAATCCCTTCGTGTCTTCACCAAGCTGGCCACGACCGTCACCAGCAGCACGGCGACGATCACTCCCAGGGACAGCTCGGTGCCCACCACCGGTACCCCGTGCAACGGTTCGCCGTCGTTGAGGAAGGGCAGCGAGTTCTCGTGTAGCGCCTCGAGCACGAGCTTGACGCCGATGAACCCGAGGATGGCACCGAGCCCGATCGACAGGTACACGATCCTGCTGAGCAACCCGCCGATGAGGAAGTACAGCTGCCGCAGTCCCATCAGGGCAAACGCGTTGGCGGTGAAGACGATGAAGGGTTCCTTCGTCAGGCCGAAGATCGCAGGTATGGAGTCCAGGGCGAAGATCAGGTCGACCGAGCCGATAGCGAGCATCACCACGATCATCGGTGTGACGAACCGCTTGCCGTCGCGCTGCACCACCAGCCGCGCTCCGTGGTAGTCCGGGGTCATCGGGACCATCTTGCGCAGAGCACGCAGCAGGACGTTCTCCTGGAACTCGGGGGTCTCTTTGCGATGCTGGATCTGCCGCCAGCCCAGGTAGATCAGCAGCGCACCGAAGAGGTAGAACACCCAGCTGAAGCGCGAGATGAGCGCCGCACCCGCGGCGATGAACGCACCCCGCATGATCAGCGAGATGATGATCCCGATCAGTAGCACTCGATGCTGGTGAGCGGCCGGCACGCAGAACGTGGTCATGATGATGACGAAGATGAACAGGTTGTCCACCGACAGCGAGTACTCGGTGAGATACCCGGCGAGGTATTCGATGGCGAAGGTCTGGCCGGCGAACAACCAGATTCCGAGCCCGAACGCCGCCGCGACGGCGAGGTAGAAGACCACCCAGCGGGCCGCTTCCGCGATACCGACGGCGTGCGGTTTGTGGTCGACGATGACCAGATCGAGCAGGAACAGCAGAAGGAGGCCACCGATTGTTGCTAACCACACCCACAGGGGCACATTCACAGAAACCTCCGGGCAGACGGCAGCCGTCGAGCACCGAAGGTCTCTTCCACCGGTAGAACCGGTCGACGGCACCGGGCTACCCGCACTGCGGGCTAACCGTGATGACGGCACCGCCGCGAAGGAATACTCCCCTTCCCGTACCGGGCAAGTCTCCCCCATCGCCATCCCGGGGCGCTACCCGGGTACCCGCTGAGAATTCGCTGAGACTGCTGCGGTGCCGCAGCCAGGTGACATACCGTCGGCTGCGTGCCTCGAATGGTCCGGCTGGCCCGGTTGGCGCAGCTGCCCAGACGGCACGTCGCCCTCGCGATCGTCGCGGCACTTCTCGTGGGCGCCGGCGTAGTCCTGGCCATCACGCTGAAGCCCGGCCAACCACCGGTGACCACCCGGAACGTCACGATCAGCGTGCCTGCGGCGCCGGGAAGCAGCAGCCAGGTCCGCCTGGATGCGACGGTGTACCTGCCGGCGCTCACCCCGGCGCCTGCGGTGCTGCTGGCCCACGGCTTCGGCGGGAGCAAGGCCTCAGTCAGCACTGAGGCTACGGAGCTGGCACGCCGAGGATTCGTCGTCCTCGCCTGGACCGCCCGGGGATTCGGCGCCAGCACCGGAGAGGTAGGGCTGGACTCCCCGGACTACGAGGTCGCCGACGCTCGGGCACTGGTGGACTGGCTGTCCAGGCGGCCCGAGGTGGTGCAGGACCGCCCGGGCGACCCGCGGGTGGGTGCCGCCGGTGCCTCCTACGGCGGCGCGCTGGCCTTGCTGCTGGCCGGGACCGACCGCCGGGTGGATGCCGTCGCGCCGGAGATCACCTGGAACGAGCTGGGCCAAGCGCTGTTCCCGAACGCAGCGAGCCGGTCGCTCGGCGCCGCCGGCACTCCCGTTCCCGGTGCGTTCGCCCCGGATGGGGTCTTCAAGCGGGATTGGGCGGGGTACCTCTTCGGCGGGGTGGCCGGCCAGGATGCCGGCCGGCCCGGTGCGTGCGGCCGGTTCCGCCCGGAGGTGTGTGCCGCCTACACCCAGGCCGCCATCACCGGCCGGCTCACCCCACAGGTCGAGGCGCTGTTGCGGCGCTCCTCACCCGGCACCGTAGCCGGCGACATCACCGCCCCGACGCTTCTCGTCCAGGGCGAACACGACACCCTGTTCGGGCTGGACCAGGCCGACACCACCGCCCGCCAGATCGCCGCGACGGGCGCTCCGCTGAAGGTGATCTGGTACGCAGGCGGTCACGACGGCGGCGCACCTGACGCGGCGGTGCAGGACCAGGTCGGTGCCTGGTTCGACTACTACCTCCGCGGGGTCGGCCCGAATCCCGGCACTGGGTTCGACTACCAGGTGCCGGGGATCTTCGGCACCCGCAGGGGCGCCCCCCCGCGCACCGTCACCACCGCCGCCTACCCCGGACTCAGCGGCGCCCCCGTGCAGCGCCGGGAGCTGACGCTACGCGGCGAACCGCAGCAGGTGATCCGCCCACCCGGCGCCAGCCCGGCCGCGCTGAGCAGCTTGCCGGGCCTGGGCGCAGCCTTACCTGAGGGTGCCGGGAACCTGGACCAGGTGGCCGTGGACCTGCCCGGCCAGACCGCGACGTTCCGGACCGACCCGCTGACCGACCCGCTCGAGGTCGCCGGGGCACCGACGATCCGGCTGCGGGTGGCCGCGGTACGCCCGGGCATCGCCCCGGTGTCGTCCGAAGCGGTGCTGTTCGTCAAGCTTTATGACCTCGGGACCGATGGGCGCCGCACGCTGCCGGGGGGTGCGGTGGCCCCGGTGCGGATCGATCAGTTACCCGCTGACGGCACCCCGGTGGAGGTCACCGTGACGCTGGCCGGGGTGGTGCGACCGGTGCAAGCCGGGCACCGGCTGATCGTCGCGGTGGCCACGACCGACCGCGGGTACGCGCTGCCCCCGCAGCCCGCCGGGTACACGGTGTCATTGGGCGGGGATCCGCGCCTGGCGGTGCCGGTGGTGCCCGGGGAGCCGGCGCCGATGCCGCTTCCCGCCGGCCAGCTCGCCGGGATGGGCGCGCTGGCCGGACTGGCGCTGGCGCTCGGGGTCCTGATGGCGATCCGCCGCGGGCGCGCCAGCGACGCCGACCCTGAACTGGCCGGGGTACCGCTCGTGGTGGGGGGGCTGACCAAGCGTTATCCCGGCGGCCTCACCGCGGTTGACGACCTGTCCTTCCGGGTCGAGCCCGGGCAGGTGCTGGGGCTGCTGGGACCCAACGGGGCCGGCAAGACGACGGTACTGCGGATGCTGCTGGGACTCATCCGACCCACCGGCGGTGAGCTGCGGGTATTCGGACACCGCGTGACGGCCGGCGTACCGGTGCTGTCCCGGATCGGCTCGTTCGTGGAGGGCCCCGGGTTCCTGCCGCACCTCAGCGGGGTGGCCAACCTCCGGCTCTACTGGGCGGCCACCGGCCGGCCCCTCGTGGACGCCGGCATCGACGAGGCATTGGAGATCGCCGGATTGGGTCACGCGGTGCACCGGCGGGTGGCGACCTACAGCCAGGGTATGCGCCAGCGCCTGGCGATTGCCCAGGCCATGCTCGGCAGGCCGGATCTGCTGGTGCTCGATGAGCCGACCAACGGCCTGGATCCACCGCAGATTCACGCGATGCGCCAGGTACTGCATGACTATGCGGCCCGCGGCGCGACCGTGCTGATCTCCAGCCACCTGCTGGCTGAGGTGGAGCAGACCTGCAGTCACGTGGTGGTCATGCACCGGGGCCGGCTGGTGGCCGCGGGCACCGTCGCAGAGATCGTCGAGGCCGGCGGCGGGGTCGAGGCCGTGGCCGCGCACCGGCGGCTGGAGGAGGCGTTCCTCCAGCTCGTAGGAGAGGAAGCGATCGAATGACCCTGGAGGACCGGGGTGCCGCACCGGGTTACCGGGCCGCGGCGACCCTGCCGCTGCGAGTGGAGCTGGTCCGCCAGCTCCGGCGCAGGCGCACCCTCCTGACGCTGGGCTTCCTCGCGCTGCTGCCGTTCTTGCTGTGGCTGGCCTTCAGCGTCGGGCGCGACGGCAGCAACCGCGGCGGGGCCACCCTGGTCGACCTGGCCACCAGCAGCGGGCTCAACTTCACCGTGTTCGCCCTGTTCTCGACCGTGAGCTTCCTGCTGGTCGTGGTGGTGGCGCTGTTCTTCGGCGACACGGTCGCCAGCGAGGCGTCCTGGTCGAGCCTGCGCTACCTGCTGGCCGCCCCGGTTCCCCGCGGGCGGCTACTGCGGCAGAAGGCGGCGGTGGCGGCGCTGCTGTCGGTCTGCGCACTGGTCCTGCTGCCCGCGGTGGCGATGGCCGTCGGGGTGGTGGCCTACGGAGCGGGTGACCTGGTCTCCCCCACCGGCCAGTCACTGGGTTTCCTGCCCGCCGCGGCCCGGCTCGTGCTGGTACCCGCCTACCTGGTGCTGCAGCTGGCCTGGGTGGCTGGGCTGGCGCTGCTGCTCTCGGTCAGCACCGACGCGCCACTGGGAGCCGTGGGTGGCGCGGTGATGGTCTCGATCCTCTCGCAGATCCTGGAGACCATCAGCGCGCTGGGAGATCTGCGCGACTTCCTGCCCACCAGGTTCAACTCAGCGTGGTCGGACCTGCTGGCCTCCCCGATCGACTGGACCCACCTGGCCAGCGGTGCGTTCTCCGGGCTGGCCTACGCGACGGTGTTCGGGCTGGCGGCCTGGAGGCGATTCGCCACCAAGGACATCACCAGCTGAGGCGGATACCACCGGATCGGCCGGGATGCGTCACCTGGAGTTAAGCCGGCCGTGGCAGAAATGACGAGTGTCCCCGCTATCCTGCCAACTATGTCCCTGCCGATCATATCCGCCGGACCGTCGTCGACGTGGCAGCTCCGGGACGTGGCCGCGATCGCCTGCCAGGGGGTGGGCACCTTCGGTCTGGGCGTGTTCAGTGAGGTCTTCGGCTTCGACCGCACCGCTGACGGGCTGCCTGGTTTCGATTATGCGGTGGTCGCGGGTGAACCTGGCCCGTTGCGCACCGACACCGGGTTGCGCATCGTTCCCGAGCATGGCCTGGAACGGCTGGACACCGCCGATCTGGTGGTGGTCACCTCGTGGGATCGCGACGGCGAGCCCTCGGTCGAGCTGCAGGACGCGCTGCGCGCTGCAGTGCACCGGGGAGCCCGGGTACTCGCGCATTGCACCGGGGCCTTCGCAGTCGCAGCCACCGGGCTGCTCGACGGGCAGCGAGCCACCACGCACTGGCGGCACGCGGAGCGTTTCGCCCGCAGCTATCCCCGGGTGAATCTGGATCCCGGCGTGCTCTACGTGGACTCAGGCCCCGTGATCACCAGTGCCGGGACCGCTGCGGGCATCGACGCCTCGCTGTACCTGCTGCGGCAGGCGTTCGGCAGCTCGGTGGCCAACGCGGTGGCCCGCCGGATGGTGGTCCCGCCGCATCGCGAGGGTGGGCAGGCGCAGTTCATCGAGCAGCCCGTCCCGCCCTCGGGCGACCCGCTCGGCGAGGTGTTGAGCTGGGCGCAGCGCAACGCCGCCGAGCCGCTCACGGTGGAGATGCTCGCGGCCCGGGCACACATGTCAGCGCGCAGCTTCGCCCGCCGCTTCCGGGCGCACACCGGCACCACCCCTTACGCCTGGTTGCTGTCCCAACGGGTCCGGCTGGCCGAGGGGATGCTGGAGACCGACGGCCTGCCGGTCGACGAGGTCGCACGCCGATCCGGCTTCGGCTCGGCGGCGGGTTTGCGGGAGCACTTCACCCGCACCCGGGGTGTGACTCCGCAGGCCTACCGGCGCACCTTCCGTAGCTCCTCAGGCGCCTGAGGATGGCCCCCATCGTGATCGGCCACCGGGGGGCCGCCGGTTACCGGCCGGAGCACACGCTGGCCTCCTACGAGCTCGCCGCGCGGCTGGGCGCGGATTTCGTGGAACCCGATCTCGTGGCGACCAGGGACGGCGTGCTGGTCTGCCGGCACGAGCCGGAGATCGGTGGTACCACCGACGTCGCCGACCATCCCCGGTTCGCCTCCCGCCAGGCGACGAAGATGCTCGACGGCGTCGCTGTGACCGGATGGTTCACCGAGGACTTCACTCTCGCCGAGCTCAAGGCACTCCGGGCGGTGGAGCGGATACCCCAGATCCGCCAGCACAACACCCTGTTCGACGGGCGCTACCAGATCCCGACCTTCCAGGAGGTGCTGGATCTGCGGGTGCGGCTGTCCAGGGAGCTGCACCGGGAGCTGGGTGTGTACCCGGAGACCAAACACCCCACGTACTTCCGCAACGCCGGCCTGCCCTTGGAACCCCGCCTGCTGGAGACGCTGCGGAGCAACGGGCTCAACGAGCGCGATGCCCCGGTGTTCGTGCAGTCATTCGAGGTCACCAACCTGAGGCAGCTGCACGAAGCCGGCCTGCGGGCGAGGGCGGTCCAGTTGCTGGAGACCACCGGCAGGCCCTTCGACACAGTCGCCGCCGGGTCCGGTCCCGGCTACGCCGAGCTGTGCACTCCGGGGGGCCTGCGCGGCATCGCGGGCTACGCCCAGGCGATCGCCCCGGACAAGCTGCAGGTCATCCCGCGCAACGCCGATGGCACGTTGGGCTCGGCCACCACCCTGGTTACCGATGCGCATCAGGCCGGCCTGCTCGTGCATCCCTACACCTTCCGGGCCGAGAACACCTTCCTCCCGGCCGGCTACCAGGTTTGCTCCGGTTCACACTGCGTGCCCACCGACTACGGGCGAGCGATCGACGAGCAGGCCACCTACCTGCACAGCGGGCTGGACGGCCTGTTCACCGATCAAGCCGACATCGGGGTAGTGGCCCGCGCCGAGTTCCTTGCCACCGCGCAGATCACCGGCTCGGGGTGAACCAAGCGAGAACGTTCACCCAGGCGACAGCTCCCCGCCACGCCGAGGCAAGACACAGCGCCCACCATGCCCGGGTCCTAGCGGCGAAGGGTCGCTAGCTGAAGGGGCCGGCCATGGCGATCAGTGACGGACTTCGCAGCCTCTACCGTGCCTTGTTACCCGCACAGCGGGCGCAGCATCGGGTTGGCACGGAGCAGCCGCCGGGCAGGCACCGGGCGGACACCGGACGCCGCTCTTACGCTCCGGTAGGGCGCACCGGCCGCCGGATCTATCAGCAACCGCACCGTCACTTACGGGACTCCGGCACCGAACACCAGGATTGACGCGGTGAACCCGTGTACGTGGTTGCGCCCCGCCACCGGCCCGATCTCTCCCGCCGCGAAGAACCCAGCCACGCCCGTGATGTCGAGACCGGTTCGCACCGCCAGCACGTCATGATCGGCGCTGGGAAACATGGCCCTTCCCCGGCCATTGCAGGAGAACAGCAGCGCGCCGCCCACCGGAGCGCCATCGGACCGGAACCGGTCGAACAGCTCGTTGAGGTCCTCGTCGGCAGCTGAGGCGTCCCGAACCTGGAAGCGAACCGTCCGGCCCACGTCCACGAGGTCCCCGATGGCGATCGCGCCCCGCTGCTGGTCGGCACCGATGACGCCACGGATCAGGAAGTCACCGCGCTGGTGCTCCTCGATGTACTCGTCCATCGCGATACCGATGTGCAGTCCGTGCGAGACCGCCTGCCGATCCTCAGCAGCGATCTCGGAGACGATCTGCTCGAGTTTGGCCAGCGCGGGCATTCCGGCCAGCTCCAGCAGTACGTTGCGCTCGGCCCTGGTGACGACCATCGGCGGGCCGATGGGTCGGCAGCCCTGGCTGACCACGGTGCGAACCGCGACGGACCCGCCGAGCACCACTCCTACCGCGCCCGCCGGGACGGTGTTGCCGTCCAGGAACAGCCGGGCGTGCCCGCCACCGTGCGGGCCGCTGGCCACACCACCGATCAGCGGCAGGATGGCCTCATCGGTATTTGAGCGCTGCACGAACTCCGACACCGGGAAAGTGGCCGGATCGGCCAGGAGCACGGCGACGGCGTCGTCGTCCTGCCGGTCCGGCATCCCGACCACCGTTGGCCCATCCGGGGTATGCGCCAGTTCCAGGTGCAAGGGCGTGCACCGGATCCCGGGCAGGCAGGCCGCGAACACGCTGACCGCAGGAACTCCTTCCAGTCCCTGGCCGGCGCCGATCACGCCACCGGCTCGGCACCCCAGAGTTGTGCGGGCTTCCGCCACCTCGGTCGCGCGGGCAGCGGCCGATTCCACGGAGGCGGCATCATCACCGCAGATGAACATGCACAGCAGGTCGGGGCGCTGGCCGTGTAGCGGGACCAAGGCCTGCCGCACGGCGGTCTCCGCCGCCGCAACCAGGTCAGGGCCGGACGCCAGACCGTCGCCGAAGCGAGACGTGAGCAGGTCTGCTGGGGAGGACACCGGGCCACCTCCGGAACGGGTGCTGGAGAACCTGTGACGAAATCCTGTGAAGAAACCTTGAAAAAACTCAAAAGACCATCGGCAAGACCCATTGTGCGGGCCGCATGGCCCTGCGTCACCCGTTCGGCAGGATGAGTGGGCCGGCCGCTGCGCGGAGTCAGTCAACTACGGTCGACCGGCCAGGACATAACCTGGGAGTGGTGAAGCAGATGAAGCAGCGTCAAGAGCTACCACCGGGGACCGAGCGCTCCGCCGGGATCCGGCGCCGGTTTCACTACGAGCTGATCGGCTGCGGGCTGCGTGGCCACGAACTGATCGGCACCGACGTCGCGACGATCCGCCCAGATGACGATCTCCTCGTGCGGGAGACCGGTGATGGGCTGCGCTGGTACCGCTGCGTGCGCTGCGACGCGTGGGTACCGCTGCCCCCACCCGATGCACCGGCCCGCGAGCATCTGCCCGATCGTTCCGAGATCGAGCTCCCGCTGCGGGGACGGCCGCTGCGGGACCGGTACGTGCTGCGGTTGATCGCCATAGACCGGCTCGTGCACTTCGTCGTGCTCGGCGTGCTGGCGGCCGCGATATTCCTCTTCGCCGCCGACCGGGCCGCGCTGAGCCCGACGTTCTACCGGATCCTCGACGCGGTGCAGGGCGGGGTGGGAGGGCCGAACGGCCAGGCCGGCGGGGGGCTCCTCCATGAGATTGAGCGAGCCTTCCGGGCCAAATCCTCCACCCTCTGGCTGGTGGGACTGGTCGTGTCCGGCTACGCGCTGCTCGAGGGCATCGAGGCCGTGGGACTGTGGTTCGCGCGGCGCTGGGCCGAGTACCTCACCTTCGTCGCCACGACGCTGCTGCTGGTCCCCGAGGTGTACGAGCTGACCGGCCGGATCACGGTCACCAAGATTCTCGCGCTGATCATCAATCTGGCGGTCGTCGGCTACCTGCTCTTCGCCAAACGACTCTTCGGGCTCCGCGGCGGAGGGCGCGCCGAAGCCGCCGAACGCGCCCACGACACCGGCTGGCAGGCGCTGGAACGCACCCTTCCGGCGTCAGCGGCGACCCAGCCGTCCGGGTGAGCGACCACAACGATCGTTAGGCTGGCGCGTCTACCGGAAGCCGGGATGGTCTGCCGGGAGCCGGGGATGCGGGTAACACAGGCCCAGGGAGTGGTGTGGCTGGCGGCGATCGGCGCTCAGGTTCCAGCGGGGAGCCTCCCGGTGACCGCCGGCGTCGCGCGCAGCACCCTGGACGGCCCGTACCACCCCGAGATTCCATGCCACCCCGGGCTCCGGCGCGCTCCGGGCAAGGACGAGGGGACCTGCCGGGCAGGCATGAGCGGCCGCGCCGGGCCGCGGATCCCCCGGGTTCCGGTGCACCCCGCCGTAGGGTTCCCCCGCCGAACCGGTCCGAACCCACCCGGCGCAGCGCGCCCGAGCGGCCGCGGTCAGGGGTCCGAGCGACCTCGGCACGCCGGATGGCGGGGCACCACCCGGTGCCCGCCGTGGGTCGCCGGGGAGCGGGGACCGCACGCTGGATGGTAGCGCTGGCGTCGTTGTTGGTGCTGGCCATCACCGGGTACGGCTGGGGGCAGTACCAGGACCTGCTGACCGGGATCGGCCGGTCGCAGGCCATCCGCACCGACGCCCCCAAGTCAGTGGGTGGCGCCACCAACATTCTGATCATGGGCCTGGACAGCCGCCTGGACGAGAAAGGTGACCCGCTGCCCACGTCGATCTACCGTGCATTGCACGCGGGTGATCAGCAGGTCGGCGGGTTCAACGCCAACGTGCTGATGCTGGTCCATCTGCCGGGTGATGGCAGCGGGGCCACCGCGATCTCCATCCCTCGCGACGACTACGTCAGCCTCCCCGGCAGCCCGGACGGCGTCGCGAAAGGGAAGATCAAACAAGCCTATGGCTTCGCCTACGATCAGGAGCAGAAGGAGCTGGTAGCCGCGGGAGCGACTGATCGGGTCAGTGTCGAGCAGCAGAGCCGCGACGCCGGCCGCCGGGAGGAGGTCGACACGGTCGCCCAGTTCCTGGGAGGCGTCCCGATCGACCACTTCGTGGAGGTCACCCTGGTGGGCTTCTACCAGCTCGCCAACGTGCTGGCACCGATCACGGTATGCCTGGATGAGGACACCCGCGACAACTTCTCCGGCGCGAATTTCCACCGCGGATACCAGCAGATCAACGCAGCGCAGGCAGTCGCTTTCGTGCGCCAGCGGCGCGATTACGCCCACTCGGAGCTGAACTTCACCGATCTGGATCGCGAGCGGCGCCAGCAGGCCTTCATCGCGTCGCTGATCTACCAGCTCAAGCAGGCCGGAACGTTGCTCAATCCAGTCCGGCTGCGCGAACTGATCGACGTGGCCAAGCAGAACATCGCCGCAGACACCGGCTTGGACCTGCTGCCGTTCGTCCAGCAAGCCTCCAGCATCACTGGCGGCAAGGTCACCTTCACCACCTTGCCGATCATCCGTTTCGGTACCGACCCGGCCGGTGAGGATGTCAACCTCGTCGACGTGCCCGCGATTCAGGCTCTCGTGCACGACTTGATCGGGGATCACAGCTCCTCCCCCAGCCCCGCCGCGCCGCCGCCGCCGCCGGATTCAGGCACCGTGGACGTCGTCAACGCCACCGGGCGCAACGGGCTGGCCGGCGCGCTGGAGCAGGCGCTGACCACCACCGGCTTCACCCCGGGAGTCGCCAGCACCGCCTACCGCCACCTGAGCAGCACGACGATCTATTACCCGGGTCCCGGATCCACCGGCGCGGCCGGCGCACTGGCCGGGCTGCTCGGGGGGCTACCCACCGCGCAGGATCCGACGGTGCCCGCGGGGCATCTCCGGGTGGTCCTCGGTACCGGCTACTCGATGCCTCCGGTCCTCACCACCGCCGCCCGCGGTCACTCGCCCGGTACCGCAGCACCGGCCAGGCCTGCGCCGCCCCCCGGCGCAGCACCGAACGGTGACGGTCCCGACACCCTCCCCGGCGCCGGGATCCCCTGCGTGAAGTAGGGCACCGTGACCGTGGCTTGATCGGCGCTTTACCGGGCTGGGGTGCAGGCTGGGGCGGTGGGGATGGATGTGCTGGCCGTTGCACCGCCGCCGTTGACCTGGGAGCGGGTGCTGACCGGGTGGACGCCCACCCCGGGGACACTGCTGGTGGTCTGTGGGCTGGCGGCGGGGTACACGCTGGGCGTGCGGCGGTTGCGGCGCCGGGGAGTGGCCTGGCCGGCGGGCCGATCCTGGTGGTTCATCACGGGTTTGGCATCGATCCTGCTGGTGAGCGTGAGCTTCGTCGGCGTGTACGCCGGCACCTTGTTCTGGGATCGGGCGGTCCAGAACATCGTGTTGCTGATGGTCACGCCGATGCTGCTGGCGCTGGGGGCGCCGCTGACGCTGCTGCGGGACGCGCTTCCCGGGCCGGCCGCACGGCGAGCCGGCCGGATCCTGCACAGTGCCGCTGCCCGCGCCCTGACCTTTCCCCCGGTCATGACCACCGCACTGATCGCTCCACTGTTCGTGCTGTACCTCACCCCGCTCTACGAGGCGAGCCTGCGCTCCGCGGTCATCGCCGCGGCGGTGGGCACCGGCCTGGTCGCCGCCGGGTTCTGCTACTTCTGGACCCGCTTCCGTCTCGACCCGACCCCGCGTAAGGATCCCTACGTGCTGGCGGTGGCGATCAGCATCGCAGAGGTGATCTTCGATGGGGTGCTGGGTCTGGTCCTGTGGCTGGGCCCGTTGATCGCCCCGCACTACTACCTGGCGCTGCACCGGAGCTGGGGTCCCGACCCGCGGCTCGATCAGATCATCGGCGCCGGAGTGCTGTGGATCGGGGGAGATCTGGCCGGGCTGCCCTTCCTCGGCGCGGTCGTGACCCGGATGATGCGGGAAGATCAGCAGCAGGCGGTGGAGATCGACGCCGAGCTCGACACCCTCGACGCCGTGACGCCCGCCACAGGCGCACCGGTCCCCGCACGGTCCACGCTGTGGTGGGAAGACCACCCCGAACTGGCTCGGCGATTCCGCCACCCCCGTTGAAGCACGCCTTACCGGGGTTGCATGAGTCGTTGGGTTCACTGCCCGGCATGTCGTTCACAGCGCCCGGCTGGTTCGGGTTGCTGGCAGCGATCGCCGCGGTGATCGCCGGCTACGTGTGGGTCCAGCGGCGGTCCCGCCGCTACCTGCTGCGCTTTGCCAACCTGCAGTTGCTGGAGAAGATCGCCCCCCGGCGGCCGGGATGGCCCCGGCACATCCCCGCGGCGTTGCTGGTCCTGGCCCTGTTGCTGCTGACCGTGGGTCTGGCCGGCCCCACCGCCGATGCCCAGGTCGCCCGGGACCGAGCGGTGGTGATGCTGGTCATCGACGTGTCCCTGTCGATGAACTCCACCGATGTCACACCCAGCCGCATCGCCGCCGCCAAGGATGCTGCGACCTCCTTCATCCACGGGTTGCCCGCCGGGATCAACCTGGGGGTGGAATCCTTCGCCAGCACGGCGACCGTGCTGGTCACTCCCACCACCGATCGGGATCAGGCCGCGCGAGCCATCCAGACCCTCACCCTGGCCGAGTCCACCGCCACCGGGGAGGCGCTGGCCGCCGCGCTGGCCTCGATCGACTCATTCGAGAAGTCCCTCCCCGGCCTGGGCCAGGGGCGGCCACCGGCACGGATCGTGCTGATGAGCGACGGCAAGCAGAACGTCGGCCGGGATGAGTTCGCGGTGGCCACCCAGGCCGGGGCGGCGCACATCCCGATCAGCACGATCTCATTCGGCACCCCCTACGGCACCGTCGACATCCAGGGCGAGCAAGCCCCCGTTCCCGTCGATGACGACTCGCTGGTACGGATCGCCCAGCTCTCCGGTGGCGAGTTCTACCCCGCGCAGAGCAACCAGCAGATCCACCAGGTCTACGACACCCTCGACAAGCAGGTCGGCTACCAGACGGTCCGCAAGGACGTCAGCAAACCGTGGCTCATCCTGGGCACCCTGGCCTGCCTGGCCACCGCGGGCACCGCCCTGCTCACCTCCCAACGCCTCCCCGCCTGATCCGCGGGATCTGCCCGCCACGGCTTCCGATGCCGGCGATGCCGCCCGTCAGGCGGGGATATGCGCACCCGAGGGCAAGCCGTCTGCGAGGTAGGCGTCGTAGTGGACCCGCCACGATTCCGCGGTGTCGCTGTGTGGCCCGCCAGCAACCGCTCCGGAGACGTGCTTGCCGAGCTCAGCGAGGCAGACGCTCCAACCGGCAGCGTTGCGCGCGGCCGTGTCCCGCGCCTGGAGCACGTTGATCAATGTGAGCTCGCAACTGCTGTCCCCGACCGGTGACAGCTCAAAGTGCAGTTCATCACCCCCCCAGGTGAAGGCGAGTCGGTGCGGCGGGTCGAACATCAGGACCGTGCCGGAACTCGGCTCAACATGTGGATCATCCGAGAATGCGATCGTCCCGCCCGCGCGCGGCTCGATCCGCACGGTCGAGGGGAACCAGTGCGCGAGCTCCCCGGGTTCGGTCACCGCCGCCCAGAGCCGTTCGACCGGGTGGGGGTAACGGCGCTGGAAACGCACGGCTGGCCGGCCGTCGCGCTCGATATAGGTTCCGCGGTCCATCAGTTCTCCTCCAGGTGGTCAAGGTGACGTCCGAGCGCATCGAGCCGGTCGTTCCACAGGTGCCGGTAGGGCGCCAGCCACGCATCGAGCGCCGCCATCGACCCGGGATCGATCGCGTAGATGCGGCGCTGCGCGTCCTTACGGACCCGCACCAGACCGGCCTCGCGGAGCACCCGGAGATGCTTGGACGTGGCCGGCTGGGTCGCACCGAGCGCGTCAGCCAGCTCGTTGACCGCATGAGCACGGTCGCGCAGCAGGTCGAGCACCGCGCGTCGATGTGGATCCGCCAGAGCCGACCAGATGGCATCGGTCACAGCCCCGAATATGCTCCTTTGAGAATATACTTGTCAAGGCATGCACCTTGCATCGTCAACCGGCAGACCCGAGGGATGGCTCCGGGGCCCAGACAGCGGTCATCCCCTCGCTGCGCAGCCACGCCCTGCCCAGTCGCCCGCGGCGGTACTGCTGCAAGCAGCGACCGGAGGTCTCCGGTGAGTAGACATCGAAAACGTTTCCCCGGCAGCCGTAGACCAGGACCGCGTGGCAGTCGACCTCGCCCAGGTCGTTGTCAACAGAGATCCACACCAGCCGGCCGCGGTCCAGCGCGTCGCGGAGATCGGCGAACGTGGGCCGGCGGTGCTCGGTGCGCATCCCGGCGGTGCTCAGTTCCCGCATCGCACGGCACTCGCGGCGGTGTTGCTCCAGCCGGTACGGC
The DNA here is from genome assembly GCA_036501085.1 of Pseudonocardiaceae bacterium. Lineage (GTDB taxonomy): Bacteria > Actinomycetota > Actinomycetes > Mycobacteriales > Pseudonocardiaceae. The sequence goes on along the minus strand of DASYAZ010000034.1, from coordinate 14,858 downwards.
GTCCAGTGCTCCTCCCACGAGGGATCCCATTCCCGGTGGTAGTAGTGCCTCAGGTACTCCAGACCCTCCCGCAGGAACTGATCAGGCCGGTACGAACACACCGTGTGCAGGCAAAGGCCTTGCCGGAGCAGCACGCGCCGGGCCTCGGCACGTTCGGCTGCGCACCCGGTCTCCCGCCCCACCTCGCGGTCAACCCACTGCGGGTCCGGATTACCGGTGGCCCCCAGGACATACAGGATGTTCGCCACGACACAGCTCAAGCAGGAGTACTCGTCCACCTGATTCAGGTCCAACGGCTCCCGCTGGTGCACGGCGGTCATGACCCGGCATGCCGACGGGGTGAGCGTCCGGAATCCGTGCAGCCGCAGGCTGTTGGACAGGCCAGCAGGGATGTCGTCACAACGGCGGCCAGCACTCCAATCGAGATCAGCGTCACTCAGTGCGGATTGGTGGTCCGGGCCAGCACGTCGTAACCGATAAAGGTGAACAGGTGGGCGCTGGGATCCAGCGGTTGCGGCTCACCGGTGAAGCGGTGCACGCCGACGCTGAAACCTTCATCCGGGCCGGATAGCCACTGCCGTTCGAAGCCGTTTTCCTCCAGCCGACGGCAGATCCATGGCACCTGGTCCGGTGGGTGGCGATGCCGGGTCCACACGAGTATTCCACTGCGGGTACACAGTTGGGCGCAGTGCGCCACGGTGCGCTTGATGTCCTGGTTGGTGATATTGCCGAACACCCCGCAGGCCAGTACGAGGTTCGCGGGGACCATTCCGCGGTAGTGGTGGGTCAGCGCGGCGTCGCCCACTACGACTTCGATCCGGTCCAGGCCGGTGGCCTCGGCGGCCTGCTTGGCCAGCGCCGCGTTGCGCGGATCCAGCTCGACCAGCCGGGCGGTGACGTCCTCGCGGCGGGGATGTTGTGCCAGTGCGCCGAGCAGGTCCTGGCCCTGGCCGGCGCACAGGCTGACCACTCGCAACGGGCCGGGCGGGCAGTTGCCGAGGGCCAGCCGGACCTGATCCTGGACGAGTCGCAGGCGGCGCCCGAGCGCGGACTCAGGCCGCCGGTAATCGTTGTGCCAGTCGTGCCAGTCCACCCTGACACCTTACGAGTGCCTATCCCCCGGTGCCGTTCCCCGCGAGTGCCGTGTGGCGCTCATCATGCTGGGAGCGAAGGCACGACTCCAGAATTCGCCATTGTGCCGGGAGCGGGACTCGAACCCGCACGCCCGTGAGGACAGACGCTTTTGAGGCGTCCGCGTATGCCTATTCCGCCATCCCGGCCAGCACATCGCTTCGCGTTGAACCACCGGGATGCTAGCAGTGCAGCGAGCGCTGATGTCGGCCGGATCACTGCACCGGTTGGGCTGGATGGTCCCCGGCCGGCTCCCGAAATCGCTAGTGTGCGTAGTTCGGGTGTCGCCACGAGACAGGGAGATCTGAGGGTGAATCCGCAGGCCGGTCAGGGCAGCGCACCCATCGAGCCGGGCCGGTCGGCAGCCGGGCACCGGGTGCTCGTCGCTGAGGACGAGACACTGATCCGGTTGGATCTCGTCGAGATGCTCTCCGAGGAGGGCTACGTCGTGGTCGGCGAGGCGGCGGACGGCGAGCAGGCCGTCGAGCAGGCCGAGTCGCTGCGTCCCGATCTGGTGATCATGGACGTCAAGATGCCGAAGATGGACGGCCTCGACGCGGCGTCGATCATCGCGGAGCGGCGGATCGCACCGGTGGTGATCCTCACCGCGTTCAGCCAACGTGACTTGGTGGAACGGGCGCGCGACGCGGGTGCGATGGCCTACCTGGTGAAGCCCTTCGATCGCAAGGATCTGATGCCCGCGGTGGAGCTCGCCGTATCGCGCTTCCGCGAATTGAGCGCACTGGAGAACGAAGTCGCGGGGCTGACCGATCGGCTGGAGACCCGCAAGACCGTGGAGCGAGCCAAGGGACTGCTGATGGCCCGGCATGGCCTTACCGAACCCGAGGCATTCCGGTGGATCCAGCGCAGCGCCATGGACCGCCGGACCACGATGAAAGCGGTGGCCCAGGCCGTTCTGGAGAGCCTGTCCTAAGGATCACATCTTCGTCACGACCAGCGACCAACTGCCTCCACCTGCCAGCGGCAGCACTACGGTCTGACGATCGCATCGCGGAACATCGGCCACGGCTGCCCGCAGCAGGCGTTCGTTCTCCAGGGAGACATGAATGGCGCAGCGCACCATCCTCCGTACGGCGGCCCTCCTCGGGGCCCTGTCGATCGGGATCACCGGATGTGGGGGTGGAGCCAGCACGGGCACCGGACCGGCCACCGGGAGCCCGCCGGCGAAGAACTGCCAACCCGCGCAGGCCAGAGCCAGCGGGCAGCCGAGCACCGCACCGCTGAAGATTGGCACCTTGCTCCCGGAAACCGGCAGCCTGTCGTTCCTCGGCCCGCCCACGTCGGCAGGCGTGGACGTGGCGGTCAAAGAGATCAACGCGGCGGGCGGGGTGCTGAACAACCCGATCGTCAGCATCCGGGGCGATTCCGGTGACGACAAGACCGACACCGCGAACCAGACCGTGGATCGGGAACTCGGCCAGGGTGCACAGGTCATCATCGGCGCGGCCGCCTCCGGCGTGACCAAGCTGGTCATCGACAAGATCATCGGCGCGGGGGTGGTCGAGTTCTCCCCGGCCAACACCTCCGACGAGTTCACCTGCTGGCCGGACAAGGGCCTGTACTTCCGCACCGCTCCCCCCGACAAGTTGCAGGCGCAGGCTCTCGCGGCGTTGATAGCCAGCGATGGGGCACAACGCATCTCCATCCTGGCCCGCAACGACCCCTACGGCAGCGGTCTGGCCGACAACACCGCCGAGAACCTGCAAGCCGCGGGCGTCCCGCAGAACCAGATCCAGAAGATCATCTACGATCCGAACGCGACGTCGTACAACACCGAGGTCGACGACGTCCGGCAGTTCAATCCGGATGCCATCGCAGTGATCGGGTTCGACGAATCCAAGAAGATCCTCACCAGGATGAGCGAGGTGCGGATCGGGCCTGGGCAGAAGCTCGTCTACGGCACCGACGGCAACATGGGCAACGCGCTGGGCATGGGACTACCTCCTGGCCTGCTGAACGGGATGAAGGGCACCAGGCCGGAGACCAAGCTCGCGGCCACCTTCGAGCAGCGGCTCAGGACTGACGACCCCGCGCTGGTGGACTTCAACTACGCCGGTGAGTCCTACGACGCCGTCATCATCACGGCGCTGGCTGCCGAGCGGGCGAAGTCGACCAAGGGAGTGGACATCGCCTCGGAGATCAACGGGATCACCAAGGACGGCGAGAAGTGCACCACCTTCCGCCAGTGCCGGGACATCATCGACAGCGGCGGCAATCCCGACTACGACGGCGTCACCGGAACGCTGGACTTCACCGCCGCCGGTGAGCGTGCCGTAGGCTCCTACGCGATCTTGAAGATCAACGCCCAGAACAAAATCGACGACGTCGCCACCCAGTACCGCATAGTCGGCGCCCGCTAACCCCCTCCCTCCCCGCATTCAGCGGGCGGGGCGGGGTTATTCGCTGCTCCGAATCCCCGCTGAGCCCGCTGAATGCGGTAGAGGGCTAGGGAGCGGCGAGGGTACCGAGGTAGAGTTCGATGATCTTCGGGTCGGTCATCAGGGCTGCGCCGGTGTCGGTGTAGGCATTGCGGCCCTGGTCCAATACGTAGCCGCGGTCGCAGACCTGCAGGCAGCGCCGGGCGTTCTGCTCGACCATCACGATGGAGACCCCGGCTACGTTGATCTTCTTGCAGCGCACGAACACCTCGTCGGCGAACATCGGCGACAGCCCGGCCGAGGGCTCGTCGAGCAGCAGCACCGAGGGCTCCATCATCAGCGCCCTGCCCATCGCGACCATCTGCCGTTCGCCACCGGACAGGGCCCCGGCCCTGGTCTTACGCCGCTCCCCCAGCAACGGGAACAGCGAGCACACCGTGTCGAACCGGGCAGCGAAAGCGCGTGGCCGCAGGTACGCGCCCATCTGCATGTTCTCCTCGATGCTGAGCGAGGGGAACACGTTGTTGTTCTGCGGCACGTAACCCACGCCCTTGGTGACGAGCGTGTGCGCCTTGGCTGAGGTGATATCAGTTCCGGCCAGCGTCACGGTGCCACCACGCACCGGGATGAGCCCGAACATCGCCTTGAGCAGCGTCGACTTTCCGGCACCGTTGGGCCCGATGATGCCGACTATCTCGCCCTCGCGGAGAAAGAAGTTGCATCCCTGCAGGATGTCCACCGTCGGCAGGTAGCCGGCCACCAGCTCATCGGTTCGCAACAGCGCACCGCCGGCCAGCTCGCGATGCCGCGCCGCGGTGGCGGCGAGCTCCGCGGGAGACTGCCCGAGGGACTGCCGGGGGCTGGGCGGAGGACTCATGCGGACAGATCCTCACCGCGCTCGATGGCGGCCTCGAGCTCGCTGGCGATCTCAGCCACGAGCACCGCTGTCTGGCCCACCGGATTACCCTCGGCGTCGAATTCCAGGGCCTGGTCGTGGTGCGCGCCCAGGTAAGCGTCGACGACCGCCTTGTTCGACGACAGTGCCTCGGGCCGGCCTTCGGCGATGACCCGGCCCTGCGCCATCACCACCACCCAGTCGCTGATATCCCGGATGACGTCCATATCGTGCTCGACGAAGATCACGGTCATGCCGTCCCGGCGGAGTGACTTGACGTGTTCGAGGAGGCTCTCGGTGAGCGCGGGGTTCACCCCCGCCATCGGCTCGTCGAGCATCACGACGGTCGGATCCATCATCAGTGCCCTGGCCATCTCCAGCAGCTTGCGTTGCCCTCCGGACAGCGAGCCGGCGAGATCGCCCGCCTTGCCATCCAGCCGGAACCGGGCCAGCAGCTCCATCGCCTGGCCGGTGATGGCCTGCTCCTGCCGTCCCCAGGTGCTGAGCAGGGCACCCACGAACCGTTCCCCGGTCTGTTTCGGGGCACCGAGGCGCATGTTGTCCAGCACAGTGAGCTTGGCCAGCGCCTTGGTGAGCTGGAAGGTACGGACCACCCCGCGACGGGCCACCTGGTGTGGAGCGAGCCGGGACAGCGGCTTCCCGTCGAAGCTCCAGCGGCCGGAGTTGGGCCGGTCGAATCCGGTGAGCAGGTTGAACAGCGTGGTCTTGCCGGCCCCGTTCGGGCCGATCAACCCGGTGATCCAGCCCCGCTGGAATTCCAGGTGGGCCACGTCGACGGCCCGCAGACCACCGAACGACCGGGTCATCGAATCGATCACCAGCACCGGGTCGGGTTTACCGGCGCCCGGCTGCGCGGGCACTCCGGCAGACGGATGCTCAGCGCGCATCGAGCAGCACCTCACTCCTTTTACCGAAGATGCCCTGCGGTCGGAACATCATCAGCAACGCCAGCGCCACCCCGACCAGGACGAACCGAATGGCGCCGACATCCTGATTGTCGATGAAAGAGATGAGGGGGTTACGTCCCGCGGTGGCCTGGCGGAGGAAGTTATCAGTGATCGAGAGCACGAACCAGAAGATCATCGAACCGATGACCGGACCGAACACCCGGCCCGCACCACCGATGATGAGCGCCGCGTAGGCGAAGAACGTCTGAGGTGGCGAGTAGAAGTCCGGCGTGAGCGACTGCGTGGTCAGCGCGAAGACGATCCCGCCGACGGCACCGAATACCCCGCCCAGCATCAAGGCCTGCATCTTGTAGACGAAGACGTTCTTACCCAGTGCCCTGGCGGCATCCTCGTCCTCCCGGATCGCCTTGAGCACCCGGCCCCACGGGCTACGTACCAGGAGGAAAACCAGGATGAGTGACAGGGCCACCACCATCCAGCCCACGCAGATCGACCACAGGTCCTGGCCGAGGAAGCGCACTCCGGCGAGGTCATAGAAGTGGCCGTTGTCGAATGGGCTGAGTGCGCGGAAACCGCCGCCGTAGCCGGTGAGCCCCTGGGTCCCACCGGAGAAACCCGTCATCGAGGTCGACCGGGTGATCAGCCGCAGGATCTCCGCAGCAGCGATCGTGACGATGGCGAGGTAGTCCGCGCGCAACCGCAGCGTCGGGATCCCGAGCAGCAACGCGAGGACGGCACCGGCCGCCATCCCGATCAGGACACCGCCCCACAGCGGCACGCCGAAATTCAGCACCGAAATGCCCATGCCGTACCCGCCGACCAGGGCGAAGCCGATCTGGCCGAAGTTGAGCAGGCCGGTGTACCCGAAATGGACGTTCAACCCGATCGCGAGCAAGGCGAAAAAGATCGCCGAGGGGCCGACCAGGGCCGCGATTCCATTGCTGAGCAGGCTCGCCAAATCGATCATCTGCTCACCCGATCCGCGCGCGGCTGCCGAGCAGCCCCTGCGGTCTGATCACCAGGATCACGATGAGCACCGCGAGCCCGCCCAGGTACTTCAGATCGACCGGGATTATCTGGGCGGACACCTGCACCAGCACCCCGACGATCAGGCAGCCCACCAGTGCCCCGTAGGCGGTGCCCAGCCCGCCGAGGATCACCCCGGCGAACATCAACAGCAGCAGGTTGAAGCCCATCTCGTACTGCACCGTCCCGCCCAGGTCGGACAGGGCGAACAGCACCCCACCCAGCGCCGCCAGCGCGCCGGCCAGGACCCAGACGAACAGCACCACCCGCTCGACGTTGATACCCGACGAGGCGGCCAGATCCCGGTTGTCGGCCACCGCGCGCATCGCCTTGCCGATCTGGGTTCGTTGCAGCAGCAGCGCGATCCCGATCAGGACGATCAAGCTGATCACGATGGTGGCGAGATCCTTGTCGGTGATGCTGATGAACCCGTAGTTGCGCTCCACCTGGTCGGTGTAGTCGGTGAACGATTCCGACCGGCCGCCGAGGTAGATCAGCACCAGGTAGCGCAGCGCCAGAGCCAGGCCGATGGAGATGACCAGCTGGGCGATCAGGCCGGCCCGGCGCCGCCGCATCGGCCGCCAGATGACGAGGTCATTCGCCGCCCCGAGCGCGGCACCGACCACCATCGCCGCCACGGTGGCCCAGATCAGCTGCAGCCCGGCGTGGACATTCAACACCCACGCCACGACTGCCCCGATGGTGACGAGCTCGCCGTGCGCGAAGTTCGTCAGCCCCGTGGTCCCGAAGATCAGCGACAAACCGATCCCGGTGATGGCGATGACCAGGCCGAACCGGATGCCGTCGACCAGAACCCGCGCTACCTGGGCACTCGCCGAGCTCTGCAGGCCTTCGCGCTGCTCGCCGAACCGGAACACCACCAGCGACAACGTGCCCGGTTCCACGTCGCGGACCACCTCGCCCTGGAGCAGCTGGACGCCCCGGGGCAGGGTCTGCCGGTCGATCCGGAAGGTGTAGCTGCCGGGCCCGGGCACCGCCAACTCCCAGCGACCGGTGGCGTTGGAGATGGTCGAGGCCACCTGCCGGCCACTGGAGTCGACAACCAGCACCCGGACACCGGCCAGCAAGGTGCCATCGGCATTTCGCAGGGTGCCGTTGACCGGTAAACCCGGCTGCTGCGGGGGCGGCGGTGGCTGCGCTGCGGCCGGCGCGGGTGCGGCCAGCCCGAGCAGCGCGACGCCGGTGAGCAGGGGGACGACCAGCACCAAGACCAGCGCGCGCAGCAGCCCGTGCGATCTAGGGATGGACCCGGGTTCCTCCGTCCACACCCGCACATAGTGGGCTATCTGCCAGGCAGCTCACCCATCAGGGCAGCCCGCCCCCCGACGCACCGGTCAGCCGGCAGGGCGGTCACGGAACAAGCAGGTCAGCCGCGCCGTGCAGACCGGACGCTCCTGATCGTCGCTGATCCGGATCTCGAAGGTCGCCACGGTGCGGCCGCGGTGCAGCGGCGTGCACACGCCGGTGACCTCGCCGGCGGTGGCCGAGCGGTGGTGCGAGCAGGACAGCTCCACCCCCAGCGGAATCCGGTCCGGCATACCCCACAACCAGCCGGCCACCGAGCCCAGGCTCTCCGCGAGCACCGCGCTCGCCCCGCCGTGCAGCAACCCGAAATACTGCCGGTTGTGCGCGACCGGCATGGTCCCCACCACCCGCTCCGGTTCCCATTCGGTGATCTTGATCCCCATCCGGTCCATCAGCTGCTCACCCGCCCAGCGGGCGATCAGCTCCCCGGTGGGCGGATCCACCTCGAACGGAACCCCAGGCGTGCTCATCCCAGTCACAGTAGGCGCTGCCCCACCTGGTTGTCGGTGACCGGGCCTACACTCGCGGGCCGTGACGGTTTACTCCCCGCGGCTGCTCCTGCTCGATGGCCACTCGCTGGCCTACCGGGCCTTTTTCGCCCTGCCTGCCGAGAACTTCCGCACCACCACGGGGCAGACCACCAATGCGGTCTACGGCTTCACCTCGATGCTGATCAACCTGATCCGCGACGAGCAGCCCACCCACATCGCCGCCGCGTTCGACGTCTCCCGCAAGACCTTCCGCGCGGAGACCTACGCGCCGTACAAGGCCAACCGCAGCAGCACACCCGACGAGTTCCGCGGTCAGGTGTCACTGATCCAGGACGTGCTCACCACCCTGGGGATCCCCGTTCTCACCAAGGAGAACTACGAAGCCGATGATCTCATCGCCACCCTGGTGACCCGAGCCGAGCCGGACGGCTTCCAGGTGCTGGTCTGCACCGGGGACCGGGATGCCCTGCAGCTGGTCAGCGATCAGGTGACGGTGCTCTACCCGCGCAAAGGGGTCTCGGAGCTGACCCGGTTCACCCCGGAGGAGGTCGCCGAACGCTACGGCCTGACCCCGCAGCAGTACCCCGACTACGCGGCGCTGCGCGGGGACCCCTCGGACAATCTCCCGGGCATTCCCGGGGTGGGAGACAAGACCGCGGCGAAGTGGGTGCGTGAGTTCGGCTCGCTGGACGCCCTGGTCGATCGGGTGGACGAGATCAAGGGCAAGGCCGGCGATGCGCTGCGGGAGAACCTGGCCTCGGTACTGCTCAACCGGCAGTTGACCGAGCTGGTCCGCAATGTCGACATACCGGACCAACCCGTCGGCCTGGCCCTGAAACCGTGGGACCGCGACGCGGTCCACCGGCTGTTCGACGAGCTGGAGTTCCGGGTGCTGCGGGATCGGTTGTTCGCCACGCTGAGCGCACCGGAGCCCGAGGCCGAGGAGGGCTTCGAGGTACGCGGCGGGCCGATCGAGGAGGGTGGTCTGGCCGCCTGGCTGGACGCGCACGCCCGCGACGGGCGCCGGACCGGGCTGGCCTTCCGCGGGTATTGGACCCGGGGTGCGGGGGATCTGGAAAGCCTGGCCCTGGCCGCCCCGGACGGCGAGGGTGGCTATCTCGATCCGCGCGCGCTGACCCCTGGGGACGAGCGGGCGCTCGCCGAGTGGCTGGCCGACCCGGCTGCGCCCAAAGCCGCGCATGACGCCAAACCGCTACTGCACGCGCTGCGGGCGCGGGGCGTGGCGCTGGCCGGCCTGACCAGCGACACCGCGCTGGCCGCCTACCTCGTCCGGCCAGGTCAGCGGTCCTTCGATCTTGCGGATCTGGTACTGCGCTACCTGCACCGGGAGCTGCGGGTCGAATCCGGGGAGGGCACCCAGCCGAGCTTGTTCGCCGACGAGGACGCCGCCGCCCGTGCCACTGGGGAGATCCTGCGGGCCCGCGCCGTGGCGGAACTGGCGATCGCGCTGGACGCCGAGCTGGATGGGATAGCAGGCCGGCACCTGCTCGCCGACATGGAACTGCCGCTGCTGGCCGAACTGGCCGAACTGGAGAACGCCGGCATCGCAGTGGACGGTGACGTGCTGGCCCAGCTGGAAGCCGGCTTCTCGGCCGCGGTGAAGCAAGCTGAACAGGACTGCTACGGCGTGATCGGCCGCGAGGTGAATCTGGGTTCGCCCAAACAGCTGCAGGTGGTGCTGTTCGACGAGCTGGGCATGCCCAAGACCAAGCGAACCAAAACCGGGTACACCACCGATGCCGACGCGCTGCAGACGCTCTTCCAGTCCACCGGGCACCCGTTGCTGGCGCACCTGCTGGCGCACCGGGACGCCACCCGGCTCAAGACCACCGTGGATGGGCTGCTCAAGGCGGTCGCCGAGGACGGCCGGATCCACACCACCTACAACCAGACCATCGCCGCGACCGGCAGGCTGTCCTCGACCGAACCGAACCTGCAGAACATCCCAGTCCGCACCGAGTCCGGGCGCCGGATCCGGCAGGCCTTCGTGGTCGGCCCGGGCTATGCGGAGCTGATGACGGCGGACTACAGCCAGATCGAGATGCGGATCATGGCGCATCTATCCGGGGACACCGCGCTGATCGAGGCCTTCACCTCGGGGTTCGACTTCCACGCCGCCACCGCCGCGCGGGTTTTCGCAGTGGGCGCGGCCACGGTCACCGGCGAGCAGCGCGCCAAGATCAAAGCAATGAATTACGGGCTGGCCTACGGCCTGTCCGCATTCGGATTGTCCGCGCAGCTGCGGATCTCCACCGAGGAGGCCCGTGAGCTGATGGAAGAATACTTCGCCCGGTTCGGCGGGGTCCGGGATTACCTGCGCACCGTGGTGGAGAGAGCCCGGACGGATGGTTACACCGCCACCATCATGGGACGGCGGCGTTACCTGCCCGATCTGGTCAGTGACAACCGGCAACGCCGGGAGATGGCCGAGCGGATGGCGCTCAACGCCCCGATCCAGGGCAGCGCCGCGGACATCATCAAGGTGGCCACGCTCCAGGTGGCGGGAGCTTTGCGTGCTGAGCAGCTGCGGTCCCGGATCTTGCTGCAAGTCCACGATGAGCTGGTCCTGGAAGTCGCGCAGAACGAACGGGCAACCCTGGAGACCCTGGTCCGGCGCGAGATGGCCTCGGCCTATGCCTTGAAGGTGCCCCTGGAAGTCTCAGTGGGATCCGGCCAGTCCTGGGACGCCGCCGCACACTAACCGGGCCACACCCGCCATTCGGAGCCGGTTGGCGATCCGGGTGGCCGGGGTGCCCGCACGATCAGGGGCGGCGGCAGCAGAAGATCGCGGTTCCGGGGAACAGCGCTCCCCGCAGCGGGCTCCATTGACCCCACTGCCGGTCCAGCCCGGGCGGCCATTCCGGCTCGACCAGATCTTCCAGCACCATCCCGGCGGCGACGATCTCCCGGACCCGGTCGCCCAGCGTGCGGTGATGCTCCACGTAGGTGGGCTCGCCCGCACTATCCACCTCCACGTACGGGGCGCGGTCGAAGTAAGACTGCGTCACCGTCAAGCCGGCCTCCCCAGGATCATCGGGGAAGCTCCAGCGCATCGGGTGGTTGACGGCAAAGACCCACCGCCCACCCGGTCGCAGCACCCGGGCGACCTCGCGCATCACCGCGGCGGAGTCGGCGACGAAGGGCACCGCGCCGAACGCGGAGCACGCCAGATCGAAGCTGCCATCGGCGAAAGGCAGCTGGGCGGCGTCCGCTTGAACCAGCGGGACCGAGATCCCGGTCTCGCGCGCCGCCTCCACCGCGTGCCGCAGCATCCCGGCCGACAGATCCACACCGACGGCCCGGGCGCCCTGAGCGACCAGCCAGCGCGCACAGGGTGCCGACCCGCACCCGACCTCGAGCACCCGGCGACCGGTCACCGGACCGAGCAACCGGGCGCCGGACTCGCGAAGGTCTTCCGGGCACCACAGGAAGTCGGCCGAGCCCAAGAAGTCCCCATGCTCGGCGAGGTAGTCCGCCGCGTCGGCGTCCCACCACTGGCGGTTGGCTGCACGCGTCTGCACCTCGCTGACCGGCCGTTTCAGCACACCGGCGGTACCCAGCGCGGCCTCCGCGGGGCGGGCAGCGCCGCGCGAGACGGTCCGCTCGCCGGGTCCGGGTTGCGGGGCGGCGCTCATGTGAGGCAGTCTCTCATCAGGAATTGGCCGAGTGCTGGGGCCCGCGTTTGCTGCGCTGAGGCCTGCCTGGGTACTATCAGGTTGCGCTGTGGGTTCCATGCTGCCCAGGTCTGGCCAGTTCAGCGGAGAGATGATGATCCGCTGGGTTATGTGTATCTGTCGTAGTGGGGAAGCAACAGCATTGATACAACCGTGACACCCCTACCCGACCGCACTCGACCCAATCCCTCGGAGCACCCCACCGCATGTCCACCGACACCACGACCGCCCCGGCCGCCCAGCAGGTAGCAATCAACGACGTCGGGACGGAAGAGGATTTCCTCGCCGCCATCGACAAGACCATCAAGTACTTCAACGATGGCGACATCGTCGAAGGCACCATCGTCAAGGTCGACCGTGACGAGGTGTTGCTCGACATCGGCTACAAGACCGAGGGCGTCATCCCGTCCCGGGAGCTGTCCATCAAGCACGACGTCGATCCGGCGGACGTTGTGGCAGTGGGAGATGAGGTCGAGGCCCTCGTTCTCCAGAAAGAGGACAAGGAAGGCCGGCTGATCCTGTCCAAGAAGCGCGCCCAGTACGAGCGCGCCTGGGGCAATATCGAGACTCTCAAGGAGAACGAAGAGCCGGTGCGCGGCACCGTCATCGAGGTGGTGAAGGGCGGTCTGATCCTCGACATCGGGCTACGCGGCTTCCTTCCCGCATCGCTCGTGGAGATGCGGCGGGTCCGCGACCTCCAGCCTTATGTGGGCCGCGAACTCGAAGCCAAGATCATCGAGCTGGACAAGAACCGCAACAACGTGGTGCTCTCCCGCCGCGCGTGGCTCGAGCAGACCCAGTCCGAGGTGCGCAGCGAGTTCCTCCACCAGCTGGCCAAGGGGCAGGTCCGGAAGGGCCAGGTCTCCTCGATCGTGAACTTCGGCGCCTTCGTGGACCTGGGTGGTGTGGACGGCCTGGTGCATGTCTCCGAGCTGTCCTGGAAGCACATCGACCATCCCAGCGAGGTTGTCGAGGTGGGCCAGGAGGTCACCGTCGAGGTACTCGACGTCGATCTGGATCGCGAACGGGTATCGCTGTCGCTCAAGGCGACCCAGGAAGATCCATGGCGGCAGTTCGCTCGGACCCACCAGATCGGCCAGATCGTGCCGGGCAAGGTCACCAAACTGGTGCCTTTCGGCGCTTTCGTCCGGGTCGAGGAGGGCATCGAGGGACTGGTGCACATCTCGGAGCTGTCCCAGCGCCACGTCGAGATCCCCGAGCAGGTCGTGCAGGTCAACGACGACGTCATGGTCAAGGTCATCGACATCGACCTGGACCGCCGGCGAATCTCGCTGTCCCTCAAGCAGGCCAATGAAGGCCTGTCTCCGGAGATGGAGTTCGACCCGACGCAGTACGGCATGACCGCCGAGTACGACAGCGAGGGCAACTACATTTATCCCGAGGGCTTCGACCCGGAGGCCAACGACTGGCTCGAGGGTTACGACAAGCAGCGCCAGGAGTGGGAGCGCGCCTACGCCGAGGCCCAGGTCCGCTTCGAGCAGCACCGCAAGCAGGTCGTCAAGGCCTCCGAGGCGGATTCGGAGGCGGCAGAAGGGGAGCAGAACTACTCGTCGGCAACCACCGAGGCGCCGGCCCCCAGCAACTCCGGATCGGGTTCGCTCGCCAGTGATGAGCAGCTGGCGGCATTGCGGGAGAAGCTTTCGGGCGGAGTGTAAACCGCCACAGCCCCGCATCGTTCATGTTGCGGGTAGGGCTGACCGGGGGGATCGGGTCCGGTAAGTCGATGGTCACGGCCCGGCTCGCGCAACACGGGGCATGGATCATCGACTCGGACCGGATCGCCCGGGAGGTTCTTGAGCCCGGGAGTGCGGGGTTGCGTGCCGTGGTTGACACCTTCGGCACGGAGATCCTGGCCGGCGATGGGGTACTGGACCGATCGGCGTTGGCGGAGCTGGTCTTCGCCGACGCCGACGCCCGGGCCCGGCTCAACGCCATCGTGCACCCGCTGGTCGCGGCACGCTCCGCTGAGCTGGCTGCGAAAGTACCCCCCGAGGCCGTCGTGGTGCACGATGTCCCGCTGCTCGTCGAAACTGGGCGGGCAGCTGGGTTCCCACTGGTCGTCGTGGTGCACGCGGACCCTGCGGTACGGCTGCGACGGCTGGTCGCCCACCGCGGCATGACGGAGTCCGCCGTGGTTGCCCGGATCGCCGCGCAGGCCACCGACGAGCAGCGCCGTGCCGTTGCGGACGTCTGGTTGGACAACAGCGGCTGCCGGGACGACACCCTCGCCACCACCGACCGGCTGTGGACCCAGCGCATCGAGCCCCTCGCTGCCAACGTGCACCAGCACCGCCCGGCGCCACGGGCCAGCACCCCGGTCGTGGTGGCACCCGACGGCAGCTGGCCGCAGCAGGCACAACGGGTGATGGCTCGGGTTGCCCTGGTAGCGGGCCCTCGCGCGCACCGGATCGACCACATCGGCTCGACAGCGGTACCCGGCCTGGACGCCAATGATGTGCTTGACCTGCAGGTGGTAGTCGCACATCTCGACATGGCCGCGCAACTGGCCGGCGACCTGCTCAGCACCGGGCTCGTCAAGCGAGAGGGCCGCTGGTGGGACAACGCCCACGACGGCACCACCCACGACAAGGCGATGGCAACCAACGCCGACCCCGCCCGCGCCGTCAACTGCCACATCCGGCCGGCAAGTTCACCGACCTGGCGTGAGGCCCTGCTGCTGCGGGACTGGCTGCGAGCCCGTCCGGCAGAACGCCGGAATTATGCCGACCTCAAGCACCAGCTGGCCGCACAGCAATGGGACAGCATCGACGCCTACGCCATCGCCAAGACCCCGTTCATCTCCGGCGCGCTGGATCGAGCCGAGCGCTGGGCGGCTCGAACCGGCTGGCAGGCGGCCTGACTCCATCGCCGGCGAGGGTGCGGATCAGTGCCGGGTCCAGGTGGGCGAGGCACCCAGGGTTTCCAACCAGCGGTCGACCCGGTAG
>DASYAZ010000033.1:0-11790 GCA_036501085.1 Pseudonocardiaceae bacterium | reverse complement strand
GCCAGATCCTCGGCGACTTTCTGGCGCTCCATCGCGGCCAGCCGGCGCAGCTGGGTCTCCAGGATGTAGTTCGCCTGGATCTCGTCGACGTCCAGCAGCTCCATCAGGCCGGTGCGCGCGTCGTCCACCGTGGGTGAGCGGCGGATCAGCGCGATCACCTCGTCGAGCATGTCGAGTGCCTTGACCAGGCCGCGCAGCAGGTGGGCCCGTTCCTCGGCCTTGCGCAGCAGGTAACGGGTCCGCCGGACGATGACATCGAGCTGGTGGCGCACGTAGTGCCGGATGACCTGGTCCAGGCGCAGCGTGCGCGGGACGCCCTCGACGATCGCGAGCATGTTGACACCGAAGGTGTGCTGCAGCTGGGTGTGCTTGTAGAGGTTGTTGAGCACCACCTTGGCGACCGCGTCCCGCTTGAGCGTGATCACGATCCGCATGCCGATGCGGTCGCTGGACTCGTCGTTGATCTCCGCGATCCCGCCGAGCTTGCCGTCCCGGGACAGCGCGGCGATCGACTCGATGAAGTTGTCCGGGTTGACCTGGTAGGGCAGCTCGGTGATCAGCAGCGTGGTGCGACCCCGGATGTCCTCCTCGATCTCCACCACGCCGCGCATCCGGATCGACCCGCGACCGGTGCGGTAGGCATCAGCAATACCGTCGGTGCCGACTATCAGACCGCGGGTGGGGAAGTCCGGGCCCTTGATCCGCTCGAGGAGCGCGTCGAGCAGGGTGTCGTCGTCGACGTCGGGGTGCTCCAGCAGGTAGACCACACCTGCGCCGACCTCACGCAGGTTGTGCGGCGGGATGTTCGTCGCCATCCCCACCGCGATCCCGGAACTGCCGTTGACCAGCAGATTCGGGATCCTGGCCGGCAGCACCGTGGGCATCTCGGTGCGACCGTCGTAGTTCGGCTCGAAATCGACGGTCTCCTTGTCGATGTCGCGCAGCATCTCCTGCGCCAGCGGGGTGAGCCGGCACTCGGTGTATCTCATCGCAGCCGCCGGGTCGTTGCCCGGGGAGCCGAAGTTGCCCTGCCCATCGACCAGCGGGTAGCGCATCGACCACGACTGGGCCAGCCGCACCAGGGTGTCGTAGATCGCGGAGTCACCGTGCGGGTGGTAGTTGCCCATCACGTCGCCGACGACACGAGCACACTTGACGTATCCTCGGTCGGCGCGGAAACCGGAGTCGTACATCGAGTACAGCACCCGGCGGTGCACCGGCTTGAGCCCGTCGCGGACGTCGGGAAGCGCGCGCCCGACGATGACGCTCATCGCGTAATCGATGTAGGAGCGCTGCATCTCCTGCTGGATGTCGACCGGCTCGACACGGTCTCCGTCTGGTGGCAGGGTGATCTCCGTCACAGAGCTTGGTTCCCTTCGACGTCCGTACGCGCCTGACCCAACGGGCGAACATGCGCGCAACCCAGCCAGTCTATCCCCGCAGCTCAGTGCAGCACGGAGGGCACGCGGTCATCAGGCTCGCTGCTCGCGGGGCCAGACGTACGTGCAGGTCAAGCAGGGCGGAAGGTCCGGCATGGGCCGGGCCACCGCGCCGCGAACCGCCTTGGTCAGCCGCAGCCTCAGCCGGGTGCTCGCACATAAAGAATGGGATGCCCGACCGCCGTAACTCGTCACAAGCCATCGGGGACGTAACGGGCGGGCCCAGAGGTAGTCGTCGAATCCGGACCTCGGCGGCGCCAAAGCCGGATTCCACGAAGCGGCGATCGTATCGACGTCTCCGAGGGACGCTCCGGTCTAGGAGGGCGACCGGCACATGGCGGTGAGGCATCGGCGAGTTCTGTCCGCGATCTACCCTGGGGGTTGCGATGTCGTTCTCACCCGGCTGCGGCTCCCGAGCGGGCTCTCCTCACCCTGTCACATTCGTCACAGGAGCCCCATCGGGAAGGTGGGGGGATTTACTGGACAGGTGCCGTGGGTGGCAACCTCGGCGTCCAGTTGCCGCGCCCGGCACCTCCTCACACGACCGCCCCACCACCCTCGCCCACGCACCCCGCGACAGCGGCGGATCAGGACTGCTCACCGCTGGCCGGGCAGCGACAGCGATCAGCGAGGGTGACAACGCCATCGACATCCTCATCCACCGGACGCATTAAGGCAGTTGCGCATGGCGTTGATAAGCAGCGGCCCGGTGCTCATCGGATGACGAGATCCCGCACCGGGTAAATGCCGGAGTAGCCGAGGAGCCAGGTTGCGGACTCCAGCGACTCGAAAGTATAGGAGGCCGCACCGCCGCCTGAGCGGTCCGGGACATAGCCCACCACGTGGTCCGCAAGCACCATCGCCCAGCCCGCCACCTCCTCCTGACCGTCTTTGCCCTCCCGACACAACGCGACGAGCTCCGGTGGGTCGGGCAGCTTCTGCGGGGTCATCTGGTGATTCCTCCCGTGATTGGTGCAGTGGGCTTCCTACAATCCAGACGGGAGGACGTCGCTGGGCTGCTGGAGCTGGGTTCCCAGATCCGGCTTCCCATGACCATGATCGGCACCGGCAGTGACGTGGTCGGAGGTGGGTGGGCATCAAGGGGACGCTGCAGCAGCGGCAGCTCGCCCGCACACTGCGCCGGCTACGTGAGGAGGCCGGGCTCAGCCTGGAGGAGGCCGCGCCGAAGCTGGACTGGTCGACCAGCAAGCTCGGCCGGATCGAAACCGCCCAGCAGGGCGTGGACGTGCACGGCGTGCGCAGCATGCTCGACCTCTACAACATCGGCGGGGCCCAATGGACCGAGATCATCGACATGGTCCGGGAAGCCCGGAAGAAGGGCGAGTGGCACGCCTACGGGATCGGTGACCAGGGCTACCTCAGGCTGGAGCTGGACGCCACCGTGGTGCACAACTACCAGCTCGCCTACGTGCCAGGGCTGTTGCAGACCGAGAACTACATGCGAGTGCTGTTCCAGCACTCCCGGCGGCGCCCGACGGATGCCGAGGTCGACCGGGACGTGCAGGCACGGCTGTTCCGGCAACGCCGGCTCACCGGGGAACCGGCACTCGAGCTGGTCGCGATCGTGGACGAGTCCGCGCTGCGCCGCCCGGTCGGCGGCGTCGCGACGATGCGCGCCCAGCTACGGCAACTTGTCGCGGTAGCCGACCTTGGCTCGGTGTGCCTTCAAGTACTGCCCACCTCCCTCCGGCGTGCACTCCGGCCTGAACGGCTCGTTCACCGTGCTGGGGTTCGGTGATCCCGACGAGCCCGAGATCGCCTACATCGAACACACCGCGAGCGCACTGCACCTGGACAGGGAGGCGCAGGTCCAGAGTTGTAACCTGGTGTTCGACCGGCTGCGGTCCGAGGCGCTGAGCCCGCGCGACTCGGCAGCCCTCATCGAGCAGCTGGCCGCCAGCCTGTGACCACCGAGAGCTAACGAGGCGAGCACTGTGCGCGCGTCCGACCTGTCCCACGCGACCTGGCGCAAGAGCAGCCGTAGCAACGACGGCGCCGAGGGCGACTGCGTCGAGGTTGCATCGCTGCCCGGCCAGATCGCCATGCGCGATTCCAAGGCTCCCGCCGGGACAATCCTGGTCCTCACCGGCCTCGAGTGGCGAGCCTTTCTCGGCAGCGTCCGAGCCGACGACTTCGGCTGACCAATTGAGACTGAAGGGCAGTGGCGCTGCTCAGGTGCGGGCGCGAGGCAGGCAGCATTTCTTGTACTTCTGCGCAGAGCCGCACCAGCAGGGGTGGTTGCGGCCAGGAGGCCAGGCGATCTCCCGTCCAGGATCGGTGAGGTCCTGCGCGTAGTTCTGACGGGCCTGCGGGTCGGTTGGATCGTCGTCGCTGCGCTCCGCATAGGTGACCAGCTCGTCGACGGAACCGGCCAGCAATCCAAGCTGCAGAGAACCGGACTCCGACCACAGCACCAGGGTCTTCTGCAGCGCGGCCCGGTATTCGTCCCACGTCCGGCCGTATTCCTCGGCCAGTGCCGGCCAACGCAACAGGAGCCGGTCGAACTCGGGCTGCGGCCAGAACAGCAGCGTGGCCGACTCGTAGTCCGGTTCTTCCGCACCGAGCGCAGCCTGCACCGCGCTCATCAGACGGTCAGCGAGATCATCGTAGGAGTCGTGTGACAGACCCAGGTCGCTACGGATCCGGTGCCGGCACTGGGCCAGCATGAACGCCACACTCGCCGCCTGTGTGTAGTCAGCGTGCCCACGCCGGAATTCCAACTCCTGCCGCTGTTGCAACGCCGTGAGCAGCGCCGCGGTCAGCCACTGCTCGGCAGTCTCGGTGCGACCGCCTGCCTCCAACGCCTCGCTGACATAGGTCACCGCGTCGGGGTCCTGGGTCAGCAGCGGCCGCAGCGCCGTCAACTCGGCCATCGCCTCCTCCTCGCGACCGAGCCGCAGCAACAACCGGGCCCGGCACGCCCGCGGGTAGCCGTCCGATTCACCGTGGGTGCGGTCAGCCTCGATGGCCCGCTCGGCCAGCATCAGAGCGGACGGGAGATCACCATCGCGTTCGGTGATCTCAGCGGCCAGCATCAGGGCATATCCGGTGTCGACCTGGTCTGCCACCAGACCCTGATCGACCGCGCCGACCAGCTCGTCAGCAAGTTCAAGTGGCTGACCGGCCTCGAACGCGGCGCGGCCGATCTCGTCGATATCATCGACGGTGAGTAGTGCAGTCGAAGGCATGCGGCACCCTAGCGCCGCCCGCTCCGCCACCTGGTGAGCCGCGCCGCCGCGAGGCTCACCACGGGGAGGGGTCCCGGACCGGGTAGATGCCCGAGCAGCCGCGGGCCTTCCCGCCTCAACGCCGGACCGGCTCGATCTCGAGCTCGAAGTCGGCCGCCCGGAACGTCACGACGAAGTATCGGAAGAATGAGAGTTGACCGAGCAGGCCCCAGCCGTATGGCCACGGGTCACAGAAACCCACTTCGGCCTCCCATCTGTGGTCGCCGACGGTCAGTAGCGTTGGAACCATCAGGGCTTTGGTGCCGGCACCGGCGACGCCGAGAGTCTTCGCCGGTGCGTCCGCGCAGTCAATTCCGGCCAGATCGGCAATCCAGCTAGGCAGCAGCGTATTCATGGCTCCGCTGTCGACGAGGCATGGCATCAGAACCTCAGCCATGTTCCCCACGACGACGTCGACCACGGGCCGCGGCCAGCCTCCCGGAGTCTGCGGCAGCTCGACGAACGGAAAGATCACGGGTGGGAGAGCATCGAGCCGGCCTCTTCCGGCGTCGCCGGAACCCGCCAGACCCGCGCGCGCAGGCCATTCTTGCGCAGCCAGCACACCACGTCGTACGGCGAGTCCGCCTCATAGAGCACCTCGAGGCCGTTCTGCGCAATCCAGCGCCCGATGTAAGGCGTCAATACAGCCGCCTCGGCCCCATGGTGTGGCCACGTGCTCATCTCGCCGTCCCGAGGCTGCGGCACATACCCCAGGCGGTGTACC
The DNA here is from genome assembly GCA_036501085.1 of Pseudonocardiaceae bacterium. GTDB lineage: Bacteria > Actinomycetota > Actinomycetes > Mycobacteriales > Pseudonocardiaceae. The sequence goes on along the minus strand of DASYAZ010000033.1, from coordinate 6,379 downwards.
CCGAATCCGAGTCTGCGCAGAATCGACCGGGCCTGGTGGGTGGTGAAGTCGCCTCGGTCGAGTCCCGTCACCGCGGCGAGCACCTGCTTGGGCGGGTAGCGACGCCGGCCGATCACCACGTAGTGCTCACGGATGGGTTCAGGGTCGATAACGGCAACGGCGCGCTCGACACCGGCCGGATCCAGATCGAAGTTCTCCCCCGCCACCCGGGCCACGGTCATCATCGGTCCTCTCCGCCGAGTACTTACCGCAGTGTATCTGGCATGTGATCCGGGGCCGGCAGGCCCGGAGGGCTCAGGCGGGCGGGGCTAGACGTCGAGGAAGCGGACGTCTTTGGCGTTGCGGGTGATGAACGAGCGGCGGGATTCGACGTCCTCACCCATCAGCACGCTGAACAATTCGTCGGCTGTCGCAGCATCGTCCAAGGTGACCTGCAGCAGAACCCGGTTGGTCGGATCCATGGTGGTCTCCCACAGTTCCTTGGCGCTCATCTCGCCCAGACCCTTGTAGCGCTGGATCGCGTCATCCTTGGGCAACTTTCGACCGGCCGCGGTGCCTGCTTCGATGAGCCCGTCCCGTTCCCGGTCGGAGTAGGCGTACTGCGGCTCGGACCGCGGCCACTTGATCTTGTACAGCGGGGGGCTGGCGAGGAATACATGCCCCTGCTCGACCAGCGGGCGCATGAAACGGAACAGCAGGGTCAGCAGCAGGGTGCGGATGTGCTGGCCGTCCACGTCGGCGTCGGCCATCAGCACGACCTTGTGATAGCGCAGCTTGGCCAGGTCGAACTCGTCGTGAATCCCGGTACCCAGCGCGGTGATCAGCGCCTGGACCTCGGTGTTCTTCAGCACCCGGTCCAGCCTGGCCTTCTCCACGTTGATGATCTTTCCGCGGATCGGCAGGATCGCCTGGTACATCGAGTCCCGGCCGGACTTGGCTGAGCCACCCGCGGAGTCACCCTCCACGATGAAGACCTCGCTGCGGGCCGGGTCGGTAGAGCGGCAGTCGGACAGCTTGCCCGGCAGGCCACCTAGGTCACCGGCCGACTTGCGCCGCACCAACTCGCGAGCCCGCCGGGCGGCCAACCGTGCCTGCGACGAGGAGACCGACTTGTTGATGATCGTCTTGGCCTCGGTGGGGTGGCGCTCCAGCCAGTCGATCAGCCACTCGTTGCAGGTGCGCTGGACGAACGACTTGGCTTCGGTGTTGCCCAGCTTGGTCTTGGTCTGGCCCTCGAACTGCGGTTCCTTGAGCTTGACCGACACGATGGCGGCCAGGCCCTCCCGGACGTCATCGCCGGTGAGCGCGGCGTCCTTCTCCTTGAGCAGCTTCTTCTCCCGCGCGTACCGGTTGATCACCGTGGTCAGCGCCGAGCGGAAGCCTTCCTCGTGGGTGCCGCCCTCATGGGTGTTGATGGTGTTGGCGAAGGTGTAGACCGACTCGGTGTATCCGGCGTTCCACTGCATCGCGACCTCGACCTCCATGCCCTCACCACTGGCCTCGAAGCCGATCACCTTGCGGTGGATGGGGTCCTTGGAGTTGTTGATGTGCGCGACGAAGTCCTCCAAGCCCCCTGGGTATTGGAAGGTGCGCTCCTTGACCTGCGCGGTCTGGCCCTCGGCGTCCTCGGTCTCGTTGCTGCCGTTGACCCGCTGGTCGCGCAGCACGATGGTGAGGCCCTTGTTGAGGAAGGCCATCTCCTGCAACCGTCGCGCCACCGTCTCGGCGTTGTAGACCGTGGTCTCGAAGATCCGCTCGTCAGCCCAGTAGGTCAGCGTCGTGCCGGTCTGGCGAGTCGGTTCGCCCTTGCGCAGTGGGTGCACCGGCTTGGAGTCCTCGTAGCGCTGCCGCCAGACGAACCCATCCCGCTTGATCTCCACCTCCAGCGCGCGGGACAGCGCGTTGACCACGCTCACCCCGACGCCGTGCAGACCACCGGAGACCGCGTAGGAGGCGCCGTCGAACTTGCCGCCGGAGTGCAAGGTGGTGAGCACCACCTCGACAGCGGGCCGGCGCTCCACCGGGTGCATGTCCACCGGGATGCCCCGGCCGTCGTCCCACACCCGGACTCCGCCGTCGGCAAGCAGGGTGACCTCGACTCTGCTGGCATAGCCGGCCATCGCCTCATCGACGCCGTTGTCCACCACTTCCCAGACCAGGTGGTGCAGACCACGTTCTCCGGTGGATCCGATGTACATGCTGGGGCGCTTGCGGACGGCTTCGAGGCCCTCGAGGACGGTGATGGAAGACGCGCTGTAGTCGTTCTTCTTAGCGGCCACGGTCCTCGGTGTCTCCTCGCCGTGCGATGTGCCGGTGTGATGCGGTGTCCCTCTAATTCTACTGGTCCCCCCAGACAGAAGTAGGTCGGGGACACGCCTCAGCCCGTCGCAGCGCGACTACTTTACGTCGACGCACGTCGCGACGGCCGAGAGTGGTCATTCGAGCGTCTGCTGGGCTCTGAGCCGCTGGCAGCATCCGTCACGGTCTCGAGGGTGCCAGCCGGGACTCAGCAGGCACCGGGGCCACCCGGCGCCGGGCGGGCATCAACCGTAAGTATCCCGGGGACCACGACCGCGGACGTGCCGGGGACCGTGCACCCAATTCGGTGCCGACGGGCCCTGTACCCGCAGCCGGTTCACCACGCCCGGCCCGACGCCGGCGGCGATCCGCGCGATCAGCTGGCGTTGCAGCAACCGCAGCTGGGTGGCCCACGCCGTGGAGCTGGCCTGCACGAGCAGCACCCCGTCGGTGAGCGATACCGGTTGGGAGTGCTCGGCGATCTCGGCACCGACCAGCTGGGCCCAGCGGGCGAACACCACACCGGTCGACACCCGATCCGCCCAGCCCCGGTCGGAGACCAGCCGGGACGCCAGCCGGCCCACCGGTTGCGGATCCCGGTCATCGGGTCCGGCACCCGACCAACCCCGGCGACGCCGGGGCTGCGCGCGTGAGGATCCGGCCTGCCCGGCACGTCCCGTTCTGGTTCGGCGCTCATCCGTGCGACGCCGGGCGGCGCGGGCGGACTCCAGGGCGGCGCGCGCGAGATCAGCTCCCCGCGCCTCGCCTGACTCGCCAGAAGGGGTCCCGGGTGCGCTTTCGGACCCGTCGAACATCGACTTGTCCACACTATCCACAGGTTTGTCCCCAGCTGGGATCGGTTCGGGGATGCTCTCACCGGGCACGGTGCACCTCCCCGTCTTGCACATCGAAGCGGATTCCGTGCAGTTCCGCGGGCACATCGGCCAGCACCGCGGCGGTGACCAGCACCTGCTCGGCGGCCAGCGCGACCTCGGCCAGCCGAGCCCGGCGGCGGATGTCCAGCTCGGCGAAGACATCGTCGAGCAGCAGCACCGGCTCGGCACCGACGGCGCGCAGTAGCTGATAGCTGCCCAGCCGCAGGGCCAGCGCGAACGACCACGATTCGCCGTGGCTGGCGTACCCCTTGGCCGGCATCCCGCCCACGTCGAGGTCCAGATCGTCCCGGTGCGGCCCGACCAGGCAGACCCCCCGCTCCAACTCCGCGGCCCGCATCCGGGTCAGCTCGGCCAGCATCGCCGCCTCCAGCAGCGCTACGTCGGCCTTGCCGGTTGCCTGCCCGCCCTCGGGGAGGGCCGCACCCAGGCTGCTGCGGTATTCCAGGCCGACCGCACCGGACTCCGGCGCCACCGCCCGGTAGGCCGCAGCGACATGCGGGGCCAGCTCGGTGACGAGATCCAACCGGGCCCCGAGCAGCTCCGCGCCGTGCCGGGCGAGGTGACCGTCCCAGACGTCCAAGGTGCTCAGCTCACCCCCTCCGGCGCCCCCTCCTCCTCCGACGCCGCGCCTCGCCGCACCGGCGGACTTGAGCAGGGCGACGCGCTGGCGCAGCACCTTGTCATAGTCGGTCTGCACGCCGGCCAGCCGGGGCGCGCGCAGCACCAGGAGGTCGTCCAGGAAGCGCCGGCGCTGGGTCGGGTCACCGCGAACCAGGGCCAGATCCTCCGGAGCGAACAGCACACTGCGCAGCACGCCGGCCACATCCCGCGGCCGCGGCACCGGGGAGCGGTTGAGCCGGGCCCGGTTGGCCCGCCCCGCGGAGATCTCCAGCTCCACGGTGAGCTCCCGGCCGGCGTGCACCACCGTGGAGCGGACGATGGCCCGCTCGGCGTCCTGGCGGATCAGCGGGGCGTCGGTGGACACCCGGTGCGAGCCCAGCGTGGACAGGTAGCCCAGCGCCTCGATCAGGTTCGTCTTGCCCTGCCCGTTCGAGCCGATCAGCACCGCGACGCCGGGTTCGAAGTCGAGTTCGGCGTGCTCCCAGGAGCGGAAATCGGTGACCGCGAGCTGCCTGACATACACCGGCGCCGCACCAGGCTCAGTGCGGCGCGGGATCGGTGCCGGCCTGCTGCACCGCATGCCCGCCGAACTGCTGGCGCAGCGCGGCCACCGCACGCATCGCCGGAGAGTCGGCCTGGCGGGAGGCGAACCGGGCGAACAGCGCCGCGGAGATCACCGGCGCGGGCACCGCGTGATTGATCGCTTCCTCGACCGTCCAGCGACCCTCCCCGGAGTCCTGTACCCACCCGCGGAGCTGGGCCAGCTCGGGATCCTCCTCCAGCGCCGCCACCAGCAGGTCCAGCAGCCAGGAACGGACCACGGTGCCGCGCCGCCAGGCTTTGAGCACCGCTGGCACGTCGGTGACCACATCGGCCGCTTCGAGCAGCTCGAACCCTTCCGCGTAGGCCTGCATCAGGCCGTACTCCACCCCGTTGTGCACCATCTTGGCGAAATGCCCGGCGCCGACGTCGCCGGCATGCACGAAACCCTCGTCGCGGGGACCTTCGGGGCGCAGCGCATCGAACACCGGCAGCACCCGCTCGACGTGCTCGGCGGCACCACCGACCATCAAGCCGTAGCCGTTGTGCTGCCCCCACACCCCGCCGGAGACACCACAGTCCAGGTAGCCGATCCCGTGTTCGGCGAGCAGCCCGGCGTTGACCTGATCATCGGTGTACCGGGAGTTGCCACCGTCGACGATGAGATCGCCCTCGGTGAGCAGCGCGGCCAGCTGGGTCACGGTGTCCCGGGTCGCCGCCCCCGCCGGCACCATGACCCAGACGAGGCGCGGGGCGCTGAGCCGCTCGACCAGCTCGGTCAGCGAGCCGACGTCGCGGATCCCGGGAGTGCGGTTGTAGCCGAAGACCTCGATACCGGCCGCGCGTAACCGGTCCCGCATGTGCGCGCCCATCTTGCCGAGCCCGACCAGTCCGAGTTGCATCGTGTGTCCTCCCCAGGAGGTTTTCCCTGCCATGCGACCCGCTCACCGTAGCTGCGCCCTGTCTGGTCAGGGCATCCACTGGTGTGGTTTGAAGTTCTCTCCTTGTTAAAGAGAAACTTCAGTAGCAGTAGTAGGTGTTGTGGGCAGTGTGGATGCTGGTTCTCTGCGCAGTTGGGCCGGTGCGGTGCGGTGTGGACGGCCCGAGCTGGCGGTTCGCCGAGCACATCGGCCCCCGGTGGACCGCACCGGGGTGCCGGTTCCGCGTACACAGAAACGGCGGTTTATCCACAGAGTTGTCCTCAGATGTGGGTGGATCGACATCGATGCCTCATCCGTGCATCCGCCCGACGGTATCCCGGGAGGGAAGATCGAACATGCAGATCGCCATCGTGCTCTACCACCGGTTCACCGCGCTGGACGTGGTCGGGCCTTACGAGGTGCTCAGCCACCTGCCGAATGCCGAGGTCGTCTTCGTCAGCGAGCACCGCGGCCCGATCGGCAACGAGTTCGGGAACCTGCAGCTCGGTGCCGGCGCGGTCCTGGCCGAGGTGCTCAACCCAGACGTGGTGCTGGTGCCCGGCGGGCCGGGGCAGGCCGACCTGATGGCCGACGGACCGGTCCACGACTGGCTCCGGGCCGTTGACGCCGTCAGCACCTGGACGACCTCGGTGTGTACCGGCTCCCTCATCCTGGCGGCCGCGGGCCTGCTCACCGGACGGCGGGCGACCTCGTACTGGCTGGCGCTGGAGCAGCTCTCCGATTTCGGGGTGCAGCCGGTCGATGAACGGGTGGTGTTCGACGGCAAGTACGTCACCGCGGCAGGAGTGTCCTCCGGCATTGATATGGCCCTCGCGCTCGCCGGTCGCATCGCCGGTGACGAGGTGGCGCAGGCTATCCAGCTCGGTATCGAATACGACCCGCAGCCGCCCTATGACGCCGGGTCGCCAGGCAAGGCGCCCCGGGAGGTGCTCGGGAGGTTACGTCAGACCCGAATCCGCGAGTAGGCCGATTAATTGATCTTTGGGTCGAGTGAATGATCTTTGTGGGATGTCGTTCGGGTTTCGGGCAGTCCGGTGGCCCGAGTGTCGCCTCGGGTGGCGGGTTCCGGGGGTGTTGGGGTCG
>DASYAZ010000032.1:0-65241 GCA_036501085.1 Pseudonocardiaceae bacterium | reverse complement strand
CGGAGAGATCGTCGGGTTCGCCGGCCTGGTCGGCGCCGGCCGCACCGAGCTTGCCCGGGCCATCACCGGCGCGGACATCCCGGAAGCGGGACGCGTCGTGGTGCGGGGACGCGAGGCGCGCATCTCCTCGCCCCGGCAGGGAATCGAGGCCGGACTCGGTTATCTCACCGAGGATCGCCAAGGCGACGGCCTCGCCCTGGCGCTTCCGGTCGATCAGAACATCACGCTAGCCAACATCCCGGTCCGCTTCGGCATCATCGATCTCCGTGCCGAACGGAGGATCGCGTTGTTCCGGAAAGACCAGCTGGCCATCAAGACGCCCTCGATTACAAGCCCGGTCCGGGTGCTCTCCGGCGGGAACCAGCAGAAGGTCGTGGTGGCGAAGTGGTTGCAGACCGAAGGCCGGGTGTTGTTCTTCGACGAACCGGCCCGGGGGATCGATGTGGGCGCCAAGGCGGAGATATTCGACCTGATCGGGCACTTGGCCGGCGAGGGACGCGGGATCGTCCTTATCAGTTCCTACCTGCCGGAATTACTGAACATGTGTGACCGAATCGTCGTGTTGCGCGCGGGGCGGATTGCCGGGGAGTTGGCCCGCGAGCAGTTCTCCGAGGAGAGGGTCATGCAGCTGGCCACCGGAGGTGCCGGAGGATCGGAGCGGTGAGTCCCGCTGGTCCGTTGGCCCTCGGGTGGCGTGATCGGGTGCGTTCCGCGGTGTCGCAACTGGCGGCGGCCGGCGCCGTGGTGGTGCTCTTCGGTTACCTCTCCTTTGCTTCCGGGGCTTTCCTCAGCACGAGCAACCTGCTCAACATCGGTGTCCAATCGGCCGTAGTGGCGATCATCGCGATCGGCATGACCATGGTGATCATCACTGCCGGTATCGATCTGTCCGTCGGTTCGGTGGCCGGCCTGTCGGGTGTGCTGGGTGCGCTCATGGTGGTGGACTACGGCCTCCCGGTTCCGCTGGCCATCGCCGGTGGGGCGGTGATCGGCGCGATTGCGGGCGTGGTCAACGGGGTCCTCGTGACACAGGCGGGCATGGCGCCGTTCATCGCTACCCTGGGCATGCTCAGCGTGGCCCGCGGCCTGGCGTATATCGTGACCGATTCGGTCGCCGTCTCCGGTGCACCGGAGGATTTCAAACTGCTCGGCCAGGGAAAACTCGGCGCCCTGCCGGTCCCCATCCTCGCTCTCGCCATCGTGGCACTGGCCGGGCATTTCATTCTCACCCGGACCAGGCTCGGTAGATACTCCTACGCGATGGGCTCCAACGTTGAGGCTGCGCGGCTCTCCGGAATCCCGATCAAACGTTATCTCACCATCGTCTACATCATCTCTGGAGCCCTTGCCGGATTCGGCGGGATGATCGCCGCATCGCGGGTCGATTCCGGGCAGCCGAACTTCGGTATCGGACTTGAGCTGGATGTCATCGCCGCCGCGGTGATTGGCGGGGCCAGCCTGTTCGGTGGCGAGGGAAAGATTATCGGCACCCTCCTGGGGGCCCTGCTGATCGCGTTGATCCGCAACGGATCCGTGCTGCTCGATATCAATACCTTCTACCAGCAGGTCATCATCGGTGTGATCATTTGGATTGCGGTGTTCTGGGACCGGTACCGGCGACGGCGGGCCGCGGCCGGCTGAGTGCGGTGTGGGAGCTCGTCGAGGAGAAGAGGTGCCATGCGTATCACGCTCGCGGTATGGGCCACTGCTGCCCTGATGCTGGTCTCGGGTTGCTCGGCGATCAGCACGCCCGACTCCGGTGCCGGTGGGGGGCCGAAGGTGAAGGCCAGCGGTCCCATCACGGTTGCGGTGGTGCCCAAGGCAGTCGGGTTCGACTTCTGGGACAGCGTGCGCAAAGGGGCGCAGTGCGCGGCCTCCAAGTCGGCCGACGTGCGGGTCCAGTGGGACGGGGTTACCGCGGAGACCGACGTCACCGGACAGGTCAACCTGCTGCAGAACTTCGTGACCCGGCAGGTCGACGGTCTGGTCTACGCGGCCACCGACGCGAAGGTGCTCGCCCAGGTCACCCGGGACGCGCTGAGCCAGCGCATCCCGGTGGTCAATGTCGACTCCGGGACCAACCCGCAGCCGGCCACCGTGCCGGTGTTCGCGACCGACAACGTCGCCGCCGCGCGCAAGGCAGCTGACCTGCTCGCCGATGCGCTGGGCCCCGGCGACCACAAGATCGCCTTCATCCCGTTCCAGCCGGGAACGGTGACCAACGATCAGCGCACCACGGGCTTCAAGGAGGGACTCGCCAGGCATCCGAACCTGACGCTGGTGGCCGAGCAGTCCAGCAACAGCGATCCCAACACCGCGCTGTCGGTCACCGAGAACATCCTGACCGCGCACCCGGACCTGGACGGGATCTTCGCGGCGAACGAGCCCGGTGTGGTGGGCGCGGTCAACGCCGTGAGCCAGGCGGGGAAGGCTGGGAAGATCAAGCTGATCGGGTGGGATGCGTCCCCGGATGAGGTGAAGGGCCTCACCTCCGGTGCGGTTACCGCACTGGTGGTGCAGAACCCCTTCCGGATGGGCTTCGACGCGGTCACGGCGATGGTGCAGACGGTGCGGACCGGCAAGCCGACCGCCAGCGAGGACACCGGCGTGACCTTCCTCACCCAGCAGAACATCCACGATCCCCAGGTACAGGGGATCCTCCAGCCGAGCTGTGCCCATCCTCCGGGGTGAGCGCGCCCACCCCGTCAGCGTCGCCGGAGGTTCGGGGAGGTACGGGGTTGGCTGCGGTTGAAGGCGTCGCCACGGCGGGTTGGTAGTCCTTGAAGAGCACCCGGGGGAGGAACAGCTGGACTAGCGGGCCGATGGCCAGGGCGTAGGCCAGGGTGGCGATCCCCAGGGTGCCACCGAGCGCCCAGCCGGTGGCGACAACCGCGACCTCGATGGCGGTGCGCACCAGCCGCAGCGATCCACCGGTCCGGCGGACCAGCCCGGTCATCAGGCCATCGCGCGGGCCCGGCCCCAGCCGGACGCCGATGTAGGCGGCGGTGGCCACCGCATTGAGCAGGACGCCCGCACCGGCGAGCAGGCCGCGCAGCGGCAGCGAGCCCACGGCCGGCAGCATGCGCAGCGCGGCGTCCACCGAGAACCCGATGACCACGACATTGCAGACCGTGCCGATGCCGGGCTTCTCCCGCAGCGGGATCCACGCCAGCAACACGATCACCCCGACGGCGACGGTAACCGTGCCGATGGAATGACCCAGGTGGCGGGCCAGGCCCTGGTGCAGCACGTCCCAGGGCATGTTGCCTAGTTGGGAACGGATCATCAGCGCCATCGAGATGCCGTAGAGCACCAGCCCGGCGAGCAGCTGGACGAGTCGCAGGCCGAGTTGCCGGGGCAGGGGTTGCCAGGGCATAGGTTTCGGGGAACTGGTCTGTTGCACGCACCGAGTATGACCGATAATTGGCATGTGAATTGCGGTCCAATCAAGGGTCAATGGCATGGCTGATATCTCCGCCGCCCGGCTGGCTGAGCTGGTCGGGCTGCCGGCGGGGGAGGGGGAGCCCCGGTACTCGGTGCTGGCCACCCGTATCCGGATGCTCGTGGCGGACGGCCGGCTGGCGGTGGGAATCCGGTTGCCGGCCGAGCGCGAGCTCGCGAGCGTGCTGCGGCTGAGCAGGGCCACGGTCAGCGCTGCCTACCGGCGGTTGCGTGCGCAGGGCTGGGCCGGTGCCCGGCAGGGCGCCGGAACCTGGACGTCGCTGCCGGCGGGCCCGGCGCCCAGCGGTGCGTGGGGACCGGCGCCGCCCGAGGCCGGCGTCCTCGACCTGGCCCACGCCGCGCCGGCGGCTCCACCGGAGATCGCCGCGTCGTTCGCGGCGGCCCTGGCCGAGTTGCCCCGGTTCCTGCCTGGCCACGGCTATTACCCCGCGGGCTTGCCGGAGCTGCGAGCGCGGATCGCCGAGCGCTACTCGAAACGCGGATTGCCGAGCACCGCGGACCAGGTGCTCGTCACCGCGGGTGCGCTGCACGCGATCACTATCGCGCTCGAGGTGCTCGTCGGACCGGGTGACCGGGTCCTGGTGGAGCATCCGAGCTACCCGAACGCGCTCGATGCCATCCGGGCTACCGGGGCCCGTACGGTGCCGGTGGCCCTCGACGCCTCCGACCCCGGGGCGCTCGCGCCCGATGTCGCCCGGGCGGCTCGCCAGACCAGCCCCCGGTTGGCGTACCTGATGCCGGATTTCCAGAACCCCACCGGCACCCTGCTCGACGGCCGGCAGCGGGGGGCCTTGGCGGCCGGGCTGCACTCGCCCGGCACCGTGGCGCTGGTCGACGAGACCTTCGTCGAGCTCGGCCTGGACGCCGTGCCCGCCCCGCCGTACGCGGCATTCGCCCGCGCTGATCGGGTGGTCACGGTCGGCACGGTGAGCAAGACCTTCTGGGGTGGGTTGCGGGTGGGCTGGATCCGGGCCGAGGCCGGGCTCGTGCAGCGCATGACGGCAGCCGCGATGCGCACTCAACTGTCCGGACCGGTGCTCGAGCAACTCGCCACCTGCCAGCTGCTCGACGCCGCCGACGGTGTGCTCCCGGCGCACCGGGACCGGTTGCGGGCCCAGCGGGACGGGCTCGTCGCGGCCCTGGCCGCCGCGTTGCCCCGCTGGCGGGTGCCGGTACCGGTGGGAGGGCTGGTGCTGTGGTGCGGGTTGCCGGCGCCGGTATCGAATGCGCTGGTCGCCGCAGCCGAGCGGCGCGGGCTGCGGTTGGCGGCCGGGTCCCGGTTCGGGACCGGGCACGCTTTCGCTGACCGGCTGCGACTGCCCTACACCCAGCCGATCGACGTGCTGCGCCGTGCGGTGGGCATTCTCGCCGAGTTCGCCGACACCGTGCCGCCGCACGACTCGGGCGCGCTCGCAGCCCGCCTGGTCGTCTGAGCGCGGGTTCAGGCCTCGCGGGTGAGGGTCCGGACGAGGGTCAGGCCCATCCCGATGACCAGGTAGCAGCCCGCGCGGGCGCTGCTGGAAGCCAGGCTGTCCAGGGGTAGGGGGTCGCGCAGCACATCGGTGATCGCGAACCAGCCGGTGGTGAGCAGCAGCGGTTGCAGCGAGTCCAACGCGGGGAGTGCCGAGAGCACCCCGAACACGATCAGGCCGCCCAGCACTGATGCGAGCACCACCAGCGGGTGCTCGGTCGTCGAGGACACCGCGAGGGCCACCGCACCGACCGCCGCGAGCTGGCCCACGGTCCAGATCGCGGCCAGCGCGACGCGCAGTAGCGCCGTGCCCGGGCCGATCTCGGTGCCGGACATGGTGAGCAGGCCATCGGTGCTGGCGGGCGGGCCAACCAGGAACAACCCGGTGATGATGCCGGCGGCTGCGACGGCGGTGACGGCGAAGGCCGCCACGGCCAGCACCCCCACCGCCTTGACCAGCACCAGCCGGGCCCGGCCCACCGGGGCCAGCAGCAACGCGCGCAGCGTCCCGTGCGCGGACTCGCCGGCCAGCGCGTCGGCGGCGGCCATCGCCACCGCCAGCGGTAGCAGAAGCGTGAGGCAGATCGACAGCGCGGCGACGGGCAGCACCAGCCTGTTGCCGGCGATCTGGGTGAACAGGCCCGCCCCACCCGGGGAGTCGGTGGCCACGATGCCGACCCCCATCAGCACCGGAACCAGGGCGAGCAGGCCCAGCACGATGAGGGTCCGGGGCCGGCGCAGCACCCAGCGCAGCTCGCTGCGCAGCAGCCGTGCCAGGGGGGCGTGGGTGGGGCTCGGCATTGAGGTCGAACTCGCGCCGATCACGTCCCGGTCCCCTCCGTCAGCCGGGAGAACACCTCGTCCAACCCGGTCCGCCAGCGCCGTGCCTCGTGGACGGCGACCCCGGCACCGACCAGGAGCGCGACCACGGCGGGCGGGTCGGTCCCGGCCAGCTCGACCCGAAGCCCGTGCGGGTGGGTGGCCGCGCCGACCCCGGCCGCGCGCAGGGCTCGGATCGCCAGTTCGGAGTCGGGGGTACGCACGTCCAGCGCGGGGGCCTCGCCGTCGAGCAGCGCCGTGAGCGGGCCCGTCGCGATCAGCGAGCCACGGTCGAGCACCGCCACGTGCGTGCAGGTCGCCTCCACCTCGGCGAGCAGGTGCGAGGACACCAGCACGGTGGTCCCGCCGGCGTGCAGCTCGGCGATGATCCGCCGGACCTCCCGGGTACCCGCCGGGTCCAGCCCGTTGGTCGGCTCGTCCAGCACCACCAGCCGCCGGGGCGCCAGCAGTATCGCCGCCAGGCCCAGCCGCTGCTTCATGCCCAGTGAGTAGGCGCGGTAGCGCCTGCCCGCCGCCTCGGCCAGACCCACCCGGTGCAGGGCCCGGTTCACCGACGCGGTGATCTCCTGGGCGGCGAGCAGGGGCTCGGCGCAGGCGAGGCGCCGCAGGTTCTCCCGGCCGGACAGGAACGGGTGGAAGCCGGGGCCCTCCACCAGCGCGCCGATGTGCGCAAGCACCTCGGTTGCGGCCGCAGGCACTGGCCTGCCGAGCACCTCCACGCTGCCTGCGGTGGGCCGGGACAGGGCGAGCAGCAGGCGGATCATGGTGGTCTTGCCCGAACCGTTGGGTCCCAGCACGCCGAGGACCGCGCCGGCCGGAACATCGAGGTCCACATGGGACAGCGCGACGGTGGCGCCGAACACCTTGCGCAGGCCCCGGACCCGGATCGCCGACCCTGCGGATGTGGCTGGGCGATCCAGAGCCGGCATGCTCGTGGCCACGTCCGATCTAGCCGACCCGGCCACCGATGCCGAGCGCGTCGCGCAGCCGCTGCGGGTCCATCAGGCCCGAGGTCGGCGCCCCGGCCCGCTGGGTCTGCAGCAGGGTGGCCTCCACATCGTCGATGGTGCTGCACAGCTCGGTGCGGACGGCGGGATCGTCGGAGGCGGCAGCCTCCCGCGGACTCAGCGTGCCGATCACACCGGAGGTGTCCAGCCAGTTGGTCTCGGCGTCACGGCTCACCCGCTCGGTCGCGGCACTATCGCTGCCGGTCGCGCCGAGGAAGTAGCTCTCCACGATGACAGCGCGCCCTTGCCTGCCGGCCGGGTCCTGCTCGCTCAACGGCGTGGCGTGCCGGTCCTGCTCGACGGCGCCCGGGGCGGCGTCGAGAAGCGTGGTTTCCAGCTTGGCGAGCCGCTGCGGGGAATTGGCGATGACCGTGAACTCCTGGCCACAGCGGTGAATCTGCCCCAGGCTCAGCACCCGCCCGTCCGGCAGCGGCCGTTGCCAGGAGATCACCTCATCGCCGGTCTGGGACAGCTGCGCAGCGAGCTCCTCGAAGGCCCGCTGGTCCTCGGGCACCTGGTAGGTGACGCCGCAGTCGTGCAGGGCATCTCCATCGCTGTTGCGCAGCCGTACCGGGGGTTCGGGAGCGAGGAAGTCCGCGATCTGTTCCAGCGACGGTTTCGATCCGAGCAGATCCAGTAGCTCGCGGCGGCGGTGGCGGGGAATGTGCACGGGCAGCGCCAGCAACCGGGGCACCGCACCGTCGTGCAGCACCCGGCCGCAGAACAGCTCCAGTCGCTGCGCGGATTGCGAGAACAGGACGTCGTCGAGGTGGATCGCCTCGCCGCCGGATAGCGGCCGCAGCGTGACGCTGGCTCCCCGGGTGACCTCGAGCGTCTCGTAGAGCGTCACCGGGATCTGCCGCCAGCTCTCGATGAGCTCGCGTTCCTCAGGGCGCAGCCATCCGCCTCGGGAAGCCAGGAACCGCTCGACCAGGCCACCGTGGAACAGTGCCAGGTCCAGCAGGAACATCGCATGCCGTTGCTCGTCCCCGGCGCGCTCGACGAGCGACGTGACCATCTCGAGCTGGGGAGGGCGTTCCGCGTAGGTGCCCAGGAAGGCGTAGAGGAGCTGGGCTCGTGCGTTCAGCGCGGGTAGCGCGTCGCGCAGGCAGCAGGTCTTGAACTTGCGGCCCGATCCGCAGGGGCACGGCGCGTTGCGTCCCACATTGTCCGGTGCCGCGGCGATCGCCTCGCTGAGCCCCGCCCGGAGCGGGCTTTCGCGCTCGGCTCGCCGCAGGTAGCGGTCCGCGGTGGCGTAGTCGCCGCGAACGGCGGCGTAGTGGGCGGCGTCGTGCAGGGCCGGCTCCAGACCGGGACGCACGGTCAGGGCTTCGGTGAGCAGGTCACGGGCGGTGCCCGGATCTCCGGCGCCCTCGGCGGCCCGAGCGCCGATCAGCGCGGCGGCGGCCTTCTCCTCCCGGCTGCGGGCCTGCGACCGCAACGCAGCGAGCTGCGGCTCGATCCCACCGCCGTGCGCGGTGTGGCACTCGATCCGGCCGGACAGGTAGGTCAGCGCGTCATCGCTGGCGAAGCTCAGCGCGTCCAGCACGAACCGGATCTGATCCCCCGCCGGCGGATCCTCGCCGGTGAGCATTCCCACGAGCGTGTCGACATCGATGCTCAGCTCATCCTCAACGTCATTCTCGGTCACCCCCGCAGGCTAGTCGAACCCGCCGCCCCCCTCCCGACATGGAGACATATCGGGGTCGCGAGGAGCCTCAGCACCCCGATATGTCTCCATGTCGGGGAACGGGGGTTGTGGTGGTGGTCGTGGTGGCGGCGGCGTTGATCTGTGGTGGCCGGGTGCTGGCGCAGCAGCGGACTTACCCGCCGGAGGCCGCGGGTCGCTGGGAACTGCCGGGAGGCCGGGTGGAGCCGGGGGAGTGCGACCGCGACGCGCTGGTCCGGGAGTGCCGTGAGGAGCTCGCTGTCGAGGTCGTGCCAGGTGAGCGGCTCGGACCGGAGGTTGCGCTGCCCGGGGGTGCTGTGCTGCGGGCTTACGTTGCGCACCTGGCGTCTGCCCCGGACAACCCGGATAACCCCGCCAACCTGATCCCGCTCGAGCACGCCGCGCTGCGATGGGTGGACCTCGCCGCGCTGGACGGGCTGGATTGGCTGGACGCCGACCGTGCCCTGCTCCCCGATCTCGCAGCGCTGCTGGCGGTTCAGGGGACCGGCGCGGAAGCTCCTCGCAACGGCCCCAGGTACCGTTAAGTCGTCCCCGCCCTTTGTTGAGGAGTTCCCGCGTGCCCACCGCCGCCCCCACCCGCGTGCGCACCGACCTGCGCAATGTCGCCATCGTCGCGCATGTCGATCATGGCAAGACCACGCTTGTCGACGCCATGCTGCGCCAGTCCGGCGCCGTCGCCGGGCGCACCGCCCTGGATCGGGTGCTGGACTCCGGAGATCTGGAGCGGGAGAAGGGCATCACGATCCTGGCCAAGAACACCGCGCTGCCCTGGCCCACCCCGGCCGGTCCCGTCACCATCAACGTCGTCGACACCCCGGGGCACGCTGATTTCGGCGGCGAGGTGGAGCGGGGGCTGTCCATGGTGGACGGTGTGCTGCTGCTGGTCGATGCCAGCGAGGGTCCGTTGCCACAGACCCGTTTCGTGCTCCGCAAGGCGCTCGCCGCGCACCTCCCGGTGGTGCTCGTGGTGAACAAGGTCGACCGGCCGGACGCTCGGATCGAGATCGTGGTCGGCGAGACGCAGGACCTGCTGCTGGATCTGGCCGCCGACCTGGAGGGTGTCGAGGCCGCCTCTGCCGATGCCGTGCTGGACATGCCGGTGCTCTACGCCAGTGCCCGGGCCGGCCGCGCCAGCCTGGTCCGCCCGGGTGATGGGGAGCTGCCGGAGGCGCAGGACCTGACCCCGCTGTTCGACACCATCCTCAGCCACGTGCCGCCGCCGGCGGGTGATGTGGACGCGCCGTTGCAGGCGCACGTCACCAACCTCGACGCGTCGACGTTTCTGGGCCGGATCGCGCTGTGCCGGGTCCGGAACGGTCGGCTGCACAAGGGCCAGACCGTGGCGTGGTGCCGGGTGGACGGCACGATCGGGCCGGTCCGGATCACTGAACTGCTGCGCACCGAGGGACTCGAGCGGGTCCCGGCGGCGAGCGCCAAGGCCGGTGATCTGATCGCCATCGCGGGAATCGCCGAGATCACTATCGGCGACACCCTGGCTGAGCTGGACGATCCGCGCCCGCTGCCCCGGATCACCGTGGACGAGCCGGTGATCGCGATGACGATCGGGATCAACACCAGCCCGCTGGCCGGGCGCGGCGGCGGCCGCAAGCTGACCGCCCGCCTGGTGCGCAACCGGCTGGAGGCCGAGCTGGTGGGCAATGTGAGCATCCGGGTCTCACCCACCGGATCGCCGGACACCTGGGAAGTGCAAGGCCGTGGTGAGCTGGCGTTGGCCGTGCTGGTGGAGACCATGCGACGGGAGGGCTTCGAGCTCACCGTGGGCAAGCCCCAGGTCGTCACCCGCACGATCGACGGCGGTGTGCACGAGCCGTTCGAGCACCTCACGGTGGATGTGCCCGAGGAACACGTCGGCGCGGTGACCCAACTGCTGGCCTCCCGCCGGGGTCGGACCGAGCAGCTGGGTGCCACCTCCGGAGACGGCTGGGTGCGGCTGGAGTTCCGGGTGCCCTCCCGCGGGCTGATCGGTTTCCGTACCGAATTCCTCACCATCACCCGGGGCACCGGCGTCGCACATCACGTTTTCGACGGCTACCGCCCGTGGGTGGGGGAGCTGCGCACCCGCCGCTGCGGATCGCTGGTCGCCGATCGGTCCGGGGTGGTGACCGGGTA
Source organism: Pseudonocardiaceae bacterium (assembly GCA_036501085.1). Lineage (GTDB taxonomy): Bacteria > Actinomycetota > Actinomycetes > Mycobacteriales > Pseudonocardiaceae. The sequence continues at coordinate 54,641 of DASYAZ010000032.1, read as the reverse complement.
CGCGCTGGCACAGCTGGCCGACCGGGGCACCTTCTTCGTCGAGCCCGGCGCAGCCGTCTATGCCGGGATGGTGGTCGGTGAGAACCCGCGGGCCGAGGACATGGACCTCAACGTCTGCCGGGAGCGCAAGCTCACCAACGTGCGCTCCTCGACCGGCGAGGAGCTCGAGCGGCTGGCCCGGCCGCGGGTCCTCGGGCTGGAAGAGGCGCTGGAGTTCTGCGCCTCCGACGAGTGTGTCGAGGTGGCTCCCGAGGTGGTCCGGGTGCGCAAGGTCGTCCTGGACGCCACTCAGCGCGCCCGGCAGCGGGCCCGAGATCGGGCCCCACACCAGTGACGGCATCGCCGCCAGCCTGAGGCGCGACTGGCACTGCTGTGCCGCGACTGACCCCGGGCACACGCTGCGAGATCGCATTGCGGCAGCATGTCGCCTCGTGGGAAGGCCAGGTGGGGCGCGCACCGTGGTAGCGGCGTTCGTCGCCGGGGCTGCGCTCGCGGCGTGCTCACCGCAACCACCGTTGCTGGGCGCGGCGCCCCTCCCGCCGGTCGCCGGTTCCCCAGCCGCTGCGGCCGGGGTGCGTGAGGTCGTGCTCGGGGTGGACCGGCTGATCGGTGGCTTCAACCCGCACACCCTGGCCGACCAGACCCCGATCTCAGAAGCGGTCGCCGACCTGTTGCTGCCCTCGGCGTTCCACCAGGGCGCTACCGGGCAGTGGGTCATCAACCGCACGCTGCTGGACTCCGCCGCGGTCACCGGCACTCAACCGTTCACCGTCACCTACCGGATCCGGCGCAACGCGCAGTGGTCGGATGTCACTCCGATCGCCGCGGAGGACTTCGGCTATCTCGCCGAGGAGATGCGCAGCCAGCCCGGCGTGGTGGACTCGGCCGGATACCAGCTGATCAACCAGGTGATCTCCCGGGACGGTGGCAAGACCGCTGAGGTGGTGTTCAACCGGCCCTACGCGGGCTGGCGCACCCTGTTCCGCAACCTGCTCCCGGCGCACCTGCTCAAGGACGCACCGGGAGGCTGGAGCGAGGGGCTCGATGCGGGCGTGCCCGTCTCCGGCGGCCCGTTCGCGATGACGTCACTGGATCGATCCCGCGGTGAGCTGGTGCTGGAACGCAATGATCGGTACTGGGACACCCCGGCGCTAGTGGATCGGATCCGGTTCCGCCAGGGCACCGAGGGGGCGCTGGCGGATGCGCTGCGCACCGGCGGTGCCCAGGGCGCCTTGTTCAGCCGGCCCGATGCCATCACCATGTCCCTGCTCCGCCAGGCCGGGCCAGGCCTGGCGCCGGTCGCCGTGCCGCAGCCGGTGCTCGTCTCCGTGCTGCTGCGCACCGCCGGTCCCGTGCTGAGCGACCAGCGGGTCCGGACCGCGGTGGCCGCGCTGCTGAACCGCCCCTCGCTGATCGCCACCGGAGTCGCCAGCGGCCCGTCCACCGCGCTGCAGGCGGATTCCGAGGTGCTCGCTCCCTCCACGCCGGGCTATCACCCCACCGCGCCGGCGGGCGCCGTCCCGGTGGCGCCGGACCCGGATACGGCGCGCCGGCTGCTCACCGATGCCGGGTACACCCACGGTCCCACGGGTTGGACCTTGGCGGGGCAGCCACTGCGGCTGGTGGTGGCCGCACCGGCGAACCGGGAACCCTACGGAACACTCGCCGACCGGGTGGTCGATCAGCTCCGGGCCGCGGGAATCGACGCCCAGCTCCGGGAGATCGATCCCGACCAGCTCTTCGGTACCGCGCTGGGCCCGAAAGCCGCCGAAGCGTCCTCCCGGGACGCGCCTGGCGAGGCGGGCCGGAATCCCGCGGTGGCCCCGGCCCGCGCCGATTCGGGCATCGACATGGTCGTGCTCCCGCAGCCCGCTACCGGGAACCCGGCCACCCAGCTGGCATCCTGGTACGGCTGCCCCCTGGTCGTGCCGGCCAGCCAGGCTCCGGCCCCGCCCAACCCGGCGGCGTTCTGCGACCTGACCCTGCAGCCGGTGATCGAGCGAGCACTCACCCAGGACGACCCCGCCGGGCCCATCTCGGCGACTATCGAGACGGCGCTGTGGCAGCAGGCCGTGACGATCCCGCTCTACCAGCCGACGTTGCTGCTGGTCACCACCAGCCAGGTCGCGGGTGTGGTTCCGGGCACGCCACTGGAAGGTCCGCTCGCCGCCGCAGCCCGCTGGCAGCTCCGCCGGTGACTCCAGGAGGTCTGATGACGGCACCGTCGCGGCGTAACCGGTCGCTGCTGAACCTGCTGGCGGGACTTGCCTGCCTGGCCGTCGTGACCACTGGGTGCCTGCCGGCCGGCGGGACGAGCCGGCCTGATGTCGGCGCTCCCGCGAACACCCAGGCTCGCGGTGACGAGGGCAACGGGTCCTACCGAGCCCCGCGGGTGCCACCAGGTCCTGCTGTCTTCGTCGCGCACGGTGCACCGTTCACCGGCTACAACAACGCGACGGTGCAGATGAACAGCGACCCGGACAACGACGTGGTGCTCAACCAGGTACTGGCGGATCCGTTTGTCGTCGATGGGAACGGGAAGTTCCTGCTCAATTCCGACCTTCTGGTGTCAGCCGAGCTGACCTCGAAGGATCCCCAGGTCGTCACATACAAGATCAAACCGAACGTCAGATGGTCGGACGGGGCGCCCTGGGACTGCAGCGACTTCTACCTCGCCTGGCTCGCCGGCAGCGGTACCACCACCCACTTCACGCCGGCGACCACCCGGGGTCTGGATCGGGCCACCGGGGAGTGTCGCGACAAGAACACATTTGTCGAGACCTATCGGTCACCTTATGCCGACTGGCGTGAGAATTATATGCATCACGTTATTCTGCCTGCGCATGTCCTCGAGCGTCAGACCGGAATAGCGGATGTCACCGCACTGAGCGCGACGTCGGCGCCGGCCGATCTGAAGAGGGTCGGCGATTTCTGGAACAGCGGATGGAACGGTTTCAATGCCGCGACGATGCCGGCCTCGGGCCCGTACCAGTTCGATAATTCGACGACGGGCGAACAGACCGTGCTCATCCGCAACACGGACTGGGCGGGCAACCCCGGTGGTCCGGCGACGATCGTGCTGAAGTCCGTCCCGGACGCCGCGGCCGCGGTGCGGGGCCTGGCGAGCCGGCAGTTCGGGGTCGTGCAGTTACCCGCTGACCCGTTGCTGGCGGATCGGCTGCGGGCGCTCGCGGAGCAAGGTGTGGTGTTCGACCAGCGGGGTGGATCCACTGTGGAGCACTTGGATCTCAACCTCACCAGCCAGTTGTTCCGGGATCCAGTGGTCCGGACCGCGTTCGCGCAATGCGTCGATCGCAACGAGCTGGTGGACAAGCTGGTGCGCGGCGTGCGCCCGGAGACTCAGCCGCTGGGCAGCCTGGCTCTCCTTCCCGACGACGCGAGATATCAAGACCTCTATTCGAGCAGGATGGTCGCCGACCCGCAGCAGGCGCAGGTGACACTCGAGCGGGCCGGCTGGATACTGGATTCCGACGGCGTCTACTCCCGGGCCGGCCAGCGGCTGACCTTCGCTATCAGCCATGACGGTTCACCGGCGCACTCGATGGAAGTCGAACTGATCAGAAAGCAGTGCAGGCAAGCCGGAATGGAGATCACCGATGGTGCCACGACCGATCTGGGTGATGCTCTGCGGAACGGGCGTTTCGCTGTCGCCCTGACGACGAGTTCCCGCATTCCCCGCGTGTGGTCTGTCGCTGACCATTACGCGACCAAGGGTCCGCTCAATTATCAGCATTACAGCAACCCGGAGGTCGACGCGGCGCTGAGCGTTGCGGAGACGGAGTACTCCGAGTCCACCCAGATGGACGCGCTGGCGAAAGCGGACCGGGCGCTGGCTGATGATCTGGTGTCGCTGCCGTTGTTCCAGCTTCCCATTATGTGGGCCTACTCGAACAGTATCGACAGCGTGTATCGCGAAGCGTTGTCCGGCGTCACCTGGAACGCCAACGAATGGACCGTGAAGTAACGCCGGCGTGGTATCACCGTTGGTGTGAATGACCGCCTGGTCGTGCGACCTGCCCGTCCCGACGAACTCGACGAGGTCGGCCGGCTCACCGTGGAGGTCTACGTCGCCGGCGGGCACGCGAAGCCGGCGGGGACCTACGCCGCCGAGTTGGCCGATGCAGCGTGGCGCGCCAGGGACGCGGAGCTGCTGGTGGCCGTCGATGCCGGCGGAACGGTACTGGGCACGATCACCGTGTGCCTCCCCGGCAGCCCGGTGGCTGATATGTCCCGCCCCGGTGAGCTGGAGTTCCGGATGCTGGCCGTGGCGCGCGATGCACGCCGCCGCGGCGTCGGCGAGGCACTCGTGAAATCCGTGCTGCGGCGGGCGGCGGAGATCGGTGCTCACTCGGTGGTGCTGTGCAGCGCGCAGGGGATGCACGCCGCGCACCGGCTCTACGCCCGGCTGGGATTCCGCCGGTTACCGGAGCGGGACTGGGAGCCGGTACCTGGCATGACCCTGCTGGCCTTCGGCGCGCGCCCCGGGTCGTGAGACAGTCATCCGCGGCTCAATGGCGCAGCACCACCGCGACTATCCCGGCCAGATGTTCCAGCCGGGCCACCTCTGCGGCACGGAACATCGGCCCGCCGGGTCGCCCCACGAGCACGACCCGCTCCGACCCGCCCAGCGGGGTGGCTGCCAGCTCGGTGCCCAGCTCACGCCACGTCAGGGGCACCCACGGTTCCTCACCGTCCAGGATCGTTGCCCGGCGCAGCGGCCACCAGGGCAGCTCGCCGGCAGCGGCGGTCTCGGGCGCGGCGAAAGAGGCGGACACCCGGTGCGGGGGCCCGCCGCGGGCGGAGAGCACGACCGCCCAGCCGGCACGGACGATCTTAGGGACCCCGTCGGTGAAAACCTGCAGGCCGTTACCCGGGTCGGCGGCGATCTCCTCGATCAGCTCCAGCTCGCGATGAGTGTCCAGCACGCCCGCCCAGGGGCGGACGGCGTCGACCTCGACGCCCTCGACGGACTCCGCCGCCGTGATCAGTACGTCGGGAAGCCGCCCGGTGGGCAGTTCCACGACGAGATCATCGATGGCGAGGCCGGATCGTCGCTCGACGACATCCAGGCTGAGGATGTCAACGCCGACCTGACCGAGTGCGGTGGCCACAGCGCCGAGCGCTCCGGGGCGGTCCGGGAGCTGGAGTCGGATCAGAAAAGACATCCGCCGCCGTGCCCGCTCGTCCGCCGAGGCAGCTCCATGGCAACCCTCCATCAAGGCATGAAAAGTCTGGGCGCCGGTGCGCTCGACGGTCGCTGATTGTGACAGAGCGGGCAGGACCTCGCGTGCCCAGAGTGTTTAGCGTGCCGAAGCGTTGCTATGCCTCGGCGGCGCCGGGCACACCCGCGGCTAGACTCGCCCGGTCAGCAATCAGCATCGTGTCAGGAGTTTTGCTGTGCCCACCATTTCCCGAGACGAGGTCGCGCATCTCGCTCGGCTCGCCCGGCTGGCCGTCACCGAGGAGGAACTGGACCTGTTCGCCGGCCAGCTTGAGGTGATCCTGACCTCGGTGGCCCGGGTCAGCGAGGTCGCAGCCGAGGACATCCCGCCCACCTCGCATGCCGTCGGCCTGACCGATGTATACCGCGCGGACATCCCCCGCCCGGGGCTGACCCAGGAACAGGCGCTCTCGGGTGCCCCGGCCAGCGAGGCCGGCCGGTTCCGGGTGCCGCGCATCCTGGACGAGTCATGAACGCACCACTGACCCGGTTGTCCGCTTCCGAGCTGGCCGCTCGGATCCACGCCCGGGAGATCAGCGCGGTCGAGGTGGCCAGAGCACACCTGGAGCGGATCACCGCAGTGGACCCCGTGGTGCACGCCTTCCTGCACCTGGATGCAGAGCGCGCGCTCGCCGCCGCGACCGCCACCGATGAAGGATTGCAGCGGGGTGACCCGCCGGCCTCGCCGCTGGCCGGTGTGCCGCTGGCGCTCAAGGACGTGTTCACCACCGTGGACATGCCGACCACCTGCGGCTCGCAGATCCTCCAGGGTTGGCGCCCACCGTATGACGCCACGGTCACCCGCCGGCTGCGGGAGGCAGGCGTGGTGATCCTGGGCAAGACCAACATGGACGAGTTCGCCATGGGTTCCTCGACGGAGAACTCGGCTTTCGGGCCTACCCGCAACCCCTGGGACCTCGAGCGGGTCCCGGGCGGATCCGGTGGCGGCTCAGCAGCCGCGGTGGCCGCCTTCGAGGTGCCGATCGCGATCGGCACGGACACTGGCGGTTCGATCCGCCAGCCCAGTGCGGTGACCGGCACGGTCGGGGTGAAGCCCACCTATGGCGGTGTCTCCCGGTATGGCCTGGTGGCTTTCTCCTCCAGCCTGGACCAGGGCGGTCCGGTGGCCCGCACGGTGCTCGATGCAGCGCTGCTGCACCAGGTGATCGGCGGGCACGACCCGCTGGACTCCACCTCGATCGACGCCCCGGTGCCGCCGGTGGTGCAGGCGGCCCGTGCCGGTGCCGACGGTGACCTGCGCGGCGTCCGGGTCGGGGTGATCAGCCAGTTCCGCGGGGAGGGCTACCAACCCGGCGTATTGCGCGCCTTCGAGCTCGCGATCAGCCGGTTGCGCGAGCTGGGTGCCCAGGTGATCGAGGTGTCGTGCCCGTCGTTCGACCACGCGATGCCGGCCTATTACCTGATCGCTCCCAGTGAGTGCTCCTCGAATCTGGCCCGGTTCGATGGCATGCGCTACGGGTTGCGCATCGGTGATGACGGCAGCCGCAGCGCCGAGGAGGTGATGGCGCTGACCCGCGAGGCCGGGTTCGGCCCCGAGGTCAAGCGCCGCATCATGCTCGGCACGTACGCCCTGTCCGCCGGGTACTACGACGCCTACTACGGCCAGGCGCAGAAGGTCCGCACATTGATCATCCGGGACTTCGCCGCGGCGTTCGAGCAGGTGGATGTGCTGGTCTCGCCGACAACTCCCACCACCGCGTTCCGCATCGGTGAGCGGGTGGACGACCCGCTGGCGATGTACCTGTCGGATCTGTGCACGATCCCGTCGAACCTGGCCGGCAATGCCGCGCTGTCGGTGCCGGCCGGGTTGTCCGATGAGGACGGCTTACCGGTGGGCCTGCAGGTGATCGCGCCCGCCCTGGCTGATGACCGGGCCTACCGGGTGGCGGCGGCCTACGAGGTGGCTCGCGACGCCGCCGAAGGCGGCCCGCTGGCCCAGCGGCTACCCGGTCTGGCCGGGGAGTCCATCCCGGGTCCGGACATGGCTGAGGTGGTGGGTCTGTGAGCGCCGACGTGCTGGATTCGCTGGACTACGACGAGGTGTTGGCACGCTTCGAACCGGTGCTCGGCCTCGAGGTGCACGTCGAGCTGTCCACCGCGACGAAGATGTTCTGTGGCTGTGCCAACGTCTTCGGGGCACCCCCCAACACCCAGGTCTGCCCCACCTGCCTGGGCCTGCCGGGATCCCTCCCGGTGCTCAACGGTGCCGCGGTGGAGTCAGCCATGCGGATCGGGTTGGCGCTGAACTGCTCCATCGCCCCCTGGTGCCGGTTCGCCCGCAAGAACTACTTCTATCCGGACATGCCCAAGAACTTCCAGACTTCCCAGTACGACGAGCCGATCGCGCTGAACGGCTCCCTGGAGGTGCACCTGGCGGACGGGACCACCTTCACCGTCGCGATCGAGCGGGCGCACATGGAGGAGGACACCGGCAAGTCGCTGCACGTCGGCGGGGCGACCGGCCGAATCCACGGCGCGAGCCACTCCCTGCTGGACTACAACCGGGCCGGCGTCCCCTTGATAGAGATCGTCACCAAGCCGATCGTCGGCGCCGGCGAGCGGGCGCCGGAGATCGCCCGCGCCTATGTCACAACACTGCGTGATCTGCTGCGGGCGCTGGATGTCTCCGACGTGCGGATGGACCAGGGGTCGCTACGCTGTGACGCCAACGTCTCGCTGATGCCGCGCGGCTCATCGACCTTCGGCACCCGGACCGAGACCAAGAACGTCAACTCGCTGCGCTCGGTGGAGCGCGCGGTGCGCCACGAGATGTGCCGGCAGGCGGCGGTGCTGGCGGCCGGTGGGGAGATCGTCCAGGAGACCCGGCACTTCGACGAGGCCACCGGAACCACCTCGGCTGGGCGGCGCAAGGAGACCTCGGAGGACTACCGGTACTTCCCGGAACCCGATCTGGTACCGATCGCCCCCAGCGACGAGCGGGTCGAGCGGTTGCGTGCCACGCTGCCCGAGCTGCCGTGGCAGCGGCGGGCCCGGGTGCAGGCCGAGTGGGGCCTGTCCGAGGCCGAGTTGCGTGATCTGGTCAACGCCGGTGCCCTGGAGCTGATCGCGGCCACCGTCGATGCGGGAGCATCGTCGGCCGAGGCGCGGTCCTGGTGGGTGGCGTACCTGGCCCAGCAGGCCAACTCCCGCGGTGTGGAGCTCGCCGAGCTCGCCATCACCCCGGCCCAGGTGGCGCGGGTGATCGCCCTGGTGGCCGCGGGCACCCTGACCAACAACCTGGCTCGCCAGGTGGTCGACGGGATCCTCGCCGGTGAGGGCGAGCCCGACGAGGTCATCGCCGCCCGCGGGCTGGCGGTGGTCTCCGACGACGCCGAGCTGACCGCCGCGGTCGAGCAGGCCCTGGCCGCCCAGCCCGATGTCGCGGAGAAGATCCGCGGCGGCAAGGTCGCGGCGGCCGGCGCGATCGTGGGCGCGGTGATGCGCGCCACCGGCGGCCAGGCCGACGCCCAGCGGGTGCGCGAGCTGGTGCTCGCGCTCGTGAGTGCGTAACAGTGTTCCAGCACCAAATGCCACTCACGAGTTATCCACAGGCCGACTGTTGTCCACAGCTGGAGAGGTAGGACGGCGCGCGCAACGGTTTGGTGGGGCAGCGTGTTCAGCCGTGCCGCGACCTCGAATCGATCACCCACGACCCGTTCCGCGTCAGCTGCGCGACCCAGTGGCTTGGGAACATCTCCTGCTGGAACAGCACGATGCCGTGGATACCCAGCAACTCGCCGCGCTCGGGCTTACTCCCGACGCGATCCAGGCAAACGTCGAAGCCGGACGGTGGCGTGCCCTGCTGCCTCGGGTGTATTCAACAACCACTGGCCCGCCTTCGCGATCTACCAGGCTGAATGCTGCATTGCTCTATGCTGGCCCGTCGGCCATCTTGAGCCACCGAACTGCCGCCGAAGAGTGGGGCATGTTGCCGGTCGAGGAAGGTCCGGTGCACGTGACAGTGCCCTATCGGTGCTCGGCGGTGTCCCAGCCGCCGGAGGTGGTGGTGCACCGCTCCCGGGCGTTCCGGTATATCGCGGTGGCGAGCGTCCCGCCCCGGACCAGCCGCGCCGACACAGCGCTCGATCTCGCAGTTGCCGAACCGAATGCACGCGAAGCGATTCGCCGGCTGGTGGGGATCACGACCACCTGCAGCATCCCGCTGATCGAGCTCGAACGTCAGTTGACCGAACGTCCCCCGTACCGCTACCGGCGGCCGCTTGCTGCCGCTGTCCAACGGATGGCGGGCGGCGTGGCATCAGCGCTCGAAGACCTGTACGCGGTGGATGTTGAAGCTGCGCACGCCATCCCCGCTGCGATGCGTCAGGTGCCTTTCGTCGTCGACGGTTACACCCTGTGGGAAGACGCGGTGTACGACCATATCGGGGTTCCGCTGACCGTCCGGCTGGACGGGCGCGCGTACCACTCGCACCCCATGGTGGCCTTCCGTGACCGCCGTCGGGACAACGCGGCCGAGTTGGCCGGGCGGTCGCGACTGGTCTTCGGCTGGCGGGATCTCAAAGAGGATGCATGTGGCGCCGCTCGCGAGGTGCTGACGGTGCTCGCTCGCCACGGCTGGGAAGGCACTGCGGAAGGCACTGCGGAAGGCACTGGGCGGCGATGCGCGCAGTGCTCGTGAGTGGCATTGGGTGTCATAACACTGTTACGCACTCACGAGTCAGTCTTGACCGCCCCCCGGGCCCACCGGGTCGGGCAGCATGAAGACCCGTTCGTCGCTGGAGAGGTGCGTGGCGCCGGTCTTGTTGACGGTGCCCAACCACATCATCCGCCCATCAGGACTCAACGCGGCCGCGGAGAGCCGCCCGTAGCGCTCCAGCGGGATCTGCAGGGCCGGGCCGATGAAGGTGCCGTTCGGTCCGATGCCCAGCGCGAACATCGGCGCCCCGCTGGAGAAGGCGACCTGGATGCGCCCCATCATGACCACGCACCCCGCCGCCCCCGTGCCCGCGGGCCAACTCCAGGAGGCCGGGCTCAGCGAGCGTCCTGGTTGTAGCCGGCGCAGCAGATCCGCCTGCGGGGCCCGGTCAGTGATCCACACCTCGTTGGTCAGCGGATCGACGCACAGCCCTCCCGGTGCGTGTAACCCGCTGGCCAGCATTCTGGACCCCCCGGGGTTGCCCGGTGCGGGGCGACCGAAGGTGTCGATCCGCAACACCTTGCCGGCCAGCGAGGACGGGTCCCCCACCGCGCCGGGATTACCGGCGTCGCCGGTGGCCACCAGCAGGCGTCCGCGAGTGTCGAGCGCCAGCGCGCCGGCGTTGCCGGTCGGGCCCCGGGGGATTCCGGTGAGCACCGGTTTGGGCGGATCACCCGGAGCGATCCGCACTACCCGGTTGTCGACCGGGGTCGTGATATAGGCGTAGATCAACTCGTCTTCGGTGTAGCTGGGGGACAGCGTCAGGCCGGTGAGGCCCCCGTCCCCGGCAGGATCGACAGCCAGGGCGGCAATCTCCCGATTCGGCCGGTGCTGCTGCACCTGGATGATCCGGCCGGTGGTGCGCTCGGCGGCGAGCCCTACCGGTGCCGAGCCCGGCAGCACGACCAGCGCGGAGATCGGCTCCAGGCAGGTTGCGATCACCTGCGGGTCCGGGTCGGCGCAACCGTGCGGGGGGCCTGGCGGTGGCCGCCCTGGTGCGCCCGGGCCGGACTCCTGGGGTGAGCCCGGGACCTCGGGCCTCGGCCCGGATTCTGCCCCGATCTCCAGCTTGGGGTGAAAAGGTCCGGTATCACGCTCGGGAAAGGTGGGTGTCACCGAGCAGCCACCAAGCAGCACCGCCGCGAGGACTACCCAGATCACGCGGTGGTGGGTGCTTGCATGTCGCACGGTCGGCCAGGCTAGGTGCAGTCCCGTATGTCGCTGGTGAGTGGTCACCCGAGCCGGGCGTGGCGGCCGCCGGCCACAGCTGATTGGGCTCACGCCACAGCAGGGGGCGGGCCCTGCTGTCCCTCGGCAGCCGGTTCGGAGTCAGCTCCACCGAGCGGGTCAGGCAGCCGCCCGCCACTCCAGGCAGCCAGCACCGGAAGGTCTCGGGCCTGCAAGGTGGGTAGCGCCACCTCCTCCCCACCGTGCAACACCGCCCAGACCCGGGACCGGCCGTCTATCCGCACGCCGGCCAGCTCGGACCAGGCCAGCTGCCGGGAGCCCCAGATCCGCTGCGCCAGTACCGTCTCCGGGCCGACCACAGTCCGGGTCCGCACCACCCAGACCGCGATGGCCAGCGGTATGAGGTAGAGGACCTGCAGTCCTGGAAGGGCGAAGGCCACCGGAGTCACGCACACGATCAGGCCGAACACTCCCAGCAAGGCGGTCAGCGGGGGCCGGAAGGTGACGGGGGCGGGGTCGGTCACAACCTCATGGTGACAGGTGATTGTAGGCGTACAATAGGCGCATGCCACGGGTTCAGATCTATTTACCGGACGATCTCCACCAGGCGGTCAAGGAGCTGGAGCTGCCGATCTCTGAGCTCAGCCGGCATGCCGTGCGGGTGGAGCTTCGCCGGCGGGAGTTGGCCGCCGCGGCGGATCGTTACCTCGCTGAACTCGCCGCCGAGCTCGGTGGCCCGCCGACGGCTGATGAGCTGGCGGCGGCGGACGCCTGGATCGACGCCGCGACCGTCCCTCCTGCGCGGCGGCCCCGATGAGAGGACCCGGGGACGAGCTCAGCGATGAGGACGAGCTCGGCGATGAGATGGCCCCGAGAATGGGACGGCGCCGGTGAGTCTGGTCCTCGACTCGGGTGCCGTCATCGCGCTGGGCCGCCGGGATCGCCAGACGGCCGCCCGCATCGTCGCGCTCCGGCAGCGGGGAATGTGGCCACCCATCCTGCCCACCGCGGTGCTCGTCGACTCGCTGACCGGCAGCCGGGTACGTGATGCGCTGGTGAACCGCACGGTGGGCCTGTCCGCCATCCATCCGCTCGATGAACCGCTGTCCCGCCGTGCCGCGCAGCTTCGTGGCCGGGCCCGCGCGGGCTCCGCGGTCGATGCCGTCGTCGTGGCCACGGCGGAGCTGCTGGAGGCGCTGGTGATCACGGTCAATACCGACGACCTGGCCCGGTTGTCCCAGCACGCCAGTGGGGTGTCCCTGTTGCAGGTGTGATCCACGGCAGGCCGGTTCCCAGCATCCGGGCATGCAGTCCCGCGAGGTTGACGGTACTGTCCCTGCCCGTTACCGTCGGCAACGTGCTGACCCTCACCATCCTTGTACGCCAGAGGCGCGTCGTCTGAGAAGCAACCGACTCCCGACGCGCCAACCCTCGCTTGAGCCCACCCGGGCGGCGGGGGTTTTTTGATGCACTGATTGATGGCGAGGCCGAGCAAACGTTGACCTAAGGCAGGACCATGACAGCCGTGACGCCTAGAGAAGTGTCTCGAGACATGCCGAACCCGACCCAGTCACCCAAACCAGCTCCACCCGCCGGTGCCCCGGTGCGGGTCACCGGCGCGCAGTCCCTCGTACGCTCCCTGGAGGCACTCGGGTGCGAGGCGGTGTTCGGTATCCCGGGTGGCACGATCCTGCCGGCCTACGACCCGTTGCTGGACTCGACCAAGGTGCGCCACGTGCTGGTTCGCCATGAACAGGGAGCAGGGCACGCCGCCACCGGGTACGCCCAGGCCACCGGCCGGGTGGGAGTGTGCATGGCGACCTCGGGCCCGGGGGCGACGAACCTGGTCACCCCGCTGGCCGATGCGCATATGGATTCGGTGCCGGTAGTGGCGATCACCGGTCAGCAGAGCAGGGGCCTGATCGGCACCGACGCCTTCCAGGAGGCGGATATCACTGGCATCACGATGCCGGTCACCAAGCACAACATGCTGGTGAAAGATCCGGCGGAGATCCCGAGGGCGGTGGCGGAGGCCTTCCACCTGGCTTCCACCGGCCGGCCGGGACCCGTGCTGGTGGACATTCCCAAAGATGTCCTGCAGGAGCAGACCTATTTCGTCTGGCCACCCGAGCTGCAGCTTCCCGGCTACCGGCCGACCACCCGCCCGCACGGCAAGCAGGTCCGCGAGGCCGCCCGGCTGATCGCCACTGCCCGGCGGCCGGTGCTCTACGTCGGCGGCGGTGTGATCAAGGCGCGGGCCACCACGGCGTTGCGGGAGCTGGCCGAGCTCACCGGGGCGCCCGTGGTGACCACCCTGATGGCCCGGGGGGCGTTCCCCGACTCGCACCCGCAGCACCTGGGGATGCCCGGCATGCACGGTACCGTCGCGGCGGTCGCGGCGATGCAGCGTTCGGACCTGCTGGTGGCACTGGGCGCCCGGTTCGACGACCGGGTCACCGGGCAGCTGTCCACCTTCGCGCCGGACGCCGCAGTGGTGCACGCCGACATCGACCCGGCTGAGATCTCCAAGAACCGCCGGGCCGACGTGCCCATCGTCGGTGACTGCCACGAGGTGATCAGTGAGCTGATCACGGCCGTGCGGGCCGAGCTGGAGGCGGATCGGCCGGATCTTGAGGCCTGGTGGCGCCAGCTGCGCAGCTGGCAGCAGACCTTCCCGCTGGGCTATGACCGGCCCGAGGACGGCATGCTCTCCCCCCAGTACGTCATCGAGCGGATCGGGACGCTGGTGGGCCCGGACGCCATTTACACCGCGGGGGTCGGCCAGCACCAGATGTGGGCGGCGCAGTTCATCTCCTACGAGAAGCCGGGCAGCTGGATCAACTCCGGTGGTCTGGGCACGATGGGCTTCGCCGTTCCGGCGGCGATGGGGGCCAAGCTGGGCCGGCCCGACACCACTGTCTGGGCCATCGATGGTGACGGCTGCTTCCAGATGACCAATCAGGAGATGGCGACCTGCGCCATCGAGAACATCCCGATCAAGGTCGCAGTGATCAACAATGGTAGCCTCGGCATGGTCCGCCAGTGGCAGAACCTGTTCTACGCCAAGCGCTACTCCCAGACTGACCTCGGGACCCACTCCCGCATCCCGGACTTCTTGATGCTCGCCGAGGCTCTGGGTTGTGTCGGTCTGCGGTGCGAGACCGAGCCGGATGTCGACAAGATCATCGAGCAGGCCATGGGGATCGACGACCGACCGGTAGTGATCGACTTCGTGGTGGGCAAGGACGCCCAGGTGTGGCCGATGGTCGCGGCCGGTACCGGAAACGACCACATCATGGCGGCGCACGGCATCCGCCCGCTGTTCGACGAGGACGGATCATGACCACGCACATCATGTCGGTGCTGGTGGAGAACAAACCTGGTGTGCTGGCCCGGGTGGCAGGGTTGTTCAGCCGCCGGGGGTTCAACATCCACTCCCTGGCTGTCGGGCCGACCGAGAACGCCGACATCTCCCGGATGACCATCGTGGTGGCCGTCGATGAGCTGCCCCTGGAGCAGGTCACCAAGCAGCTGAACAAGCTGATCAACGTGATTAAGATCGTGGAACTGGAGCCGGCAACGGCGGTGCAGCGGGAGCTGTTGCTGGTGAAGGTCCGGGCCGACACCACGGTGCGGTCCCAGGTGCTGGAGACCGTGTCGCTGTTCCGGGCCAAGGTCGTCGACGTCTCGCCCGAGGCGCTGACCATCGAGGCCACCGGCACCGCGGACAAACTCGATGCGCTGCTGCGGATGCTTGAGCCCTTCGGCATCCGCGAGATGGTGCAGTCCGGCATGGTCGCGCTGGGCCGTGGTTCCCGGGCGATCATCGCCGGTCCGGTCCGCTGATACGGCGCATAACCCAGTACCCCGAGAAGGAGCTACGGATGACTGCAGAGGTTTTCTACGACAGTGACGCGGATCTGGGGATCATCGCCCGGCGCAAGGTCGCCGTGATCGGTTACGGCAGCCAGGGGCACGCGCACGCGCTGAGCCTGCGTGACTCCGGGGTCGACGTCCGAGTCGGCCTGCCCGAGGGTTCCAGGTCCCGCCCCAAGGCGGCCGATGAGGGCCTGCCGGTGATGACACCGGCACAGGCCGCCGCCGAGGCTGACGTCATCATGATCCTCGCGCCGGACACCAAGCAGCGCACCATCTATGCCGAGGACATCGCGCCCAACCTGAACTCGGGCGACGCGCTGATGTTCGGGCATGGGTTCAATATCCGTTACGGCCTGATCCAGGCGCCCTCCGATGTGGACGTGGCGATGGTGGCGCCCAAGGGGCCGGGTCACCTGGTGCGCCGGCAGTTCGCCGATGGTAAGGGGGTGCCCTGCCTGATCGCGGTCGAGCAGGACCCGAGCGGTGGGGCGCAGGCGCTGGCCCTCGCCTATGCCAAGGCGATCGGCGGCACCCGGGCTGGAGTGATCAAGACCACGTTCACCGAGGAGACCGAGACCGATCTCTTCGGCGAGCAGACCGTGCTCTGTGGCGGGATGACCGCGCTGGTTCAGGCGGGTTTCGAGGTGCTCACCGAGGCCGGGTACGCGCCCGAGGTGGCCTACTTCGAGTGCCTGCACGAGGTCAAGCTGATCGTGGACCTGATGTATGAGGGCGGGATCTCCCGGATGCGCTACTCGATCTCCGATACCGCCGAGTACGGGGACCTCACCCGCGGACCGCGAATCATCACTCCCGAGGTCAAGGATGAGATGCGCCGGATCCTCAGCGAGATCCAGGACGGCAGCTTCGCCCGGGAGTGGGTCGCCGAGGACGACAACGGGCGGCCGAACTACACCAAGCTGCGCGCCGAGGGCGAGCAGCACCCCATCGAGCAGGTCGGAGGGCGGTTGCGCGGCCTGATGTCCTGGATCGACCGCCCCCTCACCGGCACCGCCTGAGGCCACCCCGCACCGCCACCCCGCATTCAGCGGGCTGAGCGGGGTGACTCGGTGCCCGATAACCCCGCTCAGCCCGCTGAATGCGGTCACGGCCGTCGGCTTAGACTTGGCGGTCGTGACCGATGTGATCCGACCTGTCGTCCTGATCGCCGAGAAGCTGGCTCCCTCAGTGCTCGATGTGTTCGGCGCCGAGTTCGACGTCCAGCACGTCGATGGCACCGATCGCCCAGCGTTGTTCGAGGCGCTGGCCGGCGCCGAGGCGCTGCTGGTGCGCTCTGCCACCAGAGTCGACGCTGAGGCCCTGGCCAGCGCCCCCCGGCTCAAGGTCATCGCGCGGGCCGGAGTCGGTTTGGACAACGTCGATGTGCCGGCGGCCACCGAGCGCGGGGTCATGGTGGTCAACGCGCCCACCTCCAACATCGTCTCGGCCGCCGAGCACGCGGTGGCCCTGCTGCTCGCGGTGGCGCGGCATATCCCGGCAGCCGATGCCAGCCTGCGTGGCGGGCAGTGGAAACGCAGCTCCTTCGGGGGCGTCGAGCTCTCCGGCAAGACCGTGGGCGTGGTGGGCCTGGGCAAGATCGGCCAGCTGGTGGCGCAGCGGCTGGCCGCATTCGGCACGACGTTGATCGCCTACGACCCCTACGTGGCCCGGGGGCGAGCCGCGCAGCTGGGAATCGAACTGGTCGATCTGGATGAGCTGCTCTCCCGCGCCGACGCCATCTCCATCCACCTGCCCAAGACCTCTGAGACTCTCGGGCTGATCGGTGCTGACCAGCTGGCCAAGGTCAAACCGGGCGTGCTGATCGTCAACGCCGCCCGCGGGGGGCTGGTGGATGAGCAGGCACTGGCCGAGGCGATCCGCAACGGGCAGGTCGGCGGGGCCGGTATCGACGTGTTCAGTACCGAGCCGTGCACCGCCAGCCCGCTGTTCGAGCTACCTCAGGTGGTCGTCACGCCACATCTGGGCGCGTCCACCACCGAAGCGCAGGACCGGGCGGGCACCGATGTCGCGCATAGTGTGCTGCAGGCGTTGCGGGGCGAGTTCGTTCCCGATGCGGTGAACGTGATCAACGGTGGGGTAGTGGGCGAAGAGGTACGGCCCTGGCTGCCGCTGACCCAGCGGCTGGGCACCGTGCTGGCCGCGCTGACCGGGCGTTCGCCGGTCACGGTGACCGTCGATGTGCGCGGGGAGCTGGCTGCCGAGGACGTTTCCGTGTTGGGGCTGGCGGCGCTGCGCGGGATCCTCACCGGCATCGTCGACCAGCAGGTCACCTTCGTCAACGCACCGCGGCTGGCTCAGGACCGCGGGGTTGACGTCTCCGTCACCTGCGTCCCGGAGAGTCCCAGCCACCGCAGTGTGGTGAGCGTGCGGGGCGTCTTCGCGGACGGCGTGGTGCACTCGGTATCGGGAACGCTGTCCGGTCCGGGGCAGGTGCCGAAGCTGGTCGCGCTCAACGGCCGGAGCTTCGACCTGCGGGCTCAGGGGGAGGCGGTGCTCATGGAGTATCCGGACCGCCCGGGGGTGATGGGAGTGGTCGGTACGCTGCTGGGTGAGGCGGGTGCCAACATCGTAGCGGCCCAGATCAGCCAGACCACCGAAGGCACTGACGCGATCATGGTTTTGCGGGTGGATCGGCCCGTTGGCGGCCCGGTGCTGGAGACGATCGGATCGTCGGTGGGTGCCCGGATGGTGCGGTCGGTCACGTTCGACTGATCAATGACGCTCGGTCCGCCGATCGGGCCGCTGGCGGGGCCCCGTCCGGCCGGTCCATGATGTCCGGCAGACATACCCGTTCGGGTGTCCCCGTGTGGGGTATCCACGCGCGGTGCTTTACGTAGCTGCGGGTAACCTGCCCGCTGCGGAGGGTCTCACGGCGGGACCCGGCACTGGAGGTAGCACATGCGGCTCGCGGTGATCCCCGGCGATGGGATTGGCCCGGAGGTGGTCGGCGAGGCGCTCAAGGTCTTGGACGAGGTCGCTCCCGATGCGGAGACCACGCCTTACGATCTCGGCGCCGCGCGCTGGCACTCCACGGGCGAGTTGCTTCCCGAGTCGGTACTGGGCGAACTCCGCCAGCATGACGCCATCCTGCTCGGCGCGGTGGGTGACCCCTCGGTGCCCAGCGGGATCCTTGAACGTGGGTTGCTGCTGCGGCTGCGCTTCGAGCTGGATCATCACGTGAACCTGCGTCCCGCGCGGCTCTACCCGGGGGTGCGCAGTCCCCTCGCGGACCCGGGGAGCATCGACATGATCGTGGTCCGGGAGGGAACCGAGGGCCCGTATGCGGGCAACGGCGGGCTGCTTCGCAAGGACACCCCGAACGAGATCGCCACCGAAGTCAGCTTGAACACTGCGTTCGGGGTGGAGCGGGTGGTGCGCGATGCGTTCGCCCGGGCCTCGGCGCGGCCACGTCGGCATCTGACGCTGGTGCACAAGACCAACGTGCTGTCCCATGCCGGATCCTTGTGGTCGCGCATCGTGGAGGAGGTCTCGCTGCAGCATCCTGATGTGACGGTGGCCTACCAGCACGTCGATGCAGCAACGATTCACCTGGTCACCGACCCCGGCCGGTTCGATGTGATCGTCACCGACAACCTGTTCGGCGACATCCTGACCGACCTCGCGGCAGCAGTCACCGGGGGCATCGGGTTGGCCGCCAGCGGGAATCTCGATGTCACCCGGCGCAACCCCAGCATGTTCGAGCCGGTACACGGCTCGGCCCCGGACATCGCGGGTCAGGGCGTCGCGGACCCGACCGCGGCCGTGCTGTCGATCGGGCTCATGCTTGCCCATTTGGGGCTGGACGAGCCGTCCCGCCGGGTGGAAGCTGCGGTGGCCTTCGACCTGGCCACCCGGGATCACACCCACCCGGGCGGTACCCACTCCATCGGTGATCGCCTAGCGGCCCTCGTCTCCTCCAGCCAACGCGTCGAACGCGCCGGCCTCTAGCCACACCGTCACATCACGTCGAACTCGCCGTCCTTGGCACCGAGGACGAAGGCTTCCCACTCGGCTGGCGTGAAGATCAGCGTCTCGGAGTCCACGGGCTTCTCCGAGCTGCGCATCGCCACGTAGCCGTCCTGCACGAACGCGATCTCCAGATGGGGTCCCTCCAGTTCTTCCGAGCCGGCCGCGCGCTGCCACACCGCGTTCGACAGGTCGATCGTGCCGCGGATGTGCTTCTTGTCGTCGACGATGTCACTCATGGTGCTCACGGTAGCGAGCCAGGCTCCAGCGGGCGCCGGCAGACCGCGGCGAAGGCGCCACCGATGAACTGGGGGCGCTCGGTCCAGGAATCGATCTCGTCGAATGCGGCGGTCCACCGTGCGAGGTCCTCGTCGGTGGCCAGCCCGTCTGCCACCAGTGACTCGCGTGCGGCCCAGGCGGGTCCGCGCATGCCTGGCGGGACCTTGATGATCTCGAACCAGCCCCGGAACTCTTCGACCGCCAGGCCGGCGGCGCGGCCCAGCTCGGCCAAGCGCCGACCGATCCGCACGTCATTGCCGCGCTCGGCGTGCCACTGCAGGTAGCGGTGCATGAGTTGCTCGACGTCGGGAAGCGAGGGGAAGACGCCGATGGAGGGCAGGTCCATGTCCACCAGGTACACCCGTCCACCGGGCCGGACCAGCCGGGCGAGGTGGTCGACGATCCGCTGCTCGGCACCGCCGTTGTGCGCCAGCACGTGGCGCAGCATGACGGTGTCGAACGACCCGTCAGCCAGCCCGGTCTCCTCGGCACGGCCGGACCGCACCTCAGCATTCGAAACGCCGGCCAGCGCTGCCGTCGCTGCCTGCACCGCCTGCTCATCGGCATCGATGCCGACCACGTAACCGTCGGGGCCGACGGTCTCGGCTACCACGGCCGCCATCGCCCCGGGTCCGCACCCCACATCGGCGACCTGCGCACCGGGCGTGAGTCCCGCCAGCTGCCACAGGTCGGCTTCTTGTTCGCGTGCCCGCAGCGCCATCATCCGGTACCGGGCCCGCTCGTCGTCACTAAGCCTCAGCGCGTAGGTCATGTCCACCTCACGGTCGTTACCTGCGGAAGAGCCGGCACACGCCGTCGCTGATACCTGTGGGTGGTTTCCTTCCCCTGTCGGCTGTGCCACACTGCGGTCGTGGCACACCACTCTGTGGTCATTATTGCCGAGCGCGTCGGGTAACGAGCACCACCACCCGACGCGCAGACCTCTCGCATCCGCGAGGGGTCTTTTTTGTTGGCCAGCACACCTCTTGGAGCCTTGACGATGTCCCGCACCAGCCCAGCCGGTACCCCGCTCGGTGACGAGTTCCACCTCTACGACACCACGCTGCGCGACGGCGCTCAGCGAGAGGGAATCTCCTACTCGGTGCCCGACAAGCTCGCGGTGGCCCGGCTGCTGGACGCACTGGGTGTGGGTTTCATCGAAGGTGGCTGGCCGGGGGCCTTGCCCAAGGACACCGAGTTCTTCGCCCGGGCGGCGGCCGGCGAGCTGGAGTTGAAGCATGGTGTCCTGGTGGCCTTCGGCTCGACCCGCCGAGCCGGGCTCACGGCCACGGAGGACCCGCAGGTGCAGGCGCTGCTGGCGTCGCGGGCTCCGGTGGTGACACTGGTCGCGAAGTCCGATCGGCGGCACGTGGAGCGGGCCCTGCGGGTGGACGTCGCCCAGGCGTGCGCGATGGTCCGGGATACCGTCGAGCTGCTGGTCGGCGAGGGGCGGCGGGTGTTCCTCGATGCTGAGCACTTCTTCGATGGCTACGCCGCCGACCCCGACTGCGCGCTTCGAGTACTGGAGGCCGGCGTCACCGCGGGCGCCGACGTGACCGTGCTCTGCGACACCAACGGGGGGCAACTGCCGTTGCAGCTTGCCGACACCGTCGCCGAGGTGGTGGCCCGCACCGGGTTCCGGGTGGGGATCCACTGCCAGGACGACACGGCCTGCGCGGTGGCCAATTCAGTCGCGGCGGTGCAGGCCGGGGCGACCCACGTTCAATGCACCGCTAACGGTTATGGCGAGCGGGCCGGCAATGCGGATCTGTTCGCCGTCACGGCCAACCTGGTTACCAAGCTCGGAATGCCGGTCCTACCGGAATACGGGATGGCCGAGTTGACCCGCACCTCACTCGCGCTGGCCGAGATCGCCAACCTGGCTCCCGACACCCACCAGGCTTACGTCGGGAGGTCGGCCTTCGCTCACAAGGCGGGGCTGCACGCCAGTGCGATCAAAGTGGCTCCGGAGTTGTACAACCACCTGGATCCTGCCGTGGTGGGCAACTCGCAGCGCGTGCTGGTGACGGAGATGGCCGGCCGGGCCAGCGTCGAGCTCAAGGGAGCCGAGCTCGGGCTTGACCTGGCCGGCCGCACGGCGGAAGTCGGTGTGGTCACCGCGCGGGTCAAGGAGCTCGAATCCCAGGGCTGGTCCTTCGAGGCCGCGGACGCCTCCTTCGAACTGCTGGTGCGTCACGAGGTGGACGAGGCACCTCCCGCGCCGCCGTTCCGGCTGGAGTCCTATCGGGTGGTGGTGGACCACGCCGCGGATGGGGAGGTGGTCGCGCAAGCGACGGTGAAGGTGCATGTGGCGGGGGAGCGGGTGATCGCCACTGCGGAGGGCAACGGACCGGTCAACGCGCTGGACGGCGCATTGCGGCAGGCCTTGGGCGCTCACGTTCCGTGGCTGGATGCCGTCGAGCTGTCCGACTACAAGGTCCGCATCCTGCCTGGCAGTTACGGCACCGACGCGGTGACCCGGGTGCTGGTGGAGACCAGCGACGGGGCGGGGTCCTGGACGACGGTCGGTGTGCATGGCAACGTGGTGGAGGCCTCCTGGCTGGCGCTGCTGGACGCGATGACCTACGCAGCGCTGCGCCACCATGAATGGGAAAGGGTGGGAACGCCCGAATCTTCCGGATTGAGTTTAAAGTGAGCTGACCCCGGGAACAAAGGGGGTTAGCTGATTCACCGGGGCCAGCCGATCGACAAGGGATGTCTCCATGCCGAACGAGCAGGGCTCTGGGAGTGGCGGGGAGAGCACCCTCACCGTCGTGGTGGCCTTGGCGGCCAATGCGCTGATCGCGGTGATGAAGGCGGTTGCCGGATTGCTGACCGGGTCGGCAGCGATGCTGGCCGAGGCCGCGCACTCAGTGGCCGACACCGCCACCGAGGGCCTGCTGCTGGCGGCGCTTCGGCAATCTGAGCGACCAGCTGATCGGCGGCACCCTTTCGGCTACGGCAAGGTGCGGTTCTTCTGGTCGCTTATCGCGGCGGTATCGATATTCGTGACGGGTGCGATCTTCTCGGGATTCGAAGGTGTCCGCACCATCTTCGGATCAGGTGAGGAGCAAACTTTTGTCTGGGTAGCGTTTCTCGTCCTGGGGCTGTCGTTCGTGATCGAGGGGACGTCGTGGGTCCGGGCCGTTCGCCAGATCCGCCAGGAGAAGGCTGAAGAGAACCGGACGCTGCGCCAGCATTTGCGCAACACCGACGATCCGACCGTCAAGACGGTTTTCTACGAGGACTCGGCGGCGTTGATCGGCCTGCTCATCGCTTTCGCCGGGGTCGGCCTTCACCTGCTCACCGGTTCGGCGCTCTGGGATGGACTGGCGTCGTTGCTGATCGGGGCCCTTCTCGCCGGCGTGGCTTACCTGCTGGGCCGGACCAACATGGGGCTGCTCATCGGGCAGCAGGCTGACGTGCGTCTGGTCCGTGCAGTGCATGAGCGGTTGCTCACCCAACCGGAGGTTGAGCAGGTGGTCGATCTGCTGACCATGCTGACAGGTACCGACCGGATTCTGCTGTGCGCCCGGGTGGACTTCACCGACTCGCTGTCCGCAGCCGAACTGGAGCATGCGTGTGTACGCATCGACGGCGAGCTGCGGACCGAGTTCACCGACCTGGACGAGATCTTCATCCAGCCGGTGCCCGGAGGTGATTCTGCACTGAACGAGCGAGTAGCGAACCGGTACGGCTCAGCGCTGGAAAACCTCCGCAAGGGCTCGATCCCGCCCGTCCCTTAAGCCCCCTCGAGGCATACATGACCCTCACTCGCCCGCCCGCCACGAGCAGCCTCCGCCATAGGAGCACTTCGCGAAGGAAATCCCGGCCCGGTAATGCTCACGCAGTTCTTGCCCGTCCCGCGGTTCCCCGCTCTCTGATCGCTGCCGCCGGCTGGTCGTGGCGGCTGCTGCTGGTGGGCTTTGCGGCGTACGCCATCGTGCGGGTGCTCGCCCTGCTCTCGCTGGTCGTGATCCCCGTGGTGGCCGCGGTGCTGCTCGCGGCATTGTTGCGGCCGATCACCGAGATGCTGCAGCGCCGCTTGCCGGGACCGTTGTCCGCGCTGCTCACGCTGCTGCTCGCCATCGTGGTCATAGGAGGGCTCGGGTACCTGATCGGCGTGATCTTCGCGCAGCAACTGCCGTCGCTGATCCAGCAGCTGGTGGCCACCATCCACCAGATCCGGGCCGAGTTGGCGGGCGGAGGCGTGGATCAATCCCAGCTCGATCAGGTCGAGGTAACCGTCGTCGACTGGCTGCAGCGAAACCGCAGCGAGGCCGTCGGATACCTGACCACCGGGGCCGGATACTTCATCGAGTTCGTCACGCTGGCGGTGCTCACCCTGTTCATCTCCTTCTTCCTGCTCTACGACGGCGAACGGGTCTGGCGATGGGTGATCAGCCCCCTGCCGCCGCGAGGATGGCGCCGGGTGGACCGGGCCGGTCAAGCGGCCTGGGCGACGATCACCGGTTATGTGCGCGGCACAGCGGTTATCGCGAGCATTCACGGCATCGTGATCGGCCTGGCGCTGTACCTGCTGGGCGTCCCGCTGGCGATCCCGCTGGGTGTGCTGGTGTTTCTGGGGGGTTTCATTCCCTTCGTCGGTGCTTTGGTCGCCGGCGGGCTGGCTGTCCTCATCACGTTCGGTACTCAGGGATGGCTCACTGCGCTGATTTTTCTGGGAATCCTGCTTGCTGAGAGCCAGGTCGAGATCCACCTGCTCCAGCCGTTGATCGTCGGACGCTATGTGCGCCTGCATCCGCTCGCCATCGGCCTGGCTTTCGCCATCGGTACCGTGCTCGCGGGAATTGTCGGAGCGATCATTGCCGTGCCCACCGCCGCCATCGTTCACCAGGCGTGGCCGGCGCTACGCGGCCCGTTCCCGCGAGCTGAGAACCGCGCAATCAGAGCTCCGACGGAATAGTGTGGGTAAGGCGTCAATGCGCTTGGGACATTGCAGCGTCGGAAGGGCGGCGAGACGATGACCAACCCCGCGCGGCATGAGGCGGAACTATGGGATGAGTTCCACCGAGTGGTGAACATGACCTCACGTGAGCTAGCCGGCTGGCTGCGCTCCCATTCGGAGAAGCCGGTCGCGGCACAGCATCCCACCCCAGCGGGGACCCCGAGCGGTCAGGAGGTACTGCGCCTGCTGACCAAGCGCCGGGCCGATCTCACCCCGGCCGACCTGCAGCTGATGCGCACCGTGGTGCGTCGGGTGCATGTCGAGCGCCGGGGTGATCATGAATCCGGTGCCGGGCGGGCGGCGTGGCGCAAGCGCCTGATGTCGCTGGGCCACGACCCGCTCAAACCGTCATGAATTGACGTGGTCGAGCGCGGTCATCACCCGGGCGGGCGCGGGATTTGCTCTTGCACCTTGGTGAGGTATTCCTGCGGGTCCTTGTCGCTGGTGTCGATGTTGCTGGCATCAGCGTGGCTGGTTTTGAACTCCAGGAACCGGCGGCCCAGGTCCTCACGCACGTGCTGCGGCGCGTTGCGTCGGAAGTCGGCCAGGGCGTCGTCCTCCTCTTCGGCCATGTGCTCGCTGTTGGCTTGCCTGGTCTTCCGGACCGCGGCCCACCACGGCGAGCTGCCGATCGGGTGCAGGGCTGCCTCGCGCACCCCATCACGGATCTCGTTGTGGTCCCCGATCGCGTCGAGGGTCTCGTCCTCGGCGTCATCGCCCCGGCGCAGCAGCGCCGGGTAGAAGATCTCTTCCTCAGCCACGGCGTGCAGGTCGAGCAGCGCGGCGAGCGGTTCCCAGATCTCACCCAGTTGTTCGGGTTCGCTGGCGTCATCCAGCGCAGCGAACTCCCGGCGGAACGTCTCGTGGTCGTCCAGGATCAACTGCGTGATGTCGGCCATCGAACCCTGTTCCTCCACCATCCCGGTGCCAGCAGCAGTCTCCGCGCTCCGCGATCCCATGCCTTGGAGTGCCCGCTACCCGCACCGGCTACACATCCGCGGCAGCCGTGGTTCCCGCGGTACGTGCCCGCCGTTGACCGATCCTGAGCGCATTGGGCAGGCTCGTGATGTGAGCGAGGCCGCGGCGCGTTCCCGGGTGAGCGCTTGGCGCCATGCCTTGATCACGACCAACCCGCCCGAGGGACCGATCGACGCGGTGACTCGCTGGATCGTGGTCTCCCGTGCCGCTGTGCTCCCGATGACCCTGGTGGCCGGGTTGGTGGCCGCGCTGCTCGCCGCCCGGGCACCCGGTGTGGACTGGCGCTGGCTTGCGCTGGCCGTGGTCGGGATCACGCTGGCGCATCTGGCGAACAACCTGATGAACGACCTGTACGACACGAGCACCGGGTCCGACACCGCGAGCTACCCGCGAGCGCTCTACGCTCCGCATCCGATCCTCTCCGGGCTGATCACCCGCCGGGCGCTGGTGGTGTCGGTGCTGGTGGTCAACGCCGCCGATCTGGTGATCCTCGTCGTGCTCGCGGTGGTGCGCGGTTGGCCGATCGTGGCCTTCGCGCTGGCCGGGTTCGTGCTGTCGGTGGCCTATGCCGCACCACCACTGCGGTTGAAGAAGCGCGGCCTCGGAGAGCTGGACGTGCTGGTGGTCTGGGGACCGTTGATGGTCGGTGGCACGTACTACGCGGCGGTGGGGTCGATCACCTGGCAGGTGCTGCTGGCGTCGCTGCCCTACGCGCTGCTGTGCACGTCGGTGCTGATGGGCAAGCACATCGACAAGATCCCTTATGACGCGCCGCTGGGTATTCAGACGCTGCCGGTGTTGCTCGGGCAGCGATGGGCCCGGGTCGTGACGCTGGGCCTGATGGTGGGCTTCTACCTGCTCCTGGTGGTCTGCGTGCTCGCAGGCGCGCTGCCCTGGCCGGTGCTGCTCGCGTTCGGCGGGATCTACCGGCTGGCCAAGATATGGCCGTGGATGCGCCGCCCCGCGCCGGAGAAGCCGCCCCTGCCGGTGCCGGTGTGGCCACTGTGGTTCGCCGCGCTGGCATTCGTGCACCTGCGGGTCGCCGGCCCGCTGCTCGTGCTCGGTCTCGCCGCCGCAGCTATTGCCGGTATCTGATCGCGACCTGGGAGATCCTGCGCGCCCGCGGGATGCGAGGCGGGCACGATCAGGGGATGAGACGCTGGGTGCGAGCGATCGAGCGGGGATGGGTGGTCACTGGCCAGGTACCCGGACCCGACGTGGATGAGTTCGCCGAGGCCACCGAGGTGACGGCAGCGCTGGCGGAGTTTCAGGGCGGTGGTGACACCTTGCTGGCGGTGCAGCACCCGCATCGCACCCCTGCGGCGCTGGCCGCTGGGCTGCCGCTGGCCGATGCGCTCCCAGCGGCCCGGCAAGCCCTGGACCGGCTACGGGCCAGCGCGTATCGCGAGGTGGCGGGCGTGGTGGCCCTCTACCGGGTCGAGGGCCCGGATGGGTTGGCTATCGGCGTGTTATGCCTGGTCGACCCCGCCGCGATGGACGTGCATGGTGACTCCTGGGTGCGGCACAGCGAAGAGGTGTACCCGCAGGTGGTGCGAGAGCGCGCTGCGGTGCTCACCGGGCTGGGCTGCGCGACCAGCGCGGCGATGCTGGTGCCCGTCGGCGGTGGAGAACAGCTCACCGCGACCGTGCTGGGCAGCATCGAAGGACTGGGGGAGCCGGCAGTGTCGACCACCGATTCCGGCGGTCGGATTCACCAGCTGTGGTTATTGGGTCCCGGGGTCGCGCAGCGGGAGGTGCTCGCCGCGGTGGCGCGAGGCCCGTTGCTGGTCGCGGACGGCAACCACCGGGTCGCCGCCGCGGCGGCCGGTGAGCGCTCCAGCCTGCTCGCCCTGGTGACCGGAGGGCCGGCGCTGCACATCGGGGCGATCCACCGGGCGCTGGTCGGCACCGGCCTGACGGCGGCGGATCTGGCCGAGGCGTGGCGCCGGAAGGGCTTGACGGTGCGCGACGCGCTGGGATCACCTGTCCGGCCAGGCAGCGTGCTAGCCAGAACTCCCAGCGGCGATCTGCACGTCACCTTGCCCGCGCTCGAGCGCGGTGAACCGGCGCCCAGGATCGACCACGGGCCGGTGGAGCGGTTGCTCATCGCTGAGGCGCTGGGCATCGACCCGGAAGGCCCGCAGGTGCACGCGCTACCGGCGGGACATCCCGCGGGCCCGAACGTCGATGCGTTGCTGGAACTGGCCCCGGTGCCGTTCGCCGACGTGCTGGCGGTGCACGAGCAAGGCCGGCGGATGCCACGCAAGAGCACCTACTTCACCCCCAAGCCGCGCAGCGGCCTGTTGCTGGCTGATCTGACCAGCTAGCGCGGTGGCGGCCAGTGCAACCGGACCCGGTCCAGCCGACCTGCCACGATCTCGGCGCTCATCCAGCTGCAGGTCGGTTGCCGGCGCCGGTCGGTCGGGGACCCCGGATTGAGCAGCCGCAGGCCGGTGGGTGCCAGGGTGTTCCACGGGATGTGGCTGTGTCCGAAGACCACGACATCGGTGTCCGGGAACTGCTGGGCACACCGCTGCTCCCGGCCGCGCGACGCCCCGGTCTCATGCACCACTGCCAGCCGTACGCCCTCCAGTTCGGCGGTCGCGATCTCCGGCAGCCGGGCGCGCAATGCCGGCCCATCGTTGTTACCGAACACTCCGATCAGCCGCTGCGCGCGGGCCTGCAGTCCGTCCAGCAGCTCGACGCACACCCAATCCCCGGCGTGCACCACCACGTCCGCCTCGTCGACGGCCTGCCACAGCTGCTCGGGCAGGTCCCGGGCGCGCCGCGGGAGATGGGTATCCGCCATCAGCAGCAGTTTCATGCGTCCATGGTGCCCGGGCGGTTCATTGAGGCGCCTTGTAGCCACCAGGCGGTGAGCCGGCCTGTTCAGCTGGCGTTGGTCGGGGTGCGCGTCACGTCGCGGCTTCGAAGGACCGGTGACACGGTTGACCAGTGATGATCACCCGGACACTCCCACCTACGCCGCCCCGTGACCCGCAGCCCGTCCAGCACGCAGGACAAGAAACCGCGCTGATGAGCAAGCTCCGTGAACTCCGTGGGGCTGCCGTAGAGGGTGTGCACGGTCAACACCGGCCGGGCCTGCTGGTTGGCCAGCTGCGCGATCTGCTCGAGCGCTGAGTGCAAGGTTTCATGAACATCGGTGCCACTGATCGTCCGAGGGGGGACATCGGGCGCGGTGATCGTGGCGAGCCAGCCTGGCCCGCCCGGCTGGGTCCGGTAGTCCACCCGTACCAGCAGCGGGCTTCTGCGGCGACTCATGACGACGAGGATAAACAAAAACCGGCAATTCGGGTGTCAGGAAACGTGTTCGTAACAATTGCTTTGAGGAGTCGCTCGGTGACGGTTCGGAGTTAGCAGCTCGTATCCGTGTGGATTGTATGGAGACGGCCGGGCCGAGGAGGGAGGGAGATGATGCCCTTTTGTGTGCCCGACCGTCAGGATCATCAGAGTAGAGAAGGTAGGAGCGGTAAAGGTTAGAAACGGTTAACCATTGTGTTTCGCAGAGCGGCGAGGTCGTTGATCGGGTATTGATCCGGTCCGCTGTGCCTGCGCGAAGGCCGGAGTCGCGCCCGGTCGAGGCCTGGTGGTGTACGGCTGCTCGTCGTGTGAGGGCAGCCCGAGGTGTGATCTGAGCGCTGATAGCCGGCTGCCGGCTTTAATCTGAAGAACCCCGTTGTTCGATCAAGCAGTCGGGACCCGGGTAAACGAGCGATTCGTGCCCATCCGAGAATCGCACCATGTACGGTGGCTCTCCTTGTGGGCCGCGCACTTCCAGGATGTCGCCCACGTGTTCCTGCATCCCGACGTTGCGGCCCTTGATGTGGACCCTGTCACCAACAGTTGCGTACATGGCGCTCCTTCCCTCGGGTCAGGCTCCGACGGCTAGTCTGCACCCGTTCCGGGTTTCGTGCGATGGGATCAGCGCCGTGGCGGCCCTTCGCACAACCTCAGGCGTCGCCGGGGATCGCGCGCCAGGCGAGTGGGGCGCGCCACTGCCGGACCGCGATGGTGAAAGCCGCGCAGGCGATCAAGACTCCCAGCACGATCAGCCACACCGGGATGAAGGCGCCCTGGTGGACCGTGACGAACCTGCCGATGAACGCGTCGTATCCGCCATGGAAGCCGAGGCCGAGCCAGAGCGTGCCCTTGACTGCCCGGCAGATCGCGAGCACCAGCCCGAACCCGGTTGATGCCACCGCGTAGAACACGTGCTCGCCGACGGTGGTGGCCCCGCTGGCCGAGAACACGTGCATCGACCCGAAGATCAGCGAACTGATGACCACCGTAGCCCACAGCGGCAGCGTGGCACCCAGGTTGCGGAACATGTAGCCGCGGAACACCAGTTCCTCCGGGAATCCCTGCACCAACAGGGTGGATGTGGCGATCATGATGACGGTGGCCGCGAGCCCGTGCCCGACCATTCTCGTCATTGCTGCGCTCGACCAGTCCCAGTCGGCGAGCCCGAGTTGCACGGTGGTCGCGGCCTCGATCGTGGCGACGATGGCCGCGAGCGTGATGCCGAACAGCAGGTGCGGGATCGCGGTGCGGTCCAGGGCGAGGCCGATGCCCGACCATGGCCTGCGGTCGACGTGCCGCCGCAGCAGGAAAACCAGGCCGAGCGCGCCGGCCGTGATGCCCAAGCCGGCGGCCGTATGCGAGATCACGGGAGGCAGCCAGTCGGTCGCCGCCTGGACGGTCGTGCCGATGACCAGCACGCAACCGAAGAAACCCAGCCAGGCCAGCAGAATCCGCCAAGTCAGCTGGGGCCGGCGGTCTTGGTCGAGGAGCACGCCCGATGATGTCAGGACGTTCACACCCGGCGCGGGCCGAGCTGGCCCGGGTACTCGGCGGGCCGCCACCGTCGGAAGACCGGGCAGCCGTCCGCCGCGCCTGGGGGCTGCCCGCACCCGCCGACATCGTGCTGGTCGCCTTCGCGCGTGGCGCCTCCCACTTGACAAATCTACCGCTAAGTAGGAAATTTTCCTACGTGACGGTAGGAAATGCGTTCAGCGGTTGTCCGGTGGCCGCCAAAGGGCATGACCAATCCCTGAATGTTGGCCGCGTGATGACCAGCGAAGTGACCAGCACCGATGGCCTGCTGCTGCGCGTATACGAGTCGGGACAGCAAGGCGCACCCACGGTGGTCTGCGTGCATGGCTACCCAGATGACCACACCGTGTGGGACGCCGTGGCGGTCGAACTGGCGCCGCGCTACCACGTGGTGAGCTACGACGTCCGGGGGGCCGGCGAGTCCGGGAAACCTAGAGGTCGCCGGGCATACCGGCTCGATCAGCTCGCAGGGGATCTTGCTGCAGTGATCGAGGCGGTCAGCCCCAACCGTCCGGTGCATCTGTTGGCCCATGACTGGGGATCGATCCAGGCCTGGCACGCGATGACCGGGCAGTGGCTGTATGACCGGATAGCCTCCTACACCTCGATTTCCGGTCCGTGTCTAGACCACGTGGGCCACTGGTTGCGGGCACGGCTGCGTCGCCCGACGCCGCGAGCGCTCCGCGAACTGGCCGTGCAGCTGGTGTCGTCGTGGTACATCGCGTTCTTCCACCTGCCCCTGCTGCCGGAGCTGGCGTGGCGCTCCGGGCTCGCCCAAGGCACGCTCGCTCTGCTCGACGAAACGAGCGTCCCCACGGTCTCGGATGCGGTGTGCGGAGTGCAGCTGTACCGAGCGAATATGCTGCCTCGGTTAACCCGACCCGGCACGCGAACGACCACCGTCCCGGTGCAAATCCTTGCCCCCCAGCGCGATCTCTTCGTCTCGGTACCACTCCAGACCGACATCGGGCGGTGGGTCACCAACCTCGCGGTTCGGGTACTGCCCGGCGGGCACTGGCTACCACGCACCAACCCGAAAATCGTGGCGCGCTGTGCTAGCGAGCTGGTCGACCGGGCCGAGGGCGGCCCGCAACCGCCCACCCCGCCTCACACACAATGCTCGACCGCTCGAAAGAGCCACCCAGAATGAATGGCGGCACTCGCACTGGTGTGCGACCGATCCCCGCGAACCGATCGAGAAGCACCCAGGCCGGATCGGTTGCCCCCGACTGGCGGTCGGATGGATCCTCGGCGGGGTTGGCATCCAGCCCTGATTCTCCACGGAGATGACGTGCCTCGCCGACACTGCCAGCGCGTCGAACTTGTCACACGACGCGCCCGCATTGACCACCCTTTGAGCTGCGCTGGCCGAACAGCGGTGCCCCGAAACTCGATCACGGCCTTGGGGCGGTAGTACCTGCCGATTGATCGCTAGGTGGAAGAGTCGGATGCGCGGATTCGGTGTTGGTGCTCAGCGTCTGCGATCTCCGTAGGATGTCGCCGTCCATTACGCGTAAAAAGCAACTCCAGTACAGAATTTACGTGCGACTACCGATTGCCGCTTGGCCTTACTCCTCGGCAGAGTATGAGGTGCCGAATCGGCGAATTTCACCGAGAGGTGTATCTGTGCCCCGGGGACCCATCGGGGCACCTTTTCCTAGGAGGACGTGATGTCTGATGCACTGAGCTTCATGGAGATCGAGGGCCAGCACGTGGAGCTGCTGCCGGCGCGTACCGTCCTGTCGCTGTTCACCGCCACCGGCACCGGCACCGGCAGCACTGCTGCCGGCACCGACACGAGCGCCAGCGGGAGCACTGCTGGTACTGGCAGCCCGGTCGGCACCGCTGGTGCCGGCACTGGAGGCGCGGGTAGCGGCACGGTGCAAATCTTCAACCCCACCGTCTACCTGGAGCAGGGTAGTTCCGCGTCCGGAACGATCATCGGTGGTGAGGGTGGCGCCAGCACCGCTCCTGGTGGCGCCGCGACTGGTGGTGCTGGCTGAGTCGAGCACACAACCGAGCAAACTACAGCCAGCGATCATGTTCTCCCGGGTGCGGTGCTCGATGAGGTAGGGGTGGCCAGAACGCGACCACCCCTACCGGTCGGGTCAACGTCGGTATCGGATACACCGAAAGCCACGGTGACAATCGCGCCGGCGTACCCGGTGGCCGCGGATCCTGCCGCATGACCGGAGTGACGGTTTCCTATGCGCCGCTGCCGCGCGGAAGACTGCGTTGGAGTGGCAGCAGAAGGCAACTGAATTCCGGAAGAAGGCAGTCAGCCATCGCGAGCGTGCCGCGGAGTTAGAGACCGAGATCACCAAGTGGATGAGTGGCGAGGACTGGGGCAAGCGACCCACTGGTTCACCCATCCTTGGGATTTTCCGGATCCTGTCCGCCGGACGTCTGTGGTTGTTTGGTGTTGTTCGGGCAGCATTACGTGACCGAAAGTGTCTAAATGATCATGAGGATGGTTTCTTCAATCGGTTGATCTTCGTGTGGTAGGTAGCGAGGCGCCCCCCCCCGGAGGCTGTGCCGTGCAGGTGCTTATGGGAGTTCCCCGGGGGCGGCGTCGCTGACGGTAGTTGCTGTGATCTTAGGCGACCAGCCGTCGACCGGGTGATCATCAAAGGTGACGGACGGTGCCGCTAAACTCGGCGCCCATGAGCCGAGACGACATGCGCGGCCTCTCTGCGCCCCTGTCCAGCAAACTTAATACCGGCGTCCCGCACTCAGCTCGGGTGTGGAACTACTGGATGGGTGGCAAGAGCCACTACCCAGTGGATCGTGCCGCGGGGGACGCGTTCGCCGAGGCGTTCCCGGATATCTTCCCCATGGCATCGCAGGGTCGGGCGTTTCTGGTGCGCGCGGTGCGGTACCTCGCCGCTGAGGCTGGGGTGCGGCAGTTCATCGACGTGGGCACCGGGTTGCCGGCGGACCCGAAACCGAACACCCACGAGGTGGCCCAGTCGGTGGCACCGTCAGCCCGGATCTTGTACGTGGACAACGATCCGCTGGTGCTGGTGAACGCGCGGGGCCTGCTGCGCAACACCACCGATGAGGGTGTGGTCGCCTACGCGGAAGCGAACTTCCAAGATCCGGACCTGATCATTTCGCATGCCCAGGCCGCGTTGAACTTCACCGAGCCCGTCGCGGTGATGTTCATGGGGGTGCTCGGTCACGTCGACACGTTCGCCGAAATGCGGTCCATTGTGAACACGATCATGACCGCGGTGCCCTCCGGGAGTTACCTGGTGCTGTGGGATTCCCCCGATGAGGACCCCCGGCAGGTGGAAGCGGTCACGAAGTACGCGACGACCGGGGCTGTGCCCTACCGGTTGCGCGCCCTCCCCCAACTCCGGGAATGTTTCGAGGGTCTGGAATTGGTGGAACCCGGGTTCGTGTGCATCACCTCTTGGCGTCCCGATGCCGTCGAAGTGGGCACATCGCAACACCTCAACGCCTACGGTGGGGTGGCGAGAAAGCCGTGAGTAACCTCAGCCCGCATGGATTCGGGCGAACAGGCCGTCGAGCTGGAGCACTGCCACGAGTACTGCAAGGATCACTGCTGAGCAGCGGCGAACGGTTGGTTATGTCCTCGCGAATTCTCGGACTGGGCGCGCTAGTTGGGAACAAAGCGGACGGTTCAGCCTCCCAGAGCTGATCAGTTCATTCAACATCCACTATGCGGCGTTAAGCAGCGCCGCCCGCTTCCTCAGCGCTCTGCAGATCAGACTCAGTCCGGCAGGAATCGAACCCGCAAAGCCAGCTTGGAAGACTGTGCCCACTGCGTCGCCAGGGGCCTCGACCTGCGGTCAGGCCGGGTCACAGTTGAAGACCGTCGCGATGGACGGTGTCGTCGTCCTCGGTGAGGGTAAGAGGCACGACACTGACGACTCCACTGGGATTCTCTACGACGGCGAAGGGGTCGGCGCCGGCACTGGGACCCTCTGTGACGTGGCCGTCAATCCGCTCGATCACACCAGGCTGACGTCCGAGGCATGGGTAACGCGGTATCGGTGCTCGCGGTCGCCCCGCGAGGCGCCATGTTCGACTTGTCGGCTGTGTCCTACATGGACCAGCTCGATAGAAGGGTCGGCACCCGCACGCTTTCCGCCACCTGATCGCCACTCGATTGGATCGAGCGGGTCTCTCGGCCCGAGAGATCGCCGACTATCTGGGTCACGAACGGATCTCTATGACGCAGGATGTCTACATGTCCCGACAATCGACGGGGGGTCGCGGCGGCGGCGGCCGCGCTGGACCTACTTGGGCCGAACGAAAGCGTGGGGTAAACGTGGGGCTGATCTTTGGGCACGTTGATCGCAAGTCTTTCACCTGCGGTGAAGCGCCCCCGGCAGGATTCGAACCTGCGGCCTAGCGATTAGAAGTCGCTTGCTCTATCCGGCTGAGCTACGGGGGCCGAGCGGCTACGGTGTCCACTGAGCAGCGTAGCGAGGGCCGGCCGCAGCGTGATGGCAGCTACAGTGATCTCCAGCCCAGGGCAGGATTGAGTCATGCGAGTACTGGTTCTGGGCGGCACGTGCTTTCTCGGCCGGCGGGTGGTCGAGCGGCTGCACGCGCGTGGTGACAGCGTGCTGGTGGCTCACCGCGGCCGATCTGAGCCCGCACCGTGGATCCCGGTGCGGCACCTGCACACCGACCGTACCGATCTTGCTGAGCACATCGGGACGATCGCCGAGTTCGCTCCCGACGCGGTTGTCGACAGCTGCCCGCTCACCGCCGCGGACGTCGATGCGGTGCCGGAGGACTACGACAAGCTCGACGTCGAGCAACGGTGGTTACGCCGCGATGCCACCCTACTGCGACTTCCGCTGATCTACGGTCCGTGCGATCGGCAGCGCCGGGAGGAGGTGATCCTGCGCCGGCTGCGGGCACATCGCCAGCACATCCCGCTTGGCGTCGGTAACTTGCTGTGGACCCGGGGCTACGTCGATGACCTGGCCACCGGAGTACTCGCGGCAGTCGACAACCGGACCGCCGACGGCCTCGCGGTCAACCTTGGCGAGACCCAGACGGTCACGATCCGTAGTTGGGTGAGCCAGGTCCTGCAAGCCGCCGGAGGCGGCGCGGAGATGGTTACCGTGCCCGATGCGACGCTGCCCCCGGACCTGGCCATCACCGCCGCACCGGCGCAGCACCTACTTGTTTCGGTGGCCCGGGCTCAGAAGTTGCTCGGCTGGTCACCCGGCGATCCGGCTCCTCGCGTGCAGGAATCCGTCCGCTGGCATCTCGACCATCCACCAGCCGGCACAACCTGGACCGGCGCGGATGCGGCAGCCGACGATGCTGCACTGGCCGCCGCTGAGCGCTGAGACCATCTCAGCCGGCGAGGGGTGCGTCTCGCAGGGTCTGGCAGAAGGTCGCTGTGTCGGTGAACAAGCTGTCGCCGGTGTACTCCAGGCTGGCGATCGAGCGCCGGCCTGCTTCCTCGTCACCCGCACCGCAGGCATCGGTCACCACGACGGGGATGTAGCCGAGATCCGCGCCGTGGCGAACGGTGGGCTCGATACCCACCTCAGTAGCCACACCCACGATGGCGAAGGCGTTGACGCCACAGTCCCGCAGCACGATATCCAGGGGAGTGCCCTCGAACGCCGACATCGTGATCTTGTCGAAGACGGCTTCGCCGGCGCGGGGTGCCAGCTCGGGCAGCAGTTCGAAACCTGGCGAATCACGCAGGAACCACGGGCTGACCTCCTCGACCGAGTCGACCCGTTGCCAGGTCATGGCCATGCGCAGCTGGAAGACACCCATCAGCTCCTTGGGCATCGACAGGTGCCGCAGGAACACCACCCGCACGCCCGCTGAGCGGGCCGCGGCCACTACTTCTGTGACCCGCTTCGCGACCGCATCCGCGTCCCTGATCTGGCCGAGCACACCCACCTGCATGTCATACACCACCAGGGCGAGGCGGTGCGGGTTGCAGACCTCCGCCAGCGTGCGGGGAATCTCCAGACCGAAGGCTCGTTCCATAGGGCTGACCCTAGTCCGAGGGCTCCCGCTACGCGCCCGCCGCGAATAGCACGTATCCCCGACATTCCGGGTGCTCGTGGCGGTTGTGAGGGCGAAGTTGTCCACAGTCACCCCGGTTATCCCCATGTTGATCATGGTTTGGTTCCGGAGCCGTTCCGGTTACCGCACCCTGGGCCATGCCGGCCGAGGGGGCTGGCTCCCGGCCACGGAGGGCAGGGACTGCTACACAGGAAGGCAAGTGCGATGAGAGAGACACCGGTGACCGTGGTGGGAACGCTGGCCAGTGACATGAGAATGCGCCGGGTTGGTCCCGACGGGACTCTTGTGCTCAGCTTCCGGGTCGCCTGCAATGAGCGCCGCTTTGACAAAGCGTCCGAATCGTGGGTGAACGGCGAGAGCCTGTACCTGTCGGTGAGCTGCTGGCGCCGGCTCGCCGAGAACGCCGCATCTCTGGTCAAGGGAGATCCGGTGATCGTCAGAGGAAAACTGCGCACCCGGGAGTGGACCACCGAACAGGGTGAGCGCCGCTCAGTCGTAGAACTGGAGGCCACCGCAGTAGGTCCGGACCTAGCTCGCTGTGCCGCCACGGTGCGCAAGCCTCGTAAGGAGGATCGCTCGCTTCCTGATGAGGAGGACGGCTCCCTGGTCGCAGCCGGGGAGCCGGCATCGGAGAGCACTGATGAGGCGGATCCGCCGGGTGGGGTCAGCCTGACCGACCTCGCCGAAGCGGCCCGACCACTGGTGCCCGTTCCCGCCTGAGCGCGGGGCCGGGCAGGTCGTGGGCTGCCGCGCTGCCCGGCCTCGGCGACCACCTCTACGATCGCGGCCGTGGCCGAGTTCATCTACACCATGAAACAGGTACGCAAAGCGCACGGTGACAAGGTCATCCTCGACGGTGTCACCCTTGCGTTCTACCCCGGCGCGAAGATCGGCGTGGTCGGACCGAATGGAGCCGGTAAGTCCAGTATCCTGAGGATCATGGCTGGCCTCGACCAGCCGAACAACGGGGAGGCTTTCCTGGCGCCGGGGGCGACGGTGGGCATCCTCGAGCAGGAGCCGACGCTGAACGAGAGCAAGACCGTCCTGGGCAACGTCCAGGAAGGTCTGGGTGAGGTCAAGGCCAAGCTCGACCGGTTCAACGAGATCGCCGAGAAGATGGCCACCGATTACTCCGACGATCTCATGGACGAGATGGGGCGGCTTCAGGAGGCTCTCGATCACGCCGACGCGTGGGATCTCGACTCACAGCTAGATCAGGCCATGGATGCGCTGCGCTGCCCGCCGCCTGACGAGCCGGTCACGCATCTGTCCGGGGGAGAGCGGCGTCGGGTCGCACTGTGCAGATTGCTGCTGTCCAAGCCTGACCTACTGCTGTTAGACGAGCCCACCAACCACCTGGACGCGGAGAGCGTGCTCTGGCTAGAGCAGTTCCTGGCTAGCTACCCGGGGGCAGTGCTGGCCGTCACTCACGACCGGTACTTCCTGGACAACGTCGCTGAGTGGATCCTCGAGCTTGATCGCGGCCGGGCCTACCCCTACGAGGGCAACTACTCCACCTACCTGGAGAAGAAGGCGGACCGCCTGGATATCCAGGGTAGGAAGGACCAGAAGCTGCAGAAGCGGCTGCGGGATGAGCTCGCTTGGGTGCGGTCGGGAGCAAAAGCTCGGCAGGCCAAATCCCGAGCGCGGTTGCAGCGTTATGAGGAGATGGCAGTCGAAGCCGAGCGCAGTCGCAAGCTGGACTTCGAGGAGATCCAGATTCCAGCCGGTCCCAGGTTGGGCAACGTGGTGGTGGAGGTGTCGCACCTGGACAAAGGCTTCGAGCAGCGCTGCTTGATCAAGGATCTGTCCTTCACGCTGCCCCGCAACGGCATCGTGGGCGTCATCGGTCCCAACGGGGTGGGCAAGACCACGTTGTTCAAGACCATCATCGGATTGGAGGAACCCGACTCCGGCACGGTCAGGGTGGGCGAGACGGTGAAGCTGTCTTATGTAGATCAGGAGCGTGCAGGCATCGACCCCGCGAAGACGGTCTTCGAGGTGGTCTCTGACGGTCTGGATCACCTCCAAGTCGGCAACACCGAGATGCCTTCCCGGGCTTATGTCAGCGCCTTCGGCTTCAAAGGTCCGGACCAGCAGAAACCAGCTGGTGTGCTCTCCGGCGGTGAGCGCAACCGGCTGAACCTGGCGTTGACGCTCAAGCAGGGTGGCAACCTGATCCTGCTGGATGAGCCGACCAACGATCTCGATGTGGAAACGCTGAGCTCGCTGGAGGGCGCGTTGGAGCAGTTCCCCGGCTGCGCGGTGGTGATCTCCCACGACCGATGGTTCCTGGACCGGGTAGTGACCCACATTCTCAGCTGGGAGGGCACCGAGGAGAATCCCGCTTCCTGGTTCTGGTTCGAGGGCAACTTCGAGTCATACGAGCAGCACAAGATCGAACGGCTCGGAGCGGAGGCCGCACGACCACACCGCGTGACGCACCGCAGACTGACCCGGGATTGATCGGGCATGGGGCGGCCGATAGTCGAGAACGGCGATGGGGGTGGGAGGTGAGCAGCACGGCGCGTGAAAGGGGAGTCCGGACCGGGATGCCGGTCAACGGGGGCGAGGCCGCATCGCTGGTGGAATCGGCAATGCTCTTGCGTTGGCGGGCTCCCGAGCTTGCGCTGCTGCTGGCCGACCGGGCGGTCACTGCCGCGCAGGACGACAAGATGGCCGTGCTGCGGGCGGATCACCTCGCGGTTTTCTCCCTCAACCGGCTCGGCCGGCACGGGGAAGCGGCGCACCGCCTCTTCCCGACCCTCGCCGATGTAGAGACTCCGCAGGGCCTGCGCCAAGAGCTGCTTGTGGAACTCGCGCACTGTGCAGTGGCGCTGGGTGAGCCCGCCATTGCGCTGGGCGCGGTGCGTGCGGTGCTCGCAGTGGGTGAGGATGTCGCCCCGCTGCTGCGCGGTGGCGCTCTGATCGCGGTGGCCGAAGCGTCGGTGAGCCTGGGCCGTCATGATCTCGTCACGTCCGCGCTCGCGGAAGCTGATGAACTTTACAGTGAGGACCCGAACCTGGATCACGACACCGCACTGCTGCTGCGGGCCACCGCCCGTGCGGTGGATGCGGCGCGCCACCGCCGCCGGGGCGCGACCATCGAAGCAGAAGCGAAGGCCAGGGAAGGTCGGGAACTGCTGGCCGGGCTCGCCGATCCCGAGCACGACAGCGGTGAGGTCAGCGCGCGGTTGATGCTGGAGATAGCGCTGATCCTGCTTGAACGCGATGAGGGCGAGGCCGTGCTCCAGGAGGTGCGCCCGCTGCTGCGCCGTCCAGTGCGTGCCGCCGCCGCTGGGGTGCTCGGCAGGATACGGCTGGCGCTGGCTACCCGGGTCCACCTTGCCGAAGGTCGCCACGAGCCGGCGCTCACCTTGCTCGCCGATGCCGTTGAGGGAGCTCAGCGCTACGGGGTGGACGCAGTTCTCGCGGAATGCCTTGAGGGGCTATCCCATGTGCACGAGGCTCGCGATGAGTTCGCGGACGCTCTGCATTGCATGCGCGCTGCCCATGCGGCTGAAGGCCGCCACCGCCGCGATGTGGAGGCCGCCCGAGCCACCTTGCTGGAAAATTGCGGGTCCGCACGACGTGAGGAAGCACGCCTGCTCGGCCAGATCACCAAGCTGCTGGGTAACACGGGGGCGGGCTGTGGCGGGCTTGATCCCGACACGGTCCCCTTGCACGTCGAGGTTCCAGTGCACCCGGCCACCGGTTCAGAGAGCCTCGAAGAATACCTCTCTGAGTCCGAGGCTGCTGAGTCCGGGACCGCTGAGTCCGAGACCGCTGAGCCCGAGACCGCTGAGCACGAGGTTGCCGGGTTGGAAACCACTGCGCCACCGGTGGCGGCTGAGCCCGCGGCGAGTGTTCGTGAGCCGAACGTCATCGAGCCAGCTGCTGAGCCTGATAGTGCTGAGGTCGAAGCCGCTGATGGGGAAAGCGTCCCGGCACAGGCGATCGGACAGGCCGTCGCTGAGACAGGTGTCACTGAGCCGGACGCCGCTGACCTGGACTCTGCGGGGTCAGAGGTGGGGGCTGCGGAGGACACTGAACAGGTCGCTGCCGAGCTGATGCCCGCTTCTCCGGAGCTTTCGGTGGTCGAGCCGGTGCTCGGGCCAGACGAAACCGATGTGTTACCAATCGTGGAACAGGGCGCTCAAGAGCTGGTATCGAAGAAAGGCGCCGAACTGCACCGTACCGGCAAGGCACCCGAGCCTTATTCGTGGCAGTCCAAGGCACGGCATCGTCGGGGTGCTGGGGCCTTGGTGTCTGTGAGTGACCTGCTCCCGGCGTCGGCGCTGTCATCAGGGCGTTCCGGCCGTCGCCGTGCCGAGGAATCTGCTGACGAGGCGGTGGGCAAGGCGTCCGCAGCCGAGCTGCGACAGGTTGCGGAGGGCAACCCCGGCGAGAAAGACGACACCGGTGGTCGGCAGGTCAGTCCTGGTCCAGACACCTCGTCCGAGGAGGCCACTGATTTCGCGTCGCCACGGCGTGAGTTCCCTCCCGGACCGCCACCAGCCCCGACTCCGCGTGCGCTCGATTGGGCGCCAGTGGATGAGGACCCAGAGGACGAGGTTGAGACCGACGAGATGGGCTTGGGTGATCTGCTCGCCGAGGCACTGGCT
Organism: Pseudonocardiaceae bacterium; assembly: GCA_036501085.1. Classification (GTDB taxonomy): domain Bacteria; phylum Actinomycetota; class Actinomycetes; order Mycobacteriales; family Pseudonocardiaceae. Next base: position 13,926 of record DASYAZ010000032.1, on the reverse strand, counting down.
GCGTACCAGGAAAGCCGTGGCGTTCGGGCAGACGCCCGCTCCGCTGGGACGGATAAGGACGATGTCCCTGAGGAGGTCGAGACCAAGCGCGAACTGCCTCGCTACCGTGGATTAGGAACGCGCTGGGTTGCCGGTCTCGCGTTGGCACCGAAGCCGATCGATGGCGAAGACCGCTCCTCGGATGCGCTCACCAATCCGCTACTGCGGTTACCAGACCTCACCGCCGAGCCGCGCTGGCTCCCACCCGAGTCGGGTCGTCGCCCCGCTGCTGGGAACTAGAGCCATTCCGGTGGACGTCGCTGACACGCGAAGCGACCGGAGGGGCGGGGAGATGGCAGTGTTCAGCACCGACGTCGCGGTGCGCTGGTCAGACATGGACATCTACGGGCATGTCAACAACGCGCGAGTAGTCACTCTGCTGGAGGAGGCGCGCACCGAACTGCTGTTCAGCGAGGGGGCCCGCCGAGGAGCCCGGACTCTGGCCAATGGCGTGGTGGTGGTCGAACTCCTGGTCCGATACCAGCAACCGGTGCTGTATTCCGCCCGCCCAGTGCGGGTACGGCTGTGGGTCAATGACCTGCGGGCCGCGTCATTCGTCTTGCACTACGCGGTGGCAGGCACGGACGGTGACGCGGTCACCGCGCGTACTCAACTCGCTCCGTATGACACCGAAACCCGTCGGCCACGCCGGTTGATGCCGGCCGAACGGGAGTTCCTGGCTACGTTTCACTCCGATCAGCCTGGCGCCTGAGTCACCGTGGATCACGCGGGCCTACAGATTGTTCACGTCAACCAGACGGCAGTATCCGGGGGCAGCAGCATGTCGCCGCTGAGGATGAGCGGGCCGCTGGACAGCAGCACTTTTCCGGGCGGTAATGACACCGGTGCTGTGGAGGCGTTCACAGCGCAGATCAGCCCACCGCCCTTGCGCCGGAAGGCCAGACAGCCCGGCGGCGGGCCGTACCACTCCAGCTCGGCACCGGCAAACGCTGGGTTGCCCTTGCGTAGTTCCATCGCCTGCCGGTAAAGCGACAGCATCGAGTCAGGGGCCTCCAGTTGGGTCTCCACGGCGTAGGCGGCCCATTCACCGGGCATCGGAAGCCAGGTGCCCGGGGTAGCGCTGAAGCCGTATGGAGGGGTGGTGCCCTCCCACGGCAGCGGGATCCGGCAGCCGTCGCGCCCGCGGACAGTGCGCCCCGAGCGCCGCCACACCGGATCCTGCAACGCCCAGTCGGGTAGCTCCACGTTCGGCACGCCGAGCTCGTCACCGTTGTACAGGAATGCCGGGCCCGGCAGCGCGAGCTGTACCAGCGCCATCGCTCGTGCCCGCGCCATCCCCACCTCTCCACCGCCATACCGGGTCACCGGGCGCACCACGTCGTGGTTGGCGATCGTCCACGTGGCGGGCGCCGGACTGTCCCGGACCGCCGCCAGAGAGTGCTCGATGGCCTCGCGCAGTCTGCAGGCGTCGAAATCCGCCTCCAGCAGGCGGAAATTGAATCCCAGGTGCAGTTCGTCGGGGCGGAGATAGCGCGCGAAGCCGCCGTTATCGGCGACCCAGATCTCGCCGATCGCCACCCGCCCCGGGTACTCGTCGAGCACCGTGCGGATCATCCGGTGGATGTCGTGCACACCGTCGGCGTCGAAGCGTGGATCGGTGACGCCGGGATCCACCAGGCCCGGACACACCCCGATGGGTTGCGGCATGTCCGGCAGGCCGGCGGGTTTGGCCATCCCGTGCGCCACGTCGATGCGGAACCCGTCCACCCCGCGGTCTAACCAGAATCGCAGGGTCCGCTTGAGATCTGCCCACACCTCCCGGTTCTCCCAGTTCAGGTCGGGCTGCTCGGGCGCGAACAGGTGGAGGTACCACTGACCGGGCGCGTTCGCCGATGCAGGCAGCTGGGTCCATGCCGGGCCGCCGAAGGTACTGGTCCAGTTGTTGGGCGGGTGGGTTCCGCCGAAGCCGGAGCCATCGCGGACGATGTAGCGGGCCCGTTCGGCGCTGCCCGGCGCGGCCGCTACTGCGGCCTGAAACCATTCGTGCCGGTCGGAGGTGTGGTTGGGAACGAGGTCGATCGTCACCCGCAGCCCCCGCCGGTGTGCGTCGGTGATGAGCTGGTCGAAGGCGTTCAGGTCACCGAACAGCGGGTCGACATCACGTGGGTCACTGATGTCGTAGCCGTGGTCGGCCATCGGGGAGGGGTAGAACGGGGTGAGCCACAGCGCATCCACACCGAGCAGCTCCAGGTAGCCCAACCGGCTGCGCAGGCCGTTCAGATCACCTACCCCGTCACCGCTGGAGTCGGCGAAGGACCGCACATAGACCTGGTAGAAGACGGCGTCATGCCACCAGGTCCCGTGCGGGGACGCCACACTCCGGTTGTCGGCACGCCGCACGAGATCAGGTCAACGAGTTCTGCAAGCTATTCGCCGCCATCTGCAGGTAATCCCAGAGCGCGGCCCGGTAGGCCGGATCGAGCTCGGCCTCATCCACCGCGATGCGCATGCAGCGCAGCCAGGCATCGCGCTCGGTGGGCCCGATCCGGAACGGGACGTGCCGCATCCGCAGCCGCGGGTGTCCCCGTTGCTCGGAATAGGTGTGCGGGCCGCCCCAGTACTGGGTGAGAAACAGCCGCAAGCGTTCCTCGGCCGGACCTAGATCCTCCTCCGGGTAGATCGCTCGCAGCACCTCGTCCTTTGCCACCAACTCGTAGAAGCGCCCGACGATCCGGCGAAACGTCTGCTCGCCGCCGACGGCCTCGTAAAAATTCTCCGGTGCAGCCACTCCCTCATCCTGCCTTGCCGCCCCGTGCAAGGGGAGCTGCAGGGAGGGTTCTCAGGACGGTGGGGCGGTGACCGTGCTCGGCGTGGGCGGGGGGATCCCGGCTTCGGCGAACGCCGCTTTGATGCCGGCGCGCAGCGCCCGCTGCACCGCCCATTGCCGCCCTGCCCGCACTTTGGCGGTTACCCGCAGCGTGACCCCGTCCGAACTGATCGACTCGACCCCGAGTACCTCCGGTGGCTCGAGCACATCTACGGCCAGCGCGCTGCCGTCGGCGGTCAGCTCGGTAGCGGTCCGATCGGCGAGTTCGGTGGATGCCCGGATATCAGCGTTGTACCCGATCGGCAGGTCGACGATGGCTACCGAGAAACCCTGGCTGGAGTTGCCGACCCGCAGCACCTCGCCATTGCGGACGTACCAGACGGTGCCCTTGGTGTCCCGCAGGGTCGTCACCCGCAAGCCCACCGCCTCCACGGTGCCGGTCGCCTCACCGAGATCGATCACATCGCCGACGCCGTACTGATCCTCGACCATCATGAACATCCCGGACAGGAAATCCTTCACCAGGTTCTGCGCACCGAAACCCAGCGCGATGCCCAGGATGCCGGCCGAGGCGATGATCGGCCCGAGATTGATCCCGAGTTCGCCGAGCACCAATGTGCACGCCACTCCGTAGACCACGAGTGTGGTGCCCGAGCGCAGCACAGAGCCGATCGTGCGGGCCCGCTGCGATCGCCGCTTCCAGGGCAGTGCCGCGCCGGGCCGGGGCGCGGCCCGCTCCCGCAACGGCCGCAGCAGCCCCGGCGGTGGGCCCTCCGCCGTCACCTGTGTCAGCCGGCTGATGGCCCGGTGGGCCATCAGCCGGATCAGCACCGCGAGCAGCACGATCAGCAGGATGCGTAACCCCGTGCTCACGACGGTATCGGCGTAACGGGACAGGAAGTCGCTATGCGTGAGTTGGTAGATGCGCGCGCACCACGAGCCCTCATCATTCGAGCAGGCGGGCGAAGCGAACGGGTGGTCCATCATGAGGTGGGGCCGCCTCCAGATCGAGCCCGGTGTGCTGAGCGAAGCGCGCAGCTGGCCGGTGACCAGCGTCGCGAGCGCCGCCCGGTACGGCGGGGCCCGGCGGCACATGATGGTACGACGAGTACGGATACCGCCAGTCCCACCACCGGTTCGGCCGGTGAGCAGCGACACGCGGCTGACAACGTCTGTTATCGGACACGTGCACAATCGGCGCAATCTGTGGTGGGATAGTGCCGCGTAGAGGCGGAGGTGGTCGCGTGCACGACCGACAACCCAGCCCGGAGGGTCACCCAGCGGGGGCGGACCAGCGGCCCGCCTCGCGCTCAGGAACCTCAACCGGGCTTCTTGACAGCATCGCCACCACCACCGTCCTGGTGGAACAGGCCCCCGCCACACCGGGGTGGGGACGCCGTCGGGTATTGCTCCTCAACGCCAGTTTCGAGCCGCTGACCGCGCTGCCGTTACGCCGGGCCATCGTCCTGGTGGTGTGCGGGAAGGCCGATGTGGTGCACGGAGACGCCGCCGGGTTGATCCTGCACTCGGCGACCGCCAGCGTCCTCGCCCCCTCCGTGATCAAGCTGTGCACGTTCGTCCGGGTGCCCTACCGGGCCCGGGTCCCGATGACCCGCGCGGCGTTGATGCACCGGGACCGGTACCGCTGCGGGTACTGCGGGGCGCGCGCGGAGACCATCGACCACGTGGTTCCGCGGAGCCGGGGTGGCGAGCACTGCTGGGAGAACTGCGTGGCCTGCTGCTCGCCGTGCAACCATCGCAAGGCTGATCGGCTGCTCAGCGAGTTGGGCTGGAAACTGCGGCTGGCGCCTCGCGCTCCGCGCGGCCAACACTGGCGGTTACTGGCCACCGTGCCTGATGCCGACCCGCTGTGGTTGCCTTATCTCGGCGAGGTCGCCTGAGTTTGGTGCTCTCGTGCCGGTGCGCGAGTGCTCCGGTCCGTAGGGTGGGTTCGTGGCAGATCTGCACGAGTTGACAGCTCTGGAGCAGGCTGCGGCGGTGCGCCGGCGCGAGGTGTGCCCGAGCGAGCTCGTCGAGCACCAGTTGCGACGGGTGGAGGCGAGGGACGCGCAGCTGGGCGCTTTCGTCACGGTCACCGCTGATCGGGCGATGGATGCCGCCCGCGCCGCCGACCTGCTGGTGAGCCGCCACGATCCGGCCGACCTGCCGGCTCTGTTCGGTGTCCCCACCGCGATCAAGGATCTCACCCTGACTGCCGGGGTGCGCACCACGTTCGGTTCCGCGGTGTACGCCCACTACCTGCCCACCGTCGACGACGATGTGGTCCGGCTGCTCGCGGCGGCCGGGACGATCAGCCTGGGCAAGACGAGCACCCCCGAGTTCGGGCTCACCTGCTACACCGAGCCGGCGGGATCGCCCCCCGCGGTGACGCCGTGGGACACCAGCCGGCTGGCGGGTGGCTCCTCGGGCGGGGCGGCAGCGGCCGTGGCGGGTGGTTTGGTGCCTTTCGCTCAGGCCAGCGACGGCGGGGGCTCGATCCGTGGCCCCGCGTCAGCCTGCGGTCTGGTGGGGCTCAAGTCGAGTCGCGGGCGGGTATCCCGCGGCCCGGCGGCGGGTGATGTGACATTGCTCTCAACGATCGGGCCACTCGCCCGCACCGTGGAGGACGCAGCCGCGCTCCTTGACGCCATGTCAGTGCCCTGTTCCGGGGAGCCGGTGATCGCGCCGCCGCTGCCGCCGGGCCAGAGCTTCCTCGGGCACGCCCGGAGAGAGCCGGGACGGTTGCGCATCGGGCGTTACGCCGATTCCCCGCTGCCCGGAGTGGAGTTGGCCCCGGAGTGCCGCCAGGCCTGGGACGACGCTGCCACCCTGCTGGCCGGCCTGGGCCATGAAGTCGTCGACACCACCACACCGTTCGAGCTCGACCTGCTGCTGCCTCCCTTTGAGACGATCTGGGCAGTGGGTGCCACGGCGGTGCCGGTACCCGAGGAAGGGCAGCACGCGTTGCTGCCGTTCACCCGGTGGCTGCGGGAACAGGGTGCTGAGGTCAGCGGTCCCGAGTTCTTGCAGGCGATGGGCCGGGTGCAGCAGGCGGGCCGGGCGGCGGTGGCCGCGCACACCGAGTTCGACGCGGTGCTCACCCCGACACTGGCCCAGCTCCCGCAGCCCATCGGGTGGTTCAGCTCGGTATCCCCGGCAGAGAATTTCGAACGGCAGAAGCGGTACATCCCCTACGCCGCGTTGTACAACGTGACGGGTCAGCCGGCCGTGTCGCTGCCATCACAGTGGACTGCCGATGGAGTGCCGGTGGGAATCCAGCTCGTGGGCCGACCGGCGGGAGAGGCGGATTTGCTCTCCCTGGCCGGACAGCTCGAGCGTGCTCAACCGTGGGCGCACCGCAGACCGCCTACCTGGTGACGCGGGTTAAGCGCCCGGTCAGCTACCGTGATCCCGTGACGTCGCTGGAGATCGTCCTCGTCATGGCGGGGGTTCCGCTGGCCATCACCGTCTTGCTAGGGCTGGTGACGCTGCGGTCGAAGTTCGTGCGGACTCGTCGCTACCGGCCGGGCGAGAAGTGGAGTTACCCACCCGTGCTGTGGACGGCGAACCCAGAGGCGACTCAGCACGGCGTGATCGTCCGGCACAGTAAGGATAGATCCGGTGGAGCACGCGGAGGTGCTCGTGGCAACTGGTGAGGAGCACCACGGGGACCCGGTGGTGCGTAACCATTCGCGTAACGACGGTTACCAGCAGGAGCTCGCGCTGGGTGAGGCCCTCGTCGGCACGGGGCGGGTCTCGGCCGCGCGGCAGGTCAGACCGGTGCTGCCCACCTTGCCGTTCAGCACGTCGCAGCTCGCGACCCTCGACGACATGCTGGTCTGGGCGAGCCGCAGCGCGAGCATGTACTTCGGGATCTACCTCGGTGACCTGGGCACCGATACCCGTACCAGGGCCGAGGAACTGCACGATTTGATGGGTGACTGGGCCGACGACGCGGTGCTGGTAGCGGTCTCACCCGGCCAGCGCGTGGTCGAGGTGGTCACTGGCTGCAAGGCGGCGCACCGGCTCGCCGATCGTGGGTGCACGCTGGCGGTGGAGAGCATGGTCTCCTCGTTCAAGGACGGCGATCTGGCTGGTGGCCTCACCTCCGGCCTGCGAATGCTGGCGGACCAGACCGGCTCGTAGCCCGGCGTCAGGGTCCGCCGCTCACCAGACCCTGGGTGTCGAATGCCCGGGCGGCCAGCGCCCGCACCACACCTGCTCGCCCCTCGGAGACCAGCCTACGCAGAGCCGGTGGGTGTTCCCCGGCCTCAAGCCATGCGCTTGCGGCGCTGACGCAACGCTGCTCGACCACCCAGGACGGGAACAACCCGAGGACACAGGACTGGGCGCGCTCGGAGGTCCGGCGATTCCACACCTCGGCGATCTCGTTGAAGTACCGATCCATGTACGGGTCCAGCAGCTGCTTCTGCGCCGGGTGGCTGAAGCCGCCGATGATCGCCTCGCTGATGGCGTTGGGTAGCTCGTCGTCCCGCATCGCTCGCTGCCAGGCGCGCTCCTTGCCGGCCGGGTCGGGCAGCAGAGCCCGGGCCCGCTCAGCCTGGCGGCGCCCGGTCGCGGTGGCATCGCGATCCTGCTCAGCGGTGATGTCGTCCTCGCCCAGCATCCCGTGCGCGGCGAGTGCCTGACTCAACCGCCAGCGCAGATCGGTGTCCACCGCGAGTCCTTCGGGTGTCCCTTCCCCGGCCAGCCAGCCAGCCAGAGCGTCCAGTTCCGACCGGCCCAGTAACGCGGCGGTCAACGCGTTGACCAGGGCGAGTTGGTGATCAGAGCCCGGGTCAGCCGCGCGCGCGAGCTTCATCAACGTCGCGGTGAACCTCGGCCAACCGTCCTCGGCGGCCCAGGCCGGATCGGCGTAGGCGGACAGCGCGGTCTGGGCTTGGGCCAGCAGCCGTTGCACCACGCCCACCTCGGTTTCGGCGGGCAAGCCATTCAGCACCACGGCCACGAAGTCTCTGGCCCGGAACTCGGCTTCCCGGGTCATCTCCCAGGCTGCAGACCAGCACAACGAACGGGGCAGCGACTCGGTGATGTCGCCGATCCGGTCGACCAGTGTCGCCAGCGAGGTCTCATCAAGCCGCATGGTGCAGTAGGTGAGGTCATCGTCGTTGACCAGTACGAGCCGGCCTGCGGGCACACCGATCAGCTCGGGGACCTCCGTGCGCTCCTCGCTGACATCGAGTTCCACCCGGTGAGTGCGCACCAGCGCATGACCGGGTGTGCTCGCCACCCCTGGGGGATCGTCATCGGTGGGGGAGTCGTAGACGCCGATCGCGAGCCGGTGGGTCCGGCGCTCACCGGCGCCGGGTCGGGCGCCGCCCTGTCGCACCACGAAGGATGCGAACGCGCCGTCGCCGTCGACGGTGTACTCGGGCCGCAAGGTGTTGAGCCCGGTGGTCTCCAACCACTGCGCGCTCCAGCCGGAGAGATCGCGATCCGAGGCTTGCTCCAGTGCGGCCAGCAGGTCGGCGAGCGTGGCGTTACCCCAGGCGTGCCGGGTGAAGTAAACTCGCAGGCCGGCGAGGAACTCCTCCAGCCCTACGTAGGCGACCAGCTGCCGGAGCACGCTGGCGCCCTTGGCGTAGGTGATGCCGTCGAAGTTGACCTCGACCGCTTGCACATCGGGAATGTCACAGGCGATGGGGTGCGTGGAGGGCAGCTGATCCTGACGGTAAGCCCAGGACTTCTCGATGGTTGCGAAGGTCGTCCACGCGGAGGTGTACTCGGTGGCCTGGGCCTGGCAGAGGACCGAAGCCCAGGTGGCGAAGGACTCGTTGAGCCACAGATCATCCCACCAGCGCATGGTCACCAGGTCGCCGAACCACATGTGCGCCATCTCGTGCAGCACGGTTTCGCAGCGCCGTTCGTAGAGGAAGCGGGTGACCCGGCTGCGAAAGACATAGTCCTCCAGGAAGGTCACACAGCCGGCGTTCTCCATCGCTCCGGCGTTGAACTCGGGCACGAAGCACTGGTCGTACTTCTCGAACGGGTACCGCTCGCCGAATGCTCGGTGGTAGAAGCCGAAACCCTGCTTGGTCTCGGTGAACAGGCGCTCCGCATCCATGTGCTCGGCCAGTGAGGCCCGGCAGTAGATGCCCAGCGGGATCGTTGCGTCCTCATCGGCATATTCGTCGGTCCACTGCGCGTAAGGACCGGCGACCAGCGCCACGATGTACGGGCTGATCCGCGCGCTGTCGGCGAAGATATGGCGGATCACGCCGGCGCCGGCGTCCTCGGTGTGCCGGCAGGGAGCGTTGGAGATCACTTTCCAGCTTGCGGGTGCCACGACCCGGATGCGGTGCACCGCCTTGAGGTCAGGTTGGTCGAAGCAGGCGTACATCCGCTTGGCGTCGGCGGTCTCGAACTGGGTGTAGAGGTACACGCCGCCATCGACCGGATCGACGAAGCGGTGCAGGCCCTCGCCGGTGTTCATGTACCGGCCCTGCGCCTCGATGATGATCTCATTGTCGACGAGCAAGGCCGGCAGCGCGATGCCTTTCGCCTCGTCGTAGCCGGTCACATCAAGAGCGGTTCCGTTGAGCACCGCGGAGCTGACCCGGTCCGCGACCAGATCGATCCAGCTGGATGCACCTGGGGCGCGGCAGGAGAACCGGGCCGTGGTGATGCTACGGAACGTACCTTCACCCGGCTTTCCAGCACCGTCGGTGAGGTCGAGGTCGACGGTGTAAGAGCTGACATCGAGCAGCCCTGCGCGCTCAACGGCCAGCTTCTGGGTGAGGTTGGGGACGGGCACAGTTCACCTCTGGTGTCAGATCAGGAGTTCCTGGGCATCCAATCATGGGTGTGAATGTGCCCGCAGGCGAGTTGAGGCGCGGGAAGACGTGACCACCCGGACGGGTTGTACCCGGCGACGACGAACGGAGGGGAGCCATGACCGTTACTGCTGGCTACAACACCGGTGAGAGCACTGGTGACCGAGCTGAGGGCGAGCTCGCGCGGGTCGATGTCTACTTCGACCCGAGGTGCCCCTGGGCGTGGATCACCTCTCGCTGGATCCTCGAGGTCGCGACAGTGCGGGACATCGATGTGCACTTCCGGGTGATGAGCTTGGCGCTACTCAATGAGGATCGGGCGGATGTCAGCGAGAAGTACCGCAAGATGGTGGATCAGGCGTGGGGCCCGGTTCGGGTGTGCGTCGCGGCGGCTCGCGAATACGGGGAGAAGGTGCTCGACCCGCTCTACGCCGCGATGGGTAGGCGAATCCACAACGAGGGCAACAAAGATCTGGACGAGGTGATCGTGGCCTCGTTGGCCGAGGTGGGATTGCCCGCCGAACTGGCCCAGGCGGCTCAGAGCACCGAGTATGACGAGGAACTACGGGCCAGCCACGAGGCCGGCATGGCTCCGGTCGGGCTGGATGTCGGGACTCCGACGATTCACGTCAACGGCGTGGCTTTCTTCGGACCGGTGTTGTCGCGGATCCCGCGCGGTGAGGAAGCCGGGAAAATCTTCGACGGCACCCTGCTGCTCGCCAGCTACCCGCACTTCTTCGAGCTCAAGCGAACCCGGCACGAGAAGCCCGACTTTTCCTGACCTGGAAGGCTGGCCTGCGGTGGTTGGGTGGCTGACCATCTTTGACCTGCTGGTTTGTGCTTGTTGTGTCCGGTTGTGTCCTGACGCGACTGGACCTTTGACGGCCTGTGTACGGCCTGACGCTTGGCCTTTCGTCCTTCCGTTCCACGCTCAGCTCGCCGGATGGCGGCCTGCTGGGCGATGGATTGTAGAATTTCGGGTGGGGTGTCCTCTGCCGTCGCGCTGTTCCGGTCGCTGGGCGACCCGGCCCGGTTGGCGATCGTGGCGCAGCTCGCCCAGGGCGAGGCGCGGGTGGTGGACCTGACGCGCGCCCTTGGGTTGGCGCAGTCCACCGTGTCGAAGCACCTGGCCTGTTTACGGGACTGCGGCCTGGTGGATTACCGGGCCGAGGGGCGGCAGTCGTTCTACGCGCTGAGCCGTCCAGAGTTGCTGGACCTGCTGCGCAGCGCGGAGCGGTTGCTGGCCGAGACGGGAGACGCAGTGGCGCTGTGCCCGATCTACGGCGAGCCAGCGGTCGAGGCGGCGCGGTGAGCGCTCCCGATATCGGCGCTGATCGGTGGACGGTGCTGCGGCGCCGGGTGCGGTTGCTGGTGGCGGCGACGATCACCTACAACGTCGTGGAGGCGGTCGTGGCGCTCGCGGCCGGCACCGTTGCGGGGTCGGTGGCGCTGATCGGCTTCGGTTTGGATTCCCTGGTGGAAGTCGCCTCGGCGGCTGCGGTGGCGTGGCAGTTCGCTGCTGATGATCCGCAGCGGCGGGAGCGGACGGCGCTGCGGGTGATCGCCTGGTCGTTCTTCGTGCTGGCCGCCTATGTCACCGTTGAGGCGGTACGGACGCTGGTCGGTGGAGCAGAAGCCGAGCACTCCACAGTCGGCATCGTGCTGCTTGCACTCAGCGTCGTGGTGATGCCGTTCCTGTCGCTGGCCCAACGGCGGACTGGCCGTGAACTGGGTTCGAACAGCGCAGTGGCGGACTCGAAGCAGACTTTGCTGTGCACCTACCTGTCAGCGGTCGTGCTCGTCGGCCTAGTGCTCAACAGCACGCTCGGTTGGTGGTGGGCAGACCCGACCGCGGCACTCGCGCTGGCTGGTGTGGCGGTAAAGGAAGGTCGCGAAGCGCTGCGCGGGGAGATCTGCTGCGCCCCCGCCACTGATGCTGGCGAGGACCGGTGCGGCTGCGCAGCCGGTTGCGTCGAGGCTTGCTGTCGCTGAGAGGACTCAACCTGTTACTTCCCCCGTTCCCTCAGTCCCGGAGATCTGCCGGTCCGGCGAGGGCATGGCTGTCGATCTTCTGGGAGACCAAGCAAGGCTGAGGTCCACGCGGCGGAGGCGACGCTGACCAGCGGCAATACTCGTCGTTGGTCAGCGTCATCCCGCGTTGTTCGCCGTTGTTTCGTCCGCTGAGACGGCCCACAAACGGCCCGACCAGGCTTCTCATGGGCGGTAAGGTCACCGAGATCTTGCACGCGGGGGCTCGTGTGGCATCCCGTCGATCTGGCGCAGCCCGACCACGCGGCTGTCTGGGGGCAGCCCTCGGGGAACTGGCGCGTGGCGTCGCTTGGCTCTGCCCCCGGGCTGCCGTGTGGTAGCCCTTAGAGGAGGTCGATGGGATGTCACATCCCTGTCCACCCGACCTAGCCGCAGCGGTTCTCCGAACGGCCATCCCGGAGATCTGCCTCCCGGCGAGGGCGTGGCCTTTTAGATCGGGGCGATCTTCGGCCGGGAACGGCTGACAAGCGTTCAGGTGTCGTGCTGGTACTGGATGAGTGGGTCTGGACCCTTAACGTATATCCGATCGGCTGTTCCCTCGTGCGCTGGGGATGATGGCAGTCGCGGTCGTCAGCGTCGCGATGGTGCGGGGACATTCGAGGAGACCGGTGATCTGGTCAACGGTCGTGCTAGGTGTGGGGGCGGGTCTGCTAGCTGCGGTGATGACTGCTCCGGTGGGGGTGTCGGGCGCGGTATTCCTGCTTCCGGTGCAACTGAGCGTGCTCGGGGTGCCTAGCCCGGCGGTGACCCCGACCAATCTGTTGTTCAACCTCATTGCCGTCCCGGGTGCGCTCCTGCGCTATCGCAAGCGCGGGCAGCGCGGCGGGGTGTTGACCCGGCCCTTGGTGATCGGTTCCTTGCCAGGTGTCGTGATCGGTGCGCTCATCAGGGTCTTCGCTGTACCCGGCCCGCAGGTGTTCCGGTTGATTGTCGCGATCGTCCTATTGCCGGTGGGGGTGTGGTTGTGCGTGCAGACCCTGTCTCTTCGCCCCCGTGGCCGACCGCATCGAGCACCGTCCGACCGGGTGATCACCGCGCTGGCCGTGGTGGTCGGGGTTGTGGGTGGCATCTACGGGATTGGCGGCGGGTCCATCCTCGGGCCCATCTTGGTCAACCGGGGCCTGCCGGTGGCGACGGTGGCTCCCGCGGCGCTGACCTCCACGTTTCTGACTTCCCTCGTAGGTGCGGGCACCTACGCACTTTTAGCGCTGATCAGCACCGGCGATATCGCCCCCGACTGGACACTCGGTCTCGCCTGCGGCCTGGGTGGTCTGCTCGGCGGATACCTCGGCGCCCACCTCCAACCCCACCTACCCGACACGGCCTTGCGACTACTGCTCGGCGGGCTGGCCATCGCGCTGGCCATCGTCTATGCCCTCCAGGCACTCACCTGAACAACCGCTCAAGGGGGTCCTCGATCCCAGAACCACCCGAGACTGGGTATCCAGTGACGGGTTCCCGAATCAACCGTTCGCTCCTTCGTACCGACTTTGATCAACGTCGATGACCAGCAGTGCAGATGCTCGTTACCCACTCGCGGCGGTGAAGGCGTACGGCTCGTTCGGGGTCTCAATGAGCACCTGGGTGGACTTCACGACGGTCACGACCAGGGAACCGGGCGCCAAACCCAGCTCACGGGCGGCCTCGGTACTCATCAACGAAACCACCCGGTGCGGCCCACACTGGATCTCAATCTGAGTCATCACGGTATCGGCGATGACCTCGGTAACCAGCCCGACGAATCGATTGCGGGCTGAGCAACCGACCCGCGGCGTCGGATCGGGCGCAGGACGAGCACGGCCCCGAACGAACGCCGCCAACGCCGCCCCATCGATCACCGTCCAGTGCGACCGATCACGTTCGCAGGGCAACTTTCCGCTCTCGAGCCATCGCCGCACCGTGTCATCGCTCACACCGAGCAGCGCAGCCGCCTCGGAGATCCGGAACTTCGGCACGCGGCCGAGGGTAACCCCCTCCGTAGTAAGCCGTATCGGCCGACCGACCGGGACGCGACCGAGCACGGCCCGCCAGGGCCGCGCGCAGTGTCGTGGATCCGGTCGATCAGTCAGGTGCTTTGTCGCCAGAGGAACGTACGCCGCCGCCGTCGGCGCTTGGGTACGCCCGGCATGGGCGATCGATTGGGGGTGTAAGTCCCCTGGAGGAAGAGGTGGTGCTAACTCCGAGCCGGAGGCAACTGTGTCGTCGTGAGGCGGGGTGGGAAGGGAGCCCGAGGCGAACCCCTGCACCGAGGAACAC
>DASYAZ010000031.1:0-32030 GCA_036501085.1 Pseudonocardiaceae bacterium | reverse complement strand
GATCGCGATCGCGTCGTTGATCGGGATCGCGTACCCCTGGTCATCCGCGGTGTCGAATTGCGTCCCGCTGGAGCCGGCGGTGTTGATGCCGATGACCTGCCCGGCGGCGTTCACCAGCGGGCCCCCGGAGTCCCCCGGTTGCACGGAGGCCGCGACCTGGATCAGGCCGGTGAGGCGCTGGGCGCTCTCCGAGCTGTCGTCGCTGACCGCGATTGTCTGGTTGAGACCGGAGACCGTGCCTGTGGTCGTGCTCGGGGTACCACCCACCCCGCCGGCGTTGCCGATCGCTGCGATCTGGTTGCCGATCGCAACCTCGCTGGAGTCACCGATCGGGGCGGTTCGCAGGCCCGAGGCGCCTTGCAACTGGAGCACAGCGATGTCATGACTGCGGTCGTAGCCGACCACCGTGGCTGGGTAGGTCTGCCCATTGCCGATGTCGGTGACGCTGATGCTGGTGGCGCCGTTGATCACATGATTGTTGGTGAGTACCTCCCCCGAGGGTGTGAGCACGATTCCGGTTCCGGCGGCTTCGGCGTTCTGGTAACCGAGCTGGGTGTTCACGTCGACCAAGGCGGGATTGACGGTGGCCGCGAGCACCGCCAGATCCACTGCCTCGTCCGAGGGGATGGAGGAGTTCACCAGCGGTGAGTTGGCCGGAGATGATGCGGCGAACGGTGCCCACCCGGGTGAGAACCGCAACGTGGCAGAGGCGGCATCGCCCACGGCATGACCCACGGCGATTGTCATCGCGGAGACCAGAGCGATCAGAAGCAGGACGCCGACCAGGCGCAGTGGGCGGCGTTTCGGAGGGGTTGGAGCCGGTGGGGGCCAATAGCCAACCGGTGGCGGCCATCCCTCTCCAGGGTTACCGGGACGGTCATTGTCGTTCACGACCCCTCCTCTCCGGCGCCTGGTACGGGCCGACTGCGCCCGAGGTAGGCCGTGATTGCCGCGTCGAACCAGTTCCGCACCTGCGGGTGACGAGCCTGGTAACTACAGTGTCGCTGAACGACCGCGCCTTCGTCACCCGCTTGTGTGGTGATCTCGTAAGAAAGTGTTGTGGTGATGCGCGGTGAGTCATGGATCAGCGCTCCATGGTGAGGTCGTACACCGTGGCGTTGCCCACCCGCGTCGCTGTGAAGTTCTGCTGCACCCACGCTGCGATCTGCCGGCTGCTGGAGCTGCCGCCGCGCTGGCCGCCGAAGCCACCACCACCGATGAAGTAGTGGATCTCCCCGCGCGCCACGTCCTGCTGGAACTGGGCCATCGTCGGCGACGGGTCGCTGCCGTTGAAGCCGCCGACCGGCATGACCGGGTGCCCGGTGGCGAGTTGGAAGCCAGCTGCTGTGTTGGAGCCGACGGCGGCGGCCACCCAGATGTAGCGGTCGGCGTCTCGGGCCAGTAGCGCGTTGAGCGCGGTATTGGACGTGGTGCCGTTGAGCAGGCCACCGATCCCGCCAGGGGCAGTGCCGGCGGGGAACCCGTGTCCGGAGAATCCATCGTGATGGGCTCGGTGGCCCGGGAAGGCGGGAGCTCCCCCGCCGGGACCAGGTCCCCCGCCGAAACCAGGTCCCCCGAAACCAGGTCTCCCGAAGCCGCCGCCCTGGGGTCCGGCTGAGGGAATTGCTCCCCTGTGCGGGGTTGCTGCGGTCTCCAGAGCGTAAGCCGCGGGCGCGGCCAACCCGAGGACCACCGCGACGGCGGCTACCACGAGTCCGGTGCTGCGGCGTGCCTGTGCCGGGAGCGCCAGCACGCCGGCGCACACCAGGCCACCGATCAGTACGGCTACTCGCAGCCAGGGTTGCCAGTCCGGCGCCCGGTCGAGAAGCAGGTACGCCCACATCGCTGTGCAGGCCAAGCCGGTGGCCAGTGTCGCCCGCGCCTGCGGTGTGGAGCGCAGCCGCCACAACGTGGTCGCACCGATCCCGGCCAGCGCGCTGATCGCCGGGGCCAGCGCCACCGTGTAGTACGGATGGATGATCCCCTGGGCGAAGGAGAACACGGCTCCGGCGACCAGCAACCAGCCGCCCCACAGCAGCACCGAGGCACGCTGCCGGTCGGTGCGGGGCATGCGGCGCCAGATCCAGAGCAGTGTGACCAGGAACAGCAGCGCTGCGGGTAGCAACCAGGCGATCTGGCTGCCCATCGCCCAGCCGAACAGCTGGCCCGGCCCGCCGCCGCCGAACATGCCACCACCGCCGGGCCTGCCGAACCGCCCACCGCCGCCGACGCTGCCGGTCTCGTTGCCGGTCAACCGGCCGAAGCCGTTGTAACCGAAGATCAGCTCCAGGACGCTGTTGGTCTGCGAGCCACCCACATAGGGGCGGTCCGCTGCCGGCCACAGCTCCACGATGGCCACCCACCAGGCTGAGCTGATCACCAGCGCCCCACCGGCCACCAGCAGTTGCCCGATCCGCCGCCGCAGCGTGACCGGGGCGGCCACCAGGTAGGCCAGCCCGAGCCCGGGTACCACCAGGAAGGCCTGCATCATCTTGGTCAGGAACCCCAGGCCGATGAACACCGCCGCCGTGACCAGCCATCCCGTCCGACCGGCCTCGATCGCCCTGACCACCGCGTACGCGGCCACGGTGAGGAGCAGCACGAGCAGAGCGTCCGGATTGTTGAACCGGAACATCAGCGCTGCGACGGGGGTGAGCGCGAGCGCTGCGCCCGCCAGCAGACCAGCCGCTGGACCGTGCCAGCGTCGCACGGCGGCATAGAGCACACCGACCGTGGCGAGGCCTTCCAGCGCCTGTGGCACCAGGATGCTCCACGGGTTCACCCCGAAGATCCGGGCCGAGAGATCCATCACCCACAGTGACGCAGGTGTCTTGTCCACCATGATCGAATTGGCCGCGTCGGACGAGCCGAAGAAGAACGCCTTCCAGCTCGTCGCGCCGGCTTGCGCGGCGGCGGAGTAGAAGGTGTTGGCATACCCGGACGCTCCCAACCCCCACAGGTACAGCAGCGCGGTTGCGCCGAGCAGGCCGAGCAGGGCCGGGCGTACCCAGCGCGGATCGTGCCGCTCGGGGGTTGCCGCCAGATCGTGTGGCGGCAGGGAGAGCGCCGCGTCGCGATCGGACCCGAGGGGGTCGGCGTGGCTGGGTGGGGCGGTCACGCTCGCCACCGTGGCTGGTCATCGTGGGGACGGGCTGCCAGCTCGCTGCGAATTGGCTGGGAAGCCAGAACGCCGGGAAGCCGCCGAGTGCGAAACACCGGCCGGCTCCCAGGCAACTCACAGACAGTGCCCAGCCTCGTCTGAGGCTGGGCACCCACACTGGCCTACCAGGAGGTGGTGCGCGATGGCTGCCACGAGCCCCGAGGCCCGGCTGCTCGTCGTCGACGACGAACCCAACATCGTCGAGTTGCTCTCGGCGAGCCTGCGCTTCGTCGGCTTCGAGGTGGCCACCGCCACTGATGGCACCGAAGCGGTGACCGTGGCCAGGCGCAACCGGCCCGACTTGCTGGTGCTTGACGTGATGATGCCCGGGATGGACGGCTTCGACCTGGTGCGCAAGCTGCGGGGGGAAGGCCTCCGGATGCCGGTGCTGTTTCTCACCGCGCGTGATGCCACCGTTGACCGGGTGACCGGGCTCACCCTGGGTGGGGACGACTACGTGACCAAGCCGTTCAGCCTGGAAGAGGTGATCGCCCGGATCCGGGCGATCCTGCGCCGGGCCGGCTCGGGAACCGCCACCACCAGCGCCCAGATGGTCTTCGCTGACATCGAGCTCGACGACGACACCCACGAAGTGCGCAAAGGCGGCGAGCTGATCGAGCTGTCACCGACCGAGTTCAAGTTGCTGCGCTACTTCATGCGCAACCCGGGACAAGTGCTGTCCAAGACCCAGATCCTCGAGCACGTGTGGAACTACAACTTCAGCGGAGACACCGGTGTGATCGAATCTTATGTCTCCTACCTGCGGCGCAAGCTCGATACCACCGAGCCGCGGCTGCTCCAGACCGTACGTGGAGTCGGCTACGTGCTGCGTGTGCCCCGGGCATGACCATGCTCGGCGCAGCCACCGGCCGGGCGGGTGCCGCTCGCCGGGTGGGTGCCGCCGGACTGGCGGTGCGCCGGGTCTGTGCCGCGACGCCGCTCTGGATGCGACTGGTCGCTGCGGTGCTGGCGCTGGTCGCGTTGGCACTGGGCGTCGCAGGGGCAGCGACAACCACCGCACTGCACCGTTACCTGCTTGAGCAGGTCGACAGCCAGCTCGGTGCGGCCGGGTCGCGGATCCTCGCCGGTCACCGAGATCCTGGTTTCGGGCTGCCTCCCCCTGGTCAAGGGGATGACCGGTCCGGCTCCGGCCGGCTGCGGTTGCCCAGCGCGTTCTCCGTGGCCATCACCGACGAGAACGGCGTGTTGGTGGACTCATTGTACTCCCCGGTGCAGGCTGGCCTGCCTGGGCCGGCCCTACCGGCGTGGACGCCGGAACAGGCTGCCGGCCGGCACGGGCATCCGATGACAGTGCCGGCGACCGGCGGTGGGGGGCAGTGGCGATTGCTGGCCATCCCGCTGCCGGACGGTTCCGGCACCCTGCTGATCGCCACCAGCCTGGAGACAGTCGATGCGACGCGGTCTCAGCTGGCATTCCTCGAGTTGATCGTCGGCGGTGTCGTGCTGGTGCTGCTCGCCGGTGTGGGTTACCTCGTGGTGCACAGCAGCCTCAAACCGCTGGCTGAGGTGAAGGACACCGCGGAGGCGATCGCGGCGGGCGACCTGAGCCGCCGCGTGCCCGTGCACCCGCCGCGGACCGAGGTCGGCCAGCTCTCCGGAGCGTTGAACGGCATGCTCGCCCAGATCGAGTCGGCTTTCCAGACCCAGCGGGCCTCCGAGGCCGCCGCGCGCAGCTCCGAGGAGCGGATGCGACGCTTCGTCGCCGATGCCAGTCACGAACTGCGTACCCCGCTCACCTCGATCCGCGGGTTCGCCGAGCTGTACCGCCAGGGTGCGGCCGGTGACGTGCCCCGGCTGATGGATCGGATCGAGTCCGAGGCGGCCCGGATGGGTTTGCTGGTCGAGGACCTGCTGCTGCTTGCCCGGCTCGATGCGCAGCGAGCGCTGGCTCGCACGCCCGTCGACCTCGTCGTACTCGCCGCCGATGCGGTACACGATGCCCGCGCCCTTGCCCCGGATCGACCGGTCACGCTGGAAGTGACCAGCGACGACACCAGCGAGCAGCGGGTGCCCGTGGTGCTCGGTGACGAGTCGCGGCTGCGGCAGGTGCTGGGTAACTTGATGACCAACGCGCTCGCGCATACCCCGGCCGGAACTCCGGTGATCATCGCGGTGCGCACCGAGCCCGGGTGGGCGGTGATCTCGGTGGCTGACCAGGGCCCGGGTCTGGCACCGCAGGACGCGCAGCGGGTCTTCGAACGGTTCTACCGGGCCGACTCCTCGCGAGCCCGGTCTCGTGGCGGGGGGACCGGGCTCGGTTTGTCCATCGTGGCGGCACTCACCGCGGCCCACGGGGGGGTGGCGGAGCTGGATACCGCCCCCGGCGCCGGAGCGGTGTTCCGGATCCGGCTACCGCTTGCCGCCGTGCCTGCCCCAGGCTAGCTAGCTGGAGTCAGCCGGAACCGAAGTCGCTTGTGCCGGAGGGACGCGGCTGCGATGCTTACTTAGCCCAAATGGGCGAGGGTGCGGGCGGCCGCGTGGGGGGTGGGCGGCCGCCCGCACGAGGCCGCTTTGCTGGTGTCTCGGGGTGGCCGTGTCTCGGGGTGGCCGTGCGTAGCCTCGCTCTAAGCGGACACGACGACCGCGTAACCACCTAGCCCGATCAGCCGCCCCCCTGCGATGGCCTCGGTCTTGGTGATCATCGAGGTGACCGCCCCGGTCTCGGTATCGAAGTCGACGTCGGCGACCGTGCCGAGTTCCATCCCCCGCTCGGTGAGAACCCGCTTGCCCAGAATCTCCAGATCGTTGTCCTCGACCCGTTGCTCCACGGCATCTCGCGCCGGCCGGATCACCGCGTCGGACTCGACGGTCACGGCATCGGGCCCGAATCCCTTGAGGTCGGCCCAGGCTAGCAAGGTGCCGGCACCACTGACCTTGCCCAGCCGCAGCAGCGCCACCCTGGGTGGCCCGGGTAGCACGACGAAGCCTTCCACCCGGGCTACCCGGGTTGCGGTGGAGGTGTTCACGACGTCGAGCTTGCGTGCCTGGCTGAACAACATCAGCTGGCTCCCTCTCGCAGCCGGGCCCGGAAAGCATCCACGGCCGCACCGAACCCGGCCAGATCATCGGAGATGAACTCGGTGGCCGCCGCGGGCACGATGAGGTTCTCTCCGGAGACTGCCACGGTGTCGGGGAGGGGGATGAGCACTCGCCGCCCCGCGGTGCCGAGCGCCTCGCTGGCTTCCACTTCGTAGCCCACCACGTCGAGATTGGTCCCGCAGTGCAGGACGACGTCCACCACGCGGCCGAGATCCCGCCCGCTGTCGGTGAGCACCCGATCTTCCATCACGTCTGCTTTGCGGGACTGCTTGCGTGGTGCCAGCTCCTTAGTGGCGACCAACTCGATGTCCGCGGGCACCATCACGGCGTCCCTGCCTACCCCGTACACCTCTGTCCAGGGCAGTGAATCTTTGCGGGAACGGCTGAACAAGCCCGGATTGCGCAGGGTGAAACCGGCGATGCGTCCGCCGGTGCGTTCGAACACGATGTCCTTGACCTCGGCGATCAGCTCACCGCTGAGGGTGACCACCGGACGGCCCATCAACTCGCTGGCCCGCAGTAGGAGCGCGGAGGAAGCGGCGGTCACTGTCAGTTACCTCCCGCCCGAGTTTCCCAGCCCGATCACGCCACCGCGCCGTCTCTTGCGCTGAACCACGATGACGATCGTGATGAGCACCACAGCGATGACCAGCGCCAGGATCACCCAGCCCCACCAGTCCATCGCGACCTCCGCACTGTTCCAAGTCCCGATGCTTGTCTCGCGCACAGTAACGTGCTGCCGACACGATCGCTTGCTGGCGGTGGACTCCCCGGACCCAAGCGAGGGTAAAAGTCGGTTTTGTCGGGCCGGGAACCGGAATCGCCGCAGGCGCGTTGAATCTCATGACGGTTCGCGATGCCTCACCAGCCCGCATCAGGAGGGACACGGTGCGCTCAACCAGCAACCCCGCATTCCGCAACCTGCCCGGAGGAGGGGGCGGTTACGCGGGCTTCAACTCGGCCCCCGCAACGTTCCCCGGGGCGCAACCCCACTATGGCGGGACACTGCCGGCCATCGGCCGGCCGATGACCGTCGATGATGTGGTGACCAAGACGAGCATCACGCTCGCTGTGTTGATCACCACCGGAGTCCTCACCTACATCAGCGGGCTGTGGGGCCTCGCGCTTCCAGCGGCTCTGATCGGTTTCGTGCTCGCCCTCGTGGTCATCTTCAAGAAGGTGGTCAGCCCGCCGCTGATCCTGACATATGCCGCGGTCGAGGGCGTCTTCCTCGGTGGCATCAGCGGGGCGATCGGGACCACCGTCGAAAGAATGACCGGCAGTAGCTCCCTGGTCCTGGAGGCGATCACGGGCACGGTGCTGGTGTTCGCAGGAATGCTGGTGGTCTACAAGACCGGCGCGGTGAAGGTGACGCCGCGGTTCACCAAGTGGCTGATGGGCGCTCTGATCGGGGCGGTCGGCCTGATGCTGGTGAATCTCATCGTGAACTTCTTCATCCCCGGTGGCCTTCATCTTCGCGACGGCGGTCCGCTGGCAATCGTGTTCAGCTTGGTCGTGATCGGGATTGCGGCGTTCAGCCTGCTGCTCGACTTCGACGCCGCCGACGCGGCGATCCGTGCGGGTGCTCCGGAGAAGACCGCGTGGTACATCGCGTTCGGCCTCACCGTGACCCTGGTCTGGCTGTACCTGGAGATCCTGCGGCTGCTGTCCTACATGCAAAGCCGCTAACCTGCGATTTTCCACCCCAGGAGGGTGGGGTCACCCCAACGGTGACCCCACCCTCCTGTTTGGTGCTCTTGTCTTCGCTGCGGGCGCGAAATGGAACGCAGGTTGGTAGCGGTTACGGACCTCCTGAACCCGGGTTGGCGGTACTTGAAGAGCATCCGTCGCGGAGCGCGGGGAGCAGCACTGCACAGATTGCGGCGTAGCCGGCGGCTGAGGGGTGGTAGTGATCCCGGCTGAACAGGACGTCGGGTTGGGTGAGGAACTCCTGGGCGAGCAGCTGGGCCAGTGGTACTGGGATGCCACCGGCCTGGCTGACCGCATCGTGCTGAAGGCGGGCGAGCGTCCGGCTCGAGGTGTGCGCGATGGCGCGGAGCGGCTGCGGGATGAGCCGGATCGCGCCGAGATCCGGGCAGGTGCCGACGATCACGGTGGTGCCGGCGGCACGCAACCTCGATACCGCCGCGCCGAGCAGGTGTGCGGATTCCCGGGGCGCGAGCCGGCGGGTCACGTCATTGGCGCCGATCACGATGATGGCCACGTCCGGCGGGTCGAGCAGGGCGGTGTCCACTTGCCCGCTCAGCCGGCGGCTCGTGCAGCCGCAGATCGCCAGCGTGTCCAGCAGAACTGGTCGGCCGGTCTCCTCGGCCAGGCCGCGAGCGAGGACCACCCCGGGCAGCTGCTCGGCATGATCCACTCCGAGGCCGGCCCCCAGGGAGTCCCCGAGCATGGTCAAGTGCACCGCCGTGCCGGGGCGGGCGTAGTCCGGCGCAGCCGGTGGCGGGCCGGTGCAGCCGGGAAAGTAGATCCCATCCGCACGCAGCGGCAGCCAGCCCGGGATCATGATGTCACGGCGAGCCCGCTGCCCCTGCTTGCTGAGCACCCCGTATGCGGCACCGACCGTCGCACCGGTGGCCCCGATCACCACAGCCGCCGTTCGCATCAGATGCTGCATCTTGTGACCTCCTCCACGCCAGGCTGCGCTGAGGACCTCCATACTCTCTGATATACGCCTAAAACCCGGCAGAGTGCCGTGCGTGAGCGTGATCCGCCTCACCCATCAGGAGCCCCGGTGCACTACGCCGAGCACATCATCGATCTGGTCGGAAATACCCCACTCGTGCGGCTCAACGCCGTGGCCCGGCCTCTCGCGCCGCTGGTCCTCGCCAAGGTGGAGTACTTCAATCCCGGCGGCAGCGTGAAGGATCGGATCGCGGTGCGCATGGTGGAAGCGGCAGAGCGATCCGGCCGGCTACGGCCGGGGGGCACGATCGTGGAGCCTACGTCCGGCAATACCGGAATCGGGCTGGCAATTGTCGCCCAGCGTAAGGGCTACCGGTGCCTGTTCGTATGCCCGGACAAGGTTGGTGAGGACAAGCTCGGCGTGCTCAAGGCTTATGGCGCGGAGGTGCTTGTCTGCCCCACCGCTGTCCCGCCCGATCATCCCGACTCGTATTACTCGGTGTCCGAGCGGCTGGCGCGGGAGATCGACGGCGCGTGGAAACCCGACCAGTACTCCAATCCGGACAACCCAGCCAGCCATTATCACAGCACGGGTCCTGAGCTGTGGGCACAAACCCAGGGACGGATCACGCACTTCGTCGCCGGTATCGGCACCGGCGGTACGATCTCCGGGACCGGCCGTTACCTCAAAGAGGTGAGCGAAGGCCGGGTACGGATTGTCGGAGTCGACCCGGAAGGGTCGGTGTACTCGGGTGGCAGTGGCCGGCCCTACCTCGTTGAGGGCGTGGGAGAGGACTTCTGGCCCGAGACGTATCACCGGAACATCTGCGACGAGGTCATTGCGGTCTCAGACACCGACTCGTTCACCATGACCCGGCGGCTGGCCCGCGAGGAGGGGTTGCTGCTCGGGGGGTCGTGCGGGATGGCGGTAGTGGGTGCGCTGCGGCTCGCGCGCCGGGCTGAGCCGGACTCGGTGATCGTGGTGTTGCTGCCCGACGGTGGGCGCGGTTACCTGGGCAAAGTCTTCAGCGACACGTGGATGGCCTCCCACGGCTTCCTGCCGCCAGACTCATCTGGAGCAACGGTCGCTGATGTGTTGTTCGGCAAGGACGGCGCGTTCGCCGAACTGGTACACACCCATCCGAATGAAACAATTGCCGAGGCGGTGACAATTCTGCGCGAGTTCGGCGTCTCCCAACTACCCGTGGTAGCCGCCGAGCCGCCAGTGATGGCGGCCGAGGTGATCGGCGCGGTGAGTGAACGCACCCTGCTGCAGGCCCTTTTCGCCGGTAATGCCCAACTTGCCGATCCCATCGAAGCGCACATGGCGGCACCGCTGCCGACGATTGGGGGGAGCGAGCCGATCGGGTCACTTATGCAGGCGCTGGCCGATGCGGACGGCGTCCTGGTTCTGATCGACGGTAAACCGGCGGGAGTCGTCACCCGTCCAGACGTTCTGGGGTTCCTGGCCGGGGGCTGAAAGCAGGCGGAACCGATCCGATAGCGTGATCGCGCACAAATGCGTCAGGCCACCCTAGCGAGGGGTTCGAACCCGATGACGAGTTCCCAGCCGCGGTATCACGATCGCTCTCCGGAGTTCGGCTGCTCGTCTGCTGGTGAGTCCGCTACCGGCGAGCTTAAGAAGATCAAGAACTGTAACTGGCCCCCGCAGTACGGTCAGCCAGCACAGCTGGCACCACCGCCGCAATTCGGAAGATCGCCGCAGTTCGTCCCACCCCCACGATTCGGGCGATTGCCCCATAATGTGCGATCGAATGAGCTCACCCCAGCACAGGTAAGTACTAGCCTCGGCGCGCAGCCGTGGCAGGCGACGTGGGAAGCAGCGCCGCAGGCGGTTGGCCTTCACCCGGCCCTCGCCGCGCCAGTGCCGCCGCAGCACGGGTCCGCTACCGACCTGGTCGCGCCTCGGGTGTCGCTCGATGACGCCGATGGGCGACAGGCCATCGATCAGGTTCCGGGACCGCTGGCGGACTTCGGGTCCAGGACGATCAGCTTTCTGGTCGACTATGTCGCTCCGGCGATCGTGCTGAATCTCCTGCTGTCCATCGCTGCGGTCGTCGGCAGCCCCGCCTGGCGCCCGGCCATGGTGGTCGTGGGCAGTCTGGTACTGCTGAGCTTCCTCATCTGGAACTCCTGCCACCTGCAGGGCACCACCGGGCGCAGCCTGGGTCGCCGGATGGCCAAGACGTCGCTGGTTACGGTCCAGACCGGTCGGCCGTTGGGCTTCGGTTTGGCTCTGGTCCGCCAGATCTGCCACGTCCTGGAATTCGGCGTCGGCTTCCTGTGGCCGTTGTGGGACGGCAGGCGGCAGACCTTCGCGGACAAGATCGTCGATACGGTCGTGATCAGAGCCGATGGCTCAACCGAAGATCGCAGTAGTCACCGGCCGTCGTAGGCTGGCGGAGTGAGAGGCTTCGCCACCCGCGCGATCCACGCCGGTCAGGACCCAGACCCGCACACGGGATCGGTGATCGTGCCGATCCACGCGACCTCGACTTTCGCCCAGGACGGCGTCGGTGGCCGGCGCGGCGGGTACGAGTACGCGCGCACCGGCAACCCGACTCGCGCCGCGTTGGAGACCTGCCTGGCCGCGCTCGAAGGCGGGCGGTACGGGCGGGCGTTCGCGTCCGGCATGGCGGCCAGCGACGTCCTGCTCCGGGCGATCTGCCGGCCCGGTGACCACATCGTCATTCCCGACGACGCTTACGGCGGCACGTTCAGGCTGATCGACAAGGTGTTCCGGCACTGGGGGATCGAGTACACCGCGCTGGCCCAATCCGATCTCGATGCGGTGCGGGAGGCGATGCGCCCGAACACCCGGTTGGTGTGGTGCGAGACACCGACCAACCCGTTGCTGGCCATCGCCGACATCGCCGCGTTGGCCGGCGTCGCGCACGAGGCGGGCGCCCGGCTGGTGGTGGACAACACCTTCGCCACTCCCTACCTGCAAACCCCGCTGGGGCTCGGCGCAGACGTCGTGCTCCACTCGACCACCAAGTACCTCGGGGGGCACTCTGATGTCGTCGGCGGGGCGCTGGTCACCGAGGACGGTGAGCTGGACGAGCAGCTGGCTTTCCTGCAGAACAGCGCTGGTGCGGTACCGGGACCGTTCGACGCCTGGCTGACCCTGCGGGGCATCAAGACGCTGGCGGTGCGGATGGAGCGGCACTGTGACAATGCCGAGCGGGTCGTGACGGCGCTCCGGGCGCACCCGGCTGTCACCGGAGTCCGCTACCCCGGACTGGACACCCATCCGGGCCATGAGGTGGCCGCCAAGCAGATGCGTCGATTCGGGGGGATGGTCTCCTTCACCGTTCGCGGAGGTGCTGCTGCGGCGTTGGCGGTCTGCGCTCGAACCCAGGTGTTCATCCTGGCCGAGTCACTGGGTGGGGTGGAGTCCCTCATCGAGCACCCCGGGCGCATGACGCACTCCTCGACGGCGGGAACCAAGCTGGAGGTTCCTGCTGAGCTACTCAGGATCTCGGTGGGTATCGAGGACGCCGAAGATCTGGTCGACGACCTGCTCGCGGCGCTCGGCTAGTCACCCAGTGGTCTAGTCACCCAGTGGTCTCGCCGGCCCCGGCGGGGAATGTTTGAGGGGCGGCGGCGCCACCGGCAGATCGGAACTGTTGAGGCATCCCCCGACGAGCTGCACGCCGCCCGGCACCTGCACATAGCTCCCGGGCTCGGCACACCCCGCCCGGTCGGCGGTGAACACGGCCGCGCCAGCGAGCAGCGCGGCAACCCCGGCCGTGACCAGAACCGGCATCCAGCGGCGACCCATCCCACCTCCTCGTCCTTACCCAGACCTTACTCCGGCGCCTCCCGCGGCGTGCGGCCCTCGCAGCGTGGACGAGGCGCCCACCCTCGATGGTGGTGCGCCGCCGAGTGGCAGGATCGCCTGCTATGGAGCTGGTGGGCGTGGAGCAGATCAGAGCTGCCCGGGAGACCGTGCACGGCGTCGTCCGGCGCACACCAGTACGGCGATTCACGGCATTGGAGCAGCGTTGCGCCGTACCGGTCCATCTCAAATGCGAGAACCTTCAGCGTACCGGTTCGTTCAAGATCCGAGGCGCTTATGCCCGGATTCATTCCCTGTCTCCAGCCGAGCGAGCGCGCGGGGTGGTGGCGGCCAGCGCAGGTAATCACGGGCAGGGTGTGGCACTGGCGGCGTCGATAGTGGGGACCGCGTCGACGGTGTACATGCCGGCCACCGCGTCACTGCCCAAGCTCGCCGCGACCCGTGGCTACGGCGCGCAGGTGCACCTCGTCGGCGATGTCGTCGAGCAGTCCCTGGCTGCGGCGCGCGCCTTCGCGAACGACACAGGAGCGGTGTTCATCCACCCGTTTGATCATGTGGACGTGCTTGCCGGCCAGGGCACGGTGGGCCTGGAGATACTCGAACAACTGCCCGACGTCGCGACCGTGCTGGTTCCTGTCGGCGGCGGGGGTTTGCTCGGGGGGATCGCCGCTGCCATCAAGGGCGTCAAACCCGAGGTGGCAGTGATCGGCGTGCATTCGGATGCCACCGAGGTCTGGCCCGCCTCGCTGGCCGCCGGAGCTCCGGTCCGGGTGCCGGCCCGGCCCACGATGGCCGACGGGATCGCCGTCTCCGAAGTGGGCCCGGTGAGCTTCGCGCATGTGTCCGCCCTGGTTGATGACATGCTGACGGTGGGGGAGGAGGCACTGTCCCAGGCGGTGTTGCTGTGCCTGGAGCGGACGAAGATGGTGGTCGAGCCAGCGGGTGCCGCTGCCGTTGCCGCGTTGCTGGCACCCACCGTGGCCTTGCCGGGGCCGGTCTGTGCCGTGCTGTCGGGCGGCAACGTCGACCCGCTTCTCCTGATGCACCTCATCCGGCACGGGCTGAGCGCGGGGCGCCGGTTCCTGACCCTGCAGGTGACCATGCCCGATCGACCCGGGGAACTCGCCACGTTGCTGACCCTGGTGGGGAATTCGGGTGCCAATGTGGTCGACGTGGCGCATTCCCGGATCGAAGGCAACCTCACGCTTGGGGAGGCGGTCGTTGCGCTGAGTCTGGAGACGCGGGGTCCGCTGCACAGCACGGAGCTGCTGGCCGCTCTGGGTGCGGCCGGCTATGAGGTGACGGGCTGAGCAGACAGGACAGCCTGGACGGACGTAAGCCGGGCCCGAGAGATCAGCCCCGGAAGGGCTCCGCCTTGACCACGGCGACAGTCATCAAGCCTCCGTTGGGAAGCTCGTAGTGGCGGTCCTCGCCCTCGTGCGCGCCGATGATCGCTTTACCCAGCGGGGAGTTGGGGGAGTACACCTCAAGATCGCCGTGGGCGATCTCCTCCAGTGAGCCGAGCAGGAACGTCTCGGTCTCATCGTCATCCTGGTAGCGCACGGTGACGACCATTCCGGGTGCGGCGATCCCGGACTCGGCCGGCGCCTCGCCGACCTTGGCGACTCGCAGTAGCTCCTGCAGCTGGCGGATCCGTGCTTCGAGCTGGGCCTGCTCCTCGCGGGCCGCGTGGTAGCCGCCGTTCTCTTTGAGGTCGCCTTCCTCCCGGGCGTCGTTGATCTTTGTAGCAATGACGGGGCGATTCGCCACCAGCTCATCGAGTTCTTGCTTGAGCCGGTCGTAGGATTCCTGGGTCAACCAGGCAACCTGGGTATCGCTCACGGTCATCACTCCTCCTTGATCCGACGTCCGCAACTAGCGGGGCGGACCGAACCGAGCCGCTGGCATGGCAGCCAGCGGCCGGAACGGAAAAACACGGCCCTGCCCCGGGGCCGTGCGCACCCTCCACGGTAACACGAGGTGTCCGGTTCGGCCTCAGCCTTCTGGGTGATGGATTTTGGATCGTGCCTGCTCAGCAGGGCTGCTAAGTCCGTGTCAAGTCACGAGCCACGTGAGGTGGCAGGTCGGTGTCGCTTGAGGTTTCGACATCAGGTTCGCAGCAGGTCGGCATCAGTAGTGCGCGCCCGGGACTAGGTAGGCGGGAACCTGCAGCGAGCACCCGTAGACATCTGCGGTGACCGGTGGCCGGGAGGTGTGCACCACGGTCGACAGGATGACGGGACCCCGGGTCGGGGGCACGTAGACCTCCCGTCGTCCAGTTTCCTCTCCATCTCGAGAGCGGGCACGAACGATACACACTGCAGGACGCGAGGGATCGTCCCGGATCACGCTCAGCCGCAGTTGCACGGCATTGCCCTGCTGCAGGGCGAAGCTCACCGCCTCGCCCTTGATCGGCGTGCTGCCCAGGTTGCGGTAACCGATCACCGCGGCCGCAAGCCCGATGAGTATCGCCGCCAGCAGCCCGATCCCTACGGCCCAGCGGTGACGTGATCCACCCGCCCGCCGTCCGTAACGTCCCTCGGGAAGCTGCGCCCCGCTCACGGCGTTGCACCTCCTCGATGGGCACCTACCTGAGGACCCTGTGCCTCCGGCAGGAACAATGGCCCACATCGGGGAGTATTCCCATCGCCGGGTGGGCCAGCTTCACCGGCGTGGAGAAGGGATATGCGGGCGTCTATGGCTGAGCAGTTGCGGATGATGGCGGTGCATGCGCATCCCGATGACGAGTCGAGCAAGGGCGCGGCGACAATGGCTCGCTACGTCGCCGAAGGTCATGACGTTATGGTCGTCACCTGTACCGGGGGAGAAAGGGGCAGCATTCTCAATCCGGCGTTCGAGCCGGCTGACCTGGAAGCGTACCCGGAGCGGATGAGCGCGGTCCGGCAGCAGGAGATGGCACGCGCCGCGCAGATTCTGGGCGTCCGGCACCGCTGGCTGGGGTACGTCGATTCCGGACTACCGGAGGGTGATCCACGGCCGCCGCTGCCGGAGGGGTGCTTCGGGGCGGTACCGCTGGAGCGACCGGTCCGTGACCTGGTCCGGATAATCCGGGAGTTCCGGCCGCACGTCCTGGTGACCTACGACGAGAAAGGCGGTTACCCGCACCCCGACCACATCCGCTGCCACGAGGTGTCGGTTGCCGCTTTCGACGCCGCAGGTGATCCGGAACGTTTCCCCGAGGCCGGAGTGCCGTGGCAGCCGCTGAAGCTCTACTACTCGCACGGCTTTTCTCGTAAGCGCATGCAGCTGATGCATGACGCGCTGACCGCGGCGGGCGAGCAGTCACCGTTCGCTGAATGGCTGGCCAAGTGGGACCCCTCCGTCCCGGACATTCTCGAACGCGTCACGACCCGGGTTGAGTGCGCTGAGTATTTCCCGGTGCGCGACGAGGCGCTCCGGGCGCACGCGACCCAGATCGATCCGACGAGCCGGTGGTTCGTGGTGCCCCACGCGTTGCAGGCGCAGCTGTGGCCGACCGAGGAGTACGAGCTCGCTCGCTCGCTGGTCGATACGACGCTACCTGAGGACGATCTGTTCTCCGGGGTCCGGGAACGGGTGCTCGCGTGATCCTGCTGTTGCCCACCGCCTTCTCCGATGCCACCGCGCACGCTGGTGTCGCGCTGGCGCCACCCCCCACCCCCGCGCCTGATCCGGGTGGGCAGGGCGAGGACTACGGCAAGGCGGCACCGGTGGGTCTGGTGGTGCTGCTGTTGTTCTTCGTCGCCGTGGCGCTGCTGGTGCGATCGATGAACAAGCACCTGCGGCGGGTCCCCCAGTCTTTCGACCGGAGCCCCGACAAGAACACGGACGGGGACACCGGGGCTTCACCTCGTGAGGAGTAAAGGTTCCGCGTTGCCGCCGTGCCAGGGAGGATAGCCGACATGGCGAACCGGCTCGCGACCTCGACAAGCCCATACCTGCTGCAGCACGCCTCCAATCCGGTGGACTGGTGGCCGTGGTGCGAGCAGGCGTTCACCGAGGCGGCGCAGCGCAACGTGCCGGTGCTGCTGTCCATCGGCTACGCCGCATGCCACTGGTGCCACGTGATGGCACACGAGTCGTTCGAGAACGCGGACATCGCGGCGGTGATGAACGCCAAGTTCGTCAACATCAAGGTGGACCGGGAGGAACGTCCCGACGTCGACGCCATCTACATGGAAGCGACCCAGGCCATGACCGGCCACGGTGGCTGGCCGATGACGTGCTTCCTCACGCCCACCGCCGAACCCTTCCACTGCGGCACCTACTACCCGCCCACTGCCCAGCACGGCATGCCGGGCTTTCCCGAGATGCTGATCGCCGTGAGCCAGGCCTGGGCCGACCGCGGTGACCAGGTTCGGGAAGCGGCCAAGAACATCGTCGGCAAGCTCGCCGAACGGGCCTCGCCGCTGACCGAGTCCGCAGTGGACGATCGGGTCCTCTCAGCAGCGGTGGAGAAGCTGGCGGCGGAGTTCGACGACACCCACGCCGGGTTCGGTGGTGCCCCGAAGTTCCCGCCGGCGATGCTGCTGGAGTTCCTGCTCCGCCACCACGAGCGCACCGGCTCGGAGCCGGCCCTGACCATGGCCGAGCGCACGTGCGAGGCAATGGCCCGTGGGGGAATGTATGACCAGCTGGCCGGTGGGTTCGCCCGTTACTGCGTGGATGCAGCCTGGGTGGTGCCGCATTTCGAGAAGATGCTCTACGACAACACGTTGTTGCTGCGCGTCTACACCCATCTGGCCCGGCTGACCGGATCGCTCAGCGCCCGGCGGGTCGCCGAGCAGACGGCGACGTTCCTCATCGACGAGCTGGGCACCCCGCAGGGTGGGTTCGCGTCGTCGCTGGACGCCGATACCGGAGGGCAGGAGGGCGCCACCTACGTGTGGACCCCCGAGCAACTGGTGGAGGTGCTCGGGCCCGATGACGGCCAGTGGGCCGCGGATCTGCTGGTGGTGACCAGCGCTGGGACTTTTGAACACGGGAGCTCGGTGTTGCAGTTCCCTGCCGACCCCGCTGCCCCTGACGACTTGGCCCGCTGGGAGCGGGCGCGGGCCGCGCTGCTCGCTGCCCGGGCCGGGCGCCCCCAGCCCGGCCGGGACGACAAGGTGGTCACCGAGTGGAACGGGATGGCGATCACCACCCTGGCTGAGGCGGGTGGTGTGCTGGGCCGCCCGGAGTGGATCGCGGCCGCGGTCGGGGCGGCCGAGCTGATGCTGGGCACGCACATGGTCGAGGGACGGTTGCGGCGCAGCTCGCGGTGCGGTGAGGTGGGTGAGGCGGTGGGCGTGCTGGCTGACCACGCCTGGCTGGCCGAGGGGCTGCTCGCGCTGCATCAGGTCACCGGCGAGGATCGCTGGCTCAATGCAGCGCTGCCGGTGCTGGATCTGGCCCAGAAGCACTACGCCGATTCTGGTCATGCCGGTGCCTGGTTCGATACCGCGGCCGATGCCGAGGTGCTGTTCCGCCGCCCGAGCAATCCGACTGACAACGCGACTCCAGCGGGCGCTTCCGCGCTGGCCGGGGCACTGGCCACCGCCGCGGCGTTGACCGGTTCGGAGTCCTATCGCGCGCTGGCCGAGGCCTCGGTGGCACGGGCCGGGCTGGTGCCGGCCAGGGCGCCGCAGGCGGCCGGTCACTGGCTGACCGTCGCGGAGGCCCTCGCCGGCGGTCCGATTCAGATCGCCGTGATCGGCGCCACCGGGGATCCAGCCCGCGCGGAGTTGGAGACACAAGCACGCTGGTACGCACCGGGTGGAGCGGTGGTGCTGGCCGGGCAACCCGGTGCGTCGGGCCCGATGCTCGGTGGCCGGGACCTGGTGGAGGGGGTTCCTACCGCGTACGTCTGCCACGGGTTCATCTGTGATCGGCCGGTGATCACTGTCGATGATCTGAGAGCCCAGCTGCGTCCCCAGCCTTAGGCGCCGGTGCGGCGCCCACCTGAACTCGATCGGCGATTTCGCCACGAGCGGACATATCTCCGCGGCTCTGCAACGCTTGTAATGGTGTAATTTTCTATACGGAGTTGCCTAACAAGGGTTGCGTGAGAGGACTGAGATCATGGTGGGACGAGGACGGCCGCACGCCGCGCGCACCGGTGGCCGGTGGCACGGACGTGGTGGCTGGCAGCAGGCGGAGTTACCGCCGGCAGATGACGCCAAGGCCTGGTTCGTGGGGCGGTTACCGGATGGCTGGTTCGCCGGTGAGGTCGAGGTCACCGTGGACCGGGAGGAAATCATCGTGGTCGGTGAGCTACCCGCGATGAACGAGACGTTCACCGACGACGCCGAGCGCGCTGCGGCCGAGGTGGGCCGGATCAGCCGGTTCCGGGAGGACACCCGCGACGAGCGGATCGAGATCGCCCGGCAGGCTGAGCACCGCTACCAGCGCAAGGTGGCGTGGGGCGCCCGGCTCGGTGGCGCCGAGGAACTGTTCACCACGCTGTCCGTGCCGGTGATGACCCGGCTGCGGCAGCCCGAGCGCCTGGTGCTCGACACCCTGGTCGACGCCGGGGTCGCGCGATCCCGCTCCGAGGCACTGGCCTGGGCGGTGCGCCTGGTCGGTGAGCATGCCCAGCAGTGGCTCGGCGAGCTCAAGCAGGCCATGGCCACGGTGGACGACCTGCGCGCCCGCGGACCAGAGCTCTGAGCCGGCCCGGCACTCCACCGGAGTCGTCGGCGGGGCAGCCGGGGTCACCGGCGTAACCTTCCCGGCTTGTGAGGCTGCAGGACCTCGTCTATGCCGTCTATGAGCGCCGGTTGGTCCGCCAGCTAGGCAGCTCCAACCGTCCCCGGCACGTCGCTGTGATCATGGACGGTAACCGGCGCTGGGCCAAGGAAGTCGGGTTCGCCGATGTCAGCGACGGCCACCGGGTCGGTGCGGCCAAGCTGATCGAGTTGCTCGGGTGGTGCCGGGAGACCGGTGTCGAGATCGCGACGTTCTGGCTGCTGTCTCCGGACAACCTGCGTAACCGGCCACCGGATCAGGTCGAGCCGCTGCTGGAGATCATCGCCGATGTCGTCGATGAGCTGTGCGCCCCGGAGGCGCCCTGGCGGGTGCGGGTAGTCGGTGCGTTCGACCAGTTGCCCTCGGAGATGGCGCAGCGGCTGACCAGCGCGGCAGCCCGCACCCGGAACCGATCGGGGTTGGCGGTGAACGTCGCGGTGGGCTACGGCGGCCGTCAGGAGATCGCCGACGCGCTGCGCAAGCTGCTGCTCAAGCACGCCGAAGCTGGGACCACCATGGAGGAGCTCGCCGAGGTGCTCGACGTCGAGCAGATCGCCGAGCACCTCTACACCTCCGGCCAGCCTGATCCCGACCTGGTCATCCGCACCTCGGGGGAGCAGCGGCTGTCGGGCTTCCTGCTCTGGCAGTCGGCACATTCCGAGTTCTGGTTCTGCGACGCCTACTGGCCGGCGTTCCGGAAGGTGGACTTCCTGCGCGCGCTGCGTGACTATGCCGCCCGCCATCGGCGGTTTGGCTCGTGAGTGGCATTGGGTGCTATAGCACCCAATGCCACTCACGAGGTACTCGCGAACCGCGTCCATGGATACTGCCTATCCATGGACGCGGTTCGCGAGTACCTCCTGCTGGGCCTGCGCTTCGATCGCCTCGTCGAGGGATTCGTCGATGCATACACCGGGGATCCGGGGCTCCGGAACCAGGTGGACAACGAACCACGACCGGATCCGGCGGTGCTGGCCCGGCAGGCGAGGCGGGTGCGTGCTGAGGTGCAGGGGGCCGGGTTGCCCGAGCCCCGGGCGCGCTTCCTGGATGCCCACCTGGCCGCCCTGGAGTGCAGCGGGCGGGTGCTGGCCGGTGAGCGGGTCGGGTTCGTGGCGGAGGTGGCGGCCTACTTCGACGTCGCCATCGAACCGGGAGATCCCGAGGTCTACCACGAGGCACATGCGCAGCTCGGTCGGTTGCTTCCCGGTACTGAGCCCCTGGTCGATCGGTTGGCCACCCACCGCGATCGGGACGCGGTCCCCCCGGAACGGCTGGAACCCGCCGTGCTGGCGCTGTCCAGTGCGTTGCGGGATCGGGCCCGGGCCAGCTACGGGCTGCCTCCGGAGGAGGTCGTGCGGTACGAGGTGGTCACCGACAAACCGTGGAGCGGCTTCAACTACTACCTCGGCGAGTACCGCTCCCGGGTGGCGATCAACGCCGATCTCGGGCACCGGATGGCCAACCTGCCCCACCTGGTGGCTCACGAGTCCTACCCTGGGCACCACACCGAGCACTGCCGCAAGGAGGCAGGTCTGGTGCGGACCCAGCACCAGGCTGAGCAGACGATCTTTCTGGTGAACACCCCGCAGTGCCTCATGGCTGAGGGGCTGGCCGACCTGGGGCTGCGGGTTGCGGTGGGCACTGGATGGGGGCCATGGGCTGAGGAGATCCTCGGCGATCTGGGCTTGCACATGGACGGCGAGCTCACCGAGCGCCTCGAGGCCGCGGCGGCCGGGCTGCTCGGCGTCCGCCAGGACGCGGCCCTGATGCTGCATGATCAGCACGTCGACCCGGCACAGGTGCAGGCCTACCTGCAGCGGTGGTTGCTGGTCCCCGAACCACGGGCCAAGCAGATGTTGCGATTTCTCGCCGACCCACTGTGGCGGGCCTATACCACCACCTATGTGGAGGGTTACCGGCTGCTGGTTACCTGGCTGGACGCCCGCCCGCCGATGCAGCCGCTGAGCGAGCGTTACCTGCGACTGCTCGACGAGCCGCTCGTCCCCTCCGGCGTGCGTGGCGAGCTGGCTGCTGAGGTCCGCGCGAGGTGATCGTCACAGCAACGACACGGCTGAATCACCTGGGTGGATGCCTGCCATGAGGGCCCTCGCACCGGTACCGTGCGGTGGCAGCGGGACGTGTTGGACGCGTCGCGCTACGGGAGGCCCTGGTCGTGGCTTATGTCGATCGGGCGGGTAAACCGCTCACGGCAAGCACGGGAGGGTCGGCACCCGGCCCTTGTGGTCGGTCCCGCTGAGCCCACCTGGGCACTGCGGAAGCGACCAATCAGAGGCCGGCCGGCCCACCGAGTAGCGGGCGCGGGTGCCGCGCACGCCAGGGAGCTGCCGTGATCGCCTCTCGCTCGCCACACTCCACCGCCCCGGATCAGCGCACCTACGTGCTGGACACCTCGGTCCTGCTATCCGATCCCTGGGCACTCAGCCGCTTCGATGAGCATGAGGTGGTGCTCCCACTTGTGGTCATCGGGGAACTGGAGGGCAAGCGGCATCACTCCGAGCTGGGCTGGTTCGCCCGGGAAGCGCTGCGATTGCTGGACGACCTGCGGCGGGCCAACAACCGGTTGGACGAGCCGGTCGCGATCGGGGAACTGGGCGGCACCCTGCGCGTCGAGCTGAACCACTGTGATCCGGCGGTGCTGCCTGCCGGGTTCCGTACCGACACCAACGATTCCCGGATCCTGGCCTGTGCGCTCAACCTGGTCGCCGATGGTCGGGACGTCACCCTGGTCACCAAGGATATGCCGCTGCGGGTCAAGGCGGGTGCGGTCGGCCTGGCAGCCGAGGAGTACCGCGCGCAGGACGTGGTGCCCTCGGGGTGGACCGGAATGAGCGACGTCGAGGTCGGACCCGCGGTGCTGGAGGAGCTCTACAAAGAGGGCAGCGCCGATCTCACCGAGCACCCGGAGGTCGCCGGCCTGCCCAGCAACACCGGGTTGCGGCTGCTCGCGGGGACCGCGACCGCGCTGGGCCGGATCACCGCCGACAAGCGGGTGCGGCTGGTCCGCGGTGATCGCGAGGCGTTCGGGCTGCGCGGTCGCTCCGCGGAGCAGCGCATCGCGCTGGACCTGCTGCTCGACCCCGCGGTGGGCATCGTGTCACTCGGCGGCCGGGCCGGCACGGGCAAGTCGGCGCTGGCGTTGTGCGCGGGCCTCGAAGCGGTGATGGAGCGTGGCGCGCACCGGCGGGTCATCGTCTTCCGGCCGCTCTACGCCGTGGGCGGCCAGGAGCTGGGCTACCTGCCAGGCAGTGAGAACGAGAAGATGCAGCCCTGGGCGCAAGCGGTGTTCGACACCCTCGGTGCGATCGCGTCACCCAACGTCATCGACGAGGTGATCGACCGGGGGATGCTCGAGGTGATGCCGTTGACCCACATTCGTGGCCGTTCCCTGCACGACAGCTTCGTGATCGTCGATGAGGCGCAGTCCCTGGAGCGCAACGTACTGCTCACCGTGCTCTCCCGGCTGGGCACCGGATCCCGGGTCGTGCTCACCCACGACGTCGCGCAACGAGACAACCTCCGGGTCGG
This sequence comes from Pseudonocardiaceae bacterium, assembly GCA_036501085.1. Taxonomy (GTDB): domain Bacteria; phylum Actinomycetota; class Actinomycetes; order Mycobacteriales; family Pseudonocardiaceae. Next base: position 9,069 of record DASYAZ010000031.1, on the reverse strand, counting down.
CCGGCACGACGGGGTCGCCGCGGTGATCGAGAAGCTGAAGGGGCACCCGCTGTTCGCCCATGTCACCCTCACCCGGTCGGAACGCTCGCCGATCGCGGCGCTGGTCACCGAGATGCTGGAGGATTACGCCCACTGACCGGGTCGGCCGCTCTTCAAGAGCTACCAACCCGCCCGTGGGGTGCCCTGAAGAGCGGCCAACCTGATGCTTCTCGCTGGGACTGGTGGCACTAGTGCCACCTTGCGCCGAGGCTCTGAGGACGTGTCGGAGAATTCGTCGAAGGCGTCCAGCATCTGCTGGAAGCGGCGGGCGGCCCGCTCGTGCGAGCGCTGCAGCCGGCGCGCCGTGCCCAGCTGGCGCAACGCTGAGGCCTCACTGCGGCGCTGCGCCAGTTCACGCAGGTCGGCCAGGGCGCTCTGCATGCGGGGTACGGCTTCTTCGACGGGCCCGCAGAGGCGCCCGCGACGCTCGACTGCACTGAGGGTGTCCTGGGTGTCGGCGAGCATCACCTCGCAGACATGCCGCCAGTCGTCGCAATAACCGCCGGCGAGGAAGATCCTGGCCAACCGCACTCCCAGTGCCCACCCGAGCGCGGTCGATCCCACCGAGTAAGCCTGGTCGAGCGCGCCGGCCAGCGCTGCCCATTCGGTCTTGAACCAGGTGGAAGGGTCAGCGCTCACCAACTCGACCACGGGTTCGTCCGGGCGCCAGCACCTGCCGGATTCGAAGGAAGGCGAGACTCGGGCCGAGGGCCCCGGTGCCGACCCGGTCATGGACCGTCCCGCCGCCTCGGCGAGAGTCAGCCAACCACCGAAGACCCGATCCAGCGCGGTGCGTCGTTCCGGTTCGGGTTCCTGCGCGGCAAGCATCTCCCGGGCGTAGGCCCGGAGCAGATCGTGAAAGCGGTACCGCAGTTGCCCGCAGGTATTCCGTGCTGCCACCTCGAGCAGGTGCATGTCGACCAGGGTGTCCATCAGGTCCTCTGCCTGGAGCTGAGGAATGTCCAGCAAGGCCGCGGTCACCCACGGCGCGAAGTCATGGACTTCCAGCATCCCGAGCAGCCGGAAGGCGCGGCGCGCCAGCACATCCAGGTTGTCGTAGCTGCGCGCGAGACTGGCCCGGACATCCAGGTCTCCGAGCCGGAGATGGTCCAGCCGGTTCGCCTCACCGGTCAGGTCTGCCTCCAGGCGAGCCAACGGCCAGTGTGGGCGGGCGCCCAGGCGCGCCCCGGCGATCCGGATCGCCAACGGCAGGAAGCCGCACAAGCGCACGATCTCCCGGGCAGCGGTGGGTTCTGCCGCGATCCGCTGCGGCCCGGCTATCCGGGCCAGCAGCTCGAGGGCATGCTCGGCGTCCAGCACATCGAGATCGACCAGCCGGGCACCGTTCAGGCCGGCCAGCCGCGTCCGGCTGGTGACCAGGACCGCGCAACCGGGGGCACCCGGCAGCAGCGGCCTCAGCTGAGCCTCGCACGCCACATCGTCGAGCAGGATGAGCAGCCGCCGATCCGCCAGCCGGCTGCGGTACAGCGCTGCGCGTTCCTCGGCGTCCTCGGGAATCGCCGTGCGGTCCACCCCGAGCGAGCGCAGGAACCTGGCCAGCACCTCCGTCGGGGTCAGGGGATGGGACTGGGCACCACGGAGGTCGACGAACAGCTGCCCGTCGGGATATTGCTCCCGCAACCGGTGCGCCGCGTGCACCGCCAGCGTGGTCTTTCCCGCTCCGGCCTTGCCGGTGATCGCGACGAGCATCGTGGCGGGCGGTTCCGTCGCGCCGGCCAGATGCCGGACCGCCGCCAGCTGGGTCTGGCGCCCGGTGAAGTCGGCGATGTCGGCCGGCAACTGTGCTGGAGTGATCGCGGGAGTGGATGGTGCCTCCAGCATCGGGTCACCGGTCAGGATCGCGTGGTTCAGCCGCTGCAGCTCGTTGCCCGGCTCCAGGCCGAGCTGCTCGACCAGGGCACCCCGGGTGCGGTGGTAGACCTCCAGCGCCTCGACCTGGCGGCCGCCCTGGTAGAGCGCCGTCATCAGCAATCCTTGCAGCTGCTCCCGCATCGGGTGCTGCGCAGCCAACTCACCGAGCTCGGGGATGATCGCGCTGGCGTGGCCGCAGGCCAGCTCGGCGGCATACAGCCGGGCAAGGCCGGTCAAGCGGCGCTCGATCAGCCGGTCTGCCTCGGCGCGCAGCAGCGGTAGATCAGTGATGTCGCCGAAGGGTTCGCCCCGCCACAACCCCAGCGCTCTGCGTAACAGCGTGGCGGCGTGCGCGGGCCGCCCGGCATCGGTACCTTCACTGAGGATGGACTCGAACTGTTCCGCGTCGAGTTCGCCAGGATGCACCCGCAGCGTGTAACCACCGTGCTCGAAGAGGATCCGCGCTGAGTCGCCCAGTACCCGGCGCAACCGGTGTATGTGCAACTGGAGCTTCTTCGCTGCGCGAGGGTCGCGCTGACCGGCCCAGAGTGCATCGATGAGGACGTCCACCGGTACCGGGGAGTTCGCCCGAGTAAGCAGGACCCCGAGCACCAGGCGGGGCATGGGAGCAGAGAGCTGGACTGGCCGGCCGTCCTGCCGCACCCGCAGCGGGCCGAGTACCTCGAAGTCCATGTCGCCACCCCCGCTCGCTCCACCCCGCCGGTCTGCCACCGAGTGTAGCGACACGATGCCTGCTGGTAACCGGACATTCCCCCAATCGGGACACTTAGCCCGGCTGGTGCCCTCATCGGCTGCTCCTGGTCACCTGTTGCTGCAGGTGGTGCAACGGTGGGTGAACAGCGGCAAGCGGGCGGAAACCGGGCGGAAAGCGGAGGAACCTAGCGTAGCTCCCGCAATGCCCATATCCCAGGACAACGGTCGGGCGGGGGACCTGGGATACCCAAGGTAGGAGTGAGAGAGGGGCTTTCTTGATGTCTTGGACCTCCGCACGCGTGGTCGGACCGGTTATAGCCGCGACCACGGCGACACTTGCGATTGCCGTGCCGGCAAGCGCAGCCTCGGCGGCGCAGCTGGACAAATCAGGCCCTGGGGTCGGCTCGTCCTCGATGGTGTCCTGCGGTTTGAGCTACCCGGACCGGGACCACGGTCCCTGGGTCAATTTTCCGGCGAACACCGTGACAATGCGCAGCGGCCCGAGCAACTCGTGCATTCAAACCGGGCAGGGGCTGCACGACCAGCGTGCCCAGTACCTCTGCTACACGCCGGGTGACGGCGGGACCTGGACCTTCCTGCGCAACACCGCCACCGGTGACCAGGGCTGGGTGCGGGACGACATGCTTGCCGGTTACGGCAGCAACGCGCCGTGTGAGCAGCACCCACCGCCCGCAAGCGTCCGTCACTGATGCTTACCGAGGGGGGCTGCGAATGAACGGAACGGGGCGGCAGCCCCCCTGGTATCGCCTGGAAATCTGGTATCGCCTGGCAATGGCCGAATTCTGACGCGCTAACCAGGGTGTGCCATGTTCAGCACATCCAGAGCCTCGTCGAGTTGTTCGGCGGTGAGAGTGCCATTGTCGAGATGGCCGCGCTCGCGAACCACTTCGCGAATGGTGCGTCGCTCGAGCAGGGCTTGCTTGGCGATGGCAGCGGCTTCTTCATAGCCGAGATAACGGTTGAGGGCGGTCACGGTAGCCGGGGAGGATTCGGCGTAGGCGAGGCAGCGTTGCTCGTCGGCCTCCGCACCTTCGACGACCCTATCCGCGAGGAGCCGCGCGGCGGCGGCGAGCAGCCGGGCCGACTCCAGCACGTTGCGCGCCATCACCGGCATCATCGCGTTGATCTCCAGGTTGCCCTGGGTGCCGCAGAAGGCGATACAGGCGTCGTTGCCGATCACCTGGGCGGCGACCATCATGGTCGCTTCACAGATCACCGGGTTGACCTTGCCCGGCATGATCGACGAGCCGGGTTGCAGATCGGGCAGCTGCAGTTCAGCCAGCCCGGCGCGGGGACCAGACCCCAGCCACCGGATGTCATTGGCGATCTTGAACAGGGACACCGCGACGGTGCGCAGCCCGCCGGATGCCTCCACCAGACCGTCCCGCGCCGCTTGCGCCTCGATGTGATCCCGGGCCTCGGTGAGCACATCCAGGCCGGTGGCACGGCGCAGCTGCTCGACGACGGCAGCGCCGAAGCCCGGCGGGGCATTGAGCCCGGTTCCCACGGCCGTGCCACCGATCGGCAGCTCACCCAGCCGGGGCAGGCAGCTCGCCAGGCGCTCGACGCCGTACCGCGCCTGTGCCGCCCACCCGCCGGCCTCCTGGCCGAGCGTGACGGGCACGGCGTCCATCAGGTGGGTCCGGCCTGCCTTGACCACCTTGTCCCAGTCGTGGGATCTCCGGGTCAACGTCGAGGCCAGATGCACCAGCGCGGGCATCACGTCATGCGCGACGGATTCGGTGGCGGCGAGGTGGATGGTGGTGGGGAACACGTCGTTGGAGGACTGCGAGGCATTGACGTGGTCGTTGGGGTGCACCGTGCATCCGGCGTTGCGGCCGGCCAGGGCGGCGATCACCTCATTGGCGTTCATGTTCGAGCTGGTGCCCGAGCCGGTCTGGAACACGTCGACCGGAAACTGAGTGTCGTGATCTCCGGTGGCCACCTCGTCGGCAGCCGAGGCGATCGCCTCGGCGAGCGCTGGTTCGAGCACCCCGAGCCGGGCGTTGACCCGGGCGCAGGCGGCCTTGACCAACCCGAGTGCGCGGATCTGGGAGCGTTCCAGGCCGCGCCCGGAGATCGGGAAGTTGCCCACCGCGCGCTGGGTCTGCGCGCCGTACAGTGCGTCGGCTGGCACTCGGACCTCGCCCATGGTGTCGCGCTCAATCCGGTACTGGTCAGAGGTCACTGGTCATCACTAGCTGTGGCTGGGGGCAGAATTGGTGGGAGCTGATCGAAGTCGACCATGGCGTAATGGCGAAGCTTGGTGAGCCGGTGCACGCTGTCGATCATCCGCACGGTACCCGACTTGGAGCGCATCACGATGGAATTCGTGCGGCATCCCCCGGCGTGATAGGTCACCCCGCGTAGCAGCTCCCCGTCGGTGATGCCGGTCGCGCAGAAGAACACGTTGTCCCCGCAGACCAGGTCCTCGGTGGTGAGGATCCGATCCAGATCGTGCCCGGCGTCCAGCGCTGCCTGGCGCTCGGCCTCATCCCGGGGCCACAGCCGGCCCTGGATCGAGCCACCCATGCAGCGCAGCGCGGCCGCGCTGATGATGCCTTCCGGGGTGCCGCCGATGCCGATGAGCAGATCCACGCCGGTGTCCGGGCGGGCGGCGGCGATCGCGCCGGCGACGTCGCCGTCGGTGATGAACGTGATCCGCGCGCCGGCCTCGCGGACCTGGCGGGCCAGATCCTCGTGCCGCGGTCGTTCCAGGATGCATACCGTGATGTCGGAGACGTTCATCTGTTTGGCCTTGGCGACCCGCCTGATGTTCTCCGCTACCGGTGCGGACAGATCGATAGCCTCGGCCGCCTCGGGGCCGGTGGCGATCTTCTCCATGTAGAACACCGCGGAGGGATCGAACATCGTGCCCCGCTCCGATACCGCTAGCACCGCGAGGGCGTTGGGCATGCCCTTGCTCATGAGGGTCGTTCCATCGATCGGATCGACTGCGACATCGCATTCCGGGCCCTGCCCGTTGCCGACTTCCTCGCCGTTGAACAGCATCGGCGCTTCGTCTTTCTCCCCCTCACCGATCACCACGACGCCGCGCATCGACACCGAGCCGACCAGCTTGCGCATGGCGTCCACGGCCGCCTGGTCGCCGCCGTTCTTGTCGCCCCGGCCGACCCATCGACCGGCTGCCATCGCGGCGGCTTCGGTGACCCGCACGAGCTCCAGGGCGAGGTTGCGGTCCGGTTCCTCCTGCGTCGGTTTCTGTTGCGGAGCTGACGACATATTCATAAGCCCTCCCGCAATGCGCGGCTCGCCGAAGATTCCTCCTTGGAGATTTCCGCAGATGACGGAGCCGTGCAATCCCCGGGTCCTACTCCGAGGGGGTTTCCGGCTGCTCCTCGCGGGCGGCGATCACTGTTTCGATCCGCTCCCGGGCGCCTGCGAGGTGCCGCTCGCAGACCGCGGCGAGCTGCTCTCCCCGTTCCCACAGCGCCAGCGAGTCCTCCAGGCTGAGCCCGCCGGCTTCCAGCCTGCGCACCACCTCGGCCAGCTCGTCCCGGGCGGCTTCGTAACCCATTGGGTTGGAACCATTCACACCACCATTCACCCTGTCATCATCGCCTCGCCGGTGACCACCGCGCGCACTGCCCCATCGGAGAGCCGCACCCGCAGCTCGGATCCTTGCGGAGCGTCCGCGACGGACCGGACGACCAGCGCGGGGGTACTCCCCGGGGCGGCGCTGCCCGGTGGGTCGCCGGTTCGTTGCACGATGGCGTACCCGCGGGCCAGGGTGGCTGCCGGTCCGAGCGTGCTGAGGCGCGCCGCGGTGTGATCGAGACCTTCCTGGGCTGCGCGCAGGCTGCCGAGCATGGCCCGGTCCGCGCGGGAACGTAGCTCGGCCACGACCCGCCCGTGCTCGTGCAGCGGGCGCAGCGGGTTGGCCAGCGCCGGGCGCGAGCGCAACGCGTCGAGAAGCCGCCGCTCCCGATCAACCCAGCCGTGCAGGGCGCGCCGGCAGCGGTTGCGCAGCTGGTGCAGCGCGGCGGTTTCCTCCGTGACGTCGGGCACCACGGACTTGCCGGCGTCGGTCGGGGTGGAGCAACGCCGGTCCGCGACGTGGTCCACCAGCGGGGTGTCCGGCTCGTGGCCGATCGCGGAGACCACCGGCGTGGCGCACCGGGATACCGCGCGGCACAGCGCCTCGTCGGAGAACGGCAGCAGGTCCTCGACACTGCCACCACCCCGGGCCAGCACGATCACCTCGACCGCGGGATCGGCGTCCAGCGCGTCCACCGCCTCGATGATCTGGCTGACCGCGAGCGGTCCCTGCACGGCCACGTTGCGCACCTGGAACCGGACCGCCGGCCAGCGGGCCGTGGCGTTGCTGAGCACATCACGCTCGGCGGCGCTGGCCCGGCCGGTGATCAGGCCGATGCAGCCGGGCAGGAGTGGAAGCCGGCGCTTGCGCCGGGGATCGAACAGGCCCTCGGCGGCCAGGATCCGCCGGAGGCGCTCAATGCGTGCCAGCAGCTCTCCGATGCCGATTGCCCGGATCTCGTCGACACGCAGGCTCAGCGTGCCCCGGCCCAGATGAACCGACGGCTTGCCGTGCACGACGACCCGGCAGCCCTCGGCCAGGGGTGGTTGCCGCTCGCGCACCAGAGCGGCCGCGCAGGTCAAGGTCATCGAAACGTCGGCCACCGGGTCGCGCAGGGTGAGGAACGCGGTACCGGTGCCCGCCTTGGCGCTGACCTGGGTGAGCTGCCCCTCGACCCAGACCGTGCCCAACCGGTCGACCCACCCCGCGATCTTGCGGGCGACGGTGCGGACCGGCCACGGTTCTTCGGGTGTGGTGGCGGATTCGCTCGCGACGGACCCGCTCACTTCGAGCGGACCGTGGAGATCCGGTTGGAGAGCAGGGTGAGGTAGGCGGGGCGGTCCTGGTGGGCTCGTTCGTGCGCCAGCAACGCGGAGAGCTCGGGTAGCGACAGTCGGCGCAGCTTGCCCCGCAGCTGGGCCAGGGACAGCTTGTCGTACTCCGCCAGTAGGGAGCTGTTCAGCGGGTTGCTGCCCGGTGCCCCCGCGGCGGTATCAGGCGGTTCGGCCAGCACCCGGGCGACGTCGGCTTCATCGACCTCGCCGTCAGGGTGCTGCCCGGCGCCGGGTCCGGGCCCGACGGTGGCTCCGTCACCGGTGTGGACCGTCCGGCCTGCTCCGGCATTGGTGCGGGGCGGCTCCTCGTCTTCGTCGAAGCGGGCCCACGGTGGGGTGTCCTCGACCGGCTGCAGCAGCGAGAACACTTGGTCACCCTTGATCGCCAACTCGGTGACCCGTTGCTGTACCCGCATCCCGGCCTGAACGGCACGGCTGGCGGCGGTGACGGGCAGCTCGGCCAGTTGCTCGGGAAGTTTGCAGGCCTGTTCCACGGCGGTGACCGCCAGGCCTACGGCGACTCGGACGGGCAGTGGTAGCTGGCTCATAGTTGTCAAGCCTGCCCCAGGTACCGGGTGTGTGCCTACCCGGGTGCGTGAGCTTCTCGCAGGCCGGGGCCGCCAATCCACACGAGTGCAAGCCAGGCGGCCGCCCGCCCGTAGGGTGGAGGTCATGACTGAGGTCATGATCAAGCGCGTGCTGCTCGCCAACCCCCGCGGCTACTGTGCCGGGGTCGATCGTGCGGTGGCCACGGTGGAGAAGGTCCTGGACAAGCACGGCCCCCCGGTATACGTGCGCAAGCAGATCGTCCACAACCAGCATGTGGTACAGACGCTGGAGCAACGCGGAGCGATCTTCGTCGAGGAGGCCGGCGACGTGCCCCCCGGCGCGACCGTTGTCTTCTCGGCGCACGGGGTGTCGCCGGCGGTGCATGAGCGAGCCGCGGAGCGTGGCTTGCGAACCATCGACGCGACCTGCCCGCTGGTGACCAAGGTGCATCAGGAGGTCAAGCGTTTCGCCCGCGACGGCTACGACATCTTGCTGATCGGTCACGAGGGTCACGAGGAGGTCGAGGGCACCATGGGGGAGGCCCCCCAGCGGGTTCAGCTCGTCGACGGGCCGGAGGCGGCGGACTCGGTGACGGTGCGAGACCCCTCGCGGGTGGTGTGGTTGTCCCAGACGACGTTATCGGTGGACGAGACCTTGCGGACCGTGGCTCGCCTGCGGGAACGGTTCCCCGAGCTGTCCGACCCACCCAGCGACGACATCTGCTACGCCACCCAGAACCGGCAGGTGGCGGTGAAGGCGATGGCTCCGGACTGCGACCTGGTGCTCGTGGTCGGCTCGCGGAACTCGTCCAACTCGGTGCGGCTGGTCGAGGTCGCGCTGGACGCCGGGGCGAAGGACGCCCATCTGGTCGACTTCGCCGAAGAGGTCGACGAAGCCTGGCTGGAGGGCGCCCGCACGGTCGGCGTCACCAGCGGTGCCTCGGTGCCGGAGATCCTGGTCAAGGGCGTGCTGGACCTGCTG
>DASYAZ010000030.1:0-22360 GCA_036501085.1 Pseudonocardiaceae bacterium | reverse complement strand
CGTCGTCACGCAGCAGGCGCGCAGCGATGGCGAAGCCGATCCCCTTCCGGCGGCTCACGCCCGTGACCAGCGTGGTGCGAGGCATATGCCGACTATGCAGTGATCACTGGGGGTCGCTTGCGCGACCGACGTGGGTGGCGTCGCGGACGGTGCCGACGTACTCCTCGACCAGGTCCTCGAGCGCGACAACGCCCTCGGTCCTTCCACCGGAACCCACAACCCGACCCAGGTGGCTGCCGGAGCGGCGCAGCAACCCCAGGGCCTCGTCGAGTTTGGCGCCGGCTTGCACCTCCGGCAGCGGGCGGATGCTGCTCACCGGCACCGGGGTGGCCGGTGGGCGGCCCAGCAGCTCCAGCACGTCTTTCACATGCAGATAGCCCACCAGCTGCCTGTCGGCTTGCAGTGGGAAGCGGGAGTAGCCGGTCTGTGCCACAGCCTGTTCGATGTCACCCAAGGTGGGCTCGGCGGGAACCGTGGTTAACCCGGAGATCGAGACCAGTACGTCGGCGACGGTCCGCTCCCGGGTGGACAGGGTCTGGGTGAGCCTGCGGTGTTCTTGGCTGTCCAGCAGCCCCTCGCGGCTGGAGTCGGCGATCAGGTTGGCCAGCTCCTCGGGGCTGTAGGCGCTTTCCAGCCCGTCGCGCACCTGCACACCACCTAGCCGCAGCACCCGGCGTGCGACCCAGCTGAACAGCGCGATCACCGGTCGGGTCACCCGGGTGAAGGCCACCAGCGGCGGCACCATCCACAGCGCGGTTCGTTCGGGACCCGCGATAGCGATGTTCTTGGGCACCATCTCGCCGAGCAGGATGTGCGCCACGGTGACGATGCCCAGCGCGACGACGAAGGCGACGGTGTGCAGGACCGCATCGGGGACGCCGAGCGGCGCGGTCACCCCCACCAACTGGTCGGCGATGACGGGCTCACCGAGCGAACCCAGTCCGAGCGAGCTGATGGTGATCCCGAGCTGGGCCGCAGCCAGCATGAGCGGGAGCTGGTCGCCGGCCCGGAGCACGGTGTGCGCTCCGGTCACCCGGCGTTTGGCCATCGCGTCCAGACGATCCCGCCGTGCGGTGATCAGCGAGAACTCCGCACCCACGAAGAATGCGTTGGCGGCCAGCAGCACCAGCGCGACGAGGAGCGCAGCGGTACTCACGGGCTCACCTGCTCGGCCGGCGCGGTCCGGGTCAACCGGAGCTCGGCGATGCGGCGACGGTCCATCTGCAGGACCCTCAGCCGCCACCCGTCGACCTCGAGCTCGTCACCGACATCGGGGATGCGGCCCAGCCGTTCCAGCACCAGTCCCGCCACGGTCTCGTAGTCGCCCTCGGGCATCACGAAACCGACAGCGTCGTCCACCTCATCGGCCCGGAGCAGCCCGGAGATGATCCAGCTCTGCGCATCCAATGCCTGGATCTGGGAGACCTCGTGCGGATCGTGCTCATCGCGGACGTCACCGACGATCTCTTCCACCACGTCTTCCAGGGTGACGATGCCGGCGGTGCCCCCGTACTCGTCGACCACGATCGCCACCTGGAGGCCTCCCTCTCGCAGCCGGTCGAGCAGCACATCACCGTCCAGCGAGCTCGGGACGGTCGGCACCGGGGTGGCCAGTGCCCCGACCAGCGTCTGCGTGCGGTGCTCGGCCGGCATCGCGAAGGCCTGCTTGACGTGGACCACGCCGAGCACGTCGTCGAGGTCGCTGCCGTAGACCGGGAACCGGGAGAATCCAGTACGCCGCGCTACATCAACCAACGCGGGAATCGACCTGTCCGCGCGGAGCGCCTCCACCCGCACCCGGGGAGTCATCAGCTCTTCCGCGGTGCGCTCGCCGAAGCGCAGCGAGCGATCCAGCAGGTTTGCGGTTCCCGGATCCAGGGTGCCTTGCTGGGCACTGCTGCGGACCAGGGAACCGAGCTCCTGCGGTGAGCGTGCGGAGCGCAGATCTTCGACCGGTTCGAGGCCCAGCCGGCGGACGATCCAGTTCGCGGCCCCGTTCAGCGTGGAGATCAGCCAGGTGAACGTCACGGAGAACGCGTTGATCAACCCGGACACCGCCCGGGCGGTCTGGAGCGGCCGGGAGATGGCCAGGTTCTGCGGGACGAGCTCTCCGAAGATCATCGACAGCGCGGTGGCCAACGTCAGCCCGATCGCCAGCGATGCCCCGCCTTCGGCGCTTGCGGGTATCCCGATGAGGCCTATCGCGGGCCGGATCAACTCGGCGATCGCTGGTTCGGCGAAGTAACCGGTCAGCAAGGTGGTGATCGTGATTCCGACCTGCGAGCCGGAGAGCTGGAACGACAAGGTTCGCTGGGCGTGCTGCGTCTGTCGGGCCCGGCGGTCGCCGACCTGCCGCACGTGCGCGTCGATCGTGCTGCGCTCGAGTGAGGCGAGGGCGAACTCGCCGGCGACGAAGACGAAGGTGCCTGCGGTCAGCACGATCAGCCCGATGATGCCACCGAAGAGATCCCAGAACCCGCGCAGGACGTCCATCACGGCATCCGTGGGAGTGACGGGGTTAAGCGGCCGGGCCCGGAGCCCGGCCGCCTACTACAGCCGGGTGTCGATGCGGAAGGCACCGAGTTCGTCACACTCCTCGAAGATTCAGGGGGCTGAGACGATTCTACGATTGAACCCGCAGCAGTCGAGCTGAATCGCGCCAGAGCGCTGGTATTCGGGCTAACGTATCTGTCTGTGCGGATCGGCATTTTGGGGGGGCCGGGGCCGTCGCTGGGTGCGCCATCCGACGATGCGGTCCGGCGGCTGGGGATGGAGCTTGGTCGTCGGCGTTGGGGGATGGTCCTCGGGATCCCCGGGCCGCTCTCCTCGGACACCATCGGTCCCGGTGTCGATCTCGTGGAGGTGTTCCCGCGGGGCGCTGAACCGGGCACGGATGCGGCTGACCGGCGCACCGTCGACGGGCCGGGCGGCCGCTTCGACGCGGTTCGGTTGCTGTCCGACGCCGTGGTGGTACTGCCCGGCGGGATCGACGTGCTGGCCGACCTGCTCGCGCTGCTCACCGGGCAAGCGCTGGGGCTGAGCGACAAGCCGTGCGGTGTGCTGGACCCCACCGGAATGCTCGATCCGCTGGCGGCGCAGCTTGATGCCCTGGGCAGCGCCGGCCTACCCACCGCGCCGTTGCTGCGGGCCGGTGATCCCGCTCAGCTGCTCGACAAACTCGCCGCCTGGCGACCCAACGGCGGAGGTGACCTGCGCGAGGAAGTCGCCTGGATGCGGATCAGCGACTCCACCCTGGCACTGCTCCCCAACTCGGCTGGTCTGAGTCTGCCCGGCGGCCCACGTGGAAACGGGGAACGCGATGCCGTGGCGCTGTGCCGGTTACTGGACGAGGGCTGGTCGGTGCGGCTGCGTCCGGAGCGGCTGTGGCCGGTGGCCGCGCTGATGGTCCCGGACACCGGCGGCGGGTGGCGGCGGGTGAGCTGCTACCGGGTCAACGGCCCGCAGCCGGTGGTGCCCGGCGCGGTATCGCACCCCGTGGGTGACACTTCGGCCTGCGAACCGGCTGCCGCTGCCCTGCAAGACCTGCTCCGCCGCGGCCGCGTCGGATGAGCGCCCGCCCGCGATCACTGGCGAGGGTCGTGGGTTACCAACCAGTGGGGAGGGGACGGCCCTCGGCGAAGCCGGCGGGTGACTGCACCCCGATCACCGCTCGCTCGGCCAGCTCCGGCAGCGTCCGGGCACCGGCATAGGTGCAGGCGCTGCGCACCCCGGCGCAGATGAAGTCGATGAGGTCTTCCACCCCGGGGCGTTGCGGGTCGAGGTACATCCGGGCAGTCGAGATACCCTCCTCGAAGAGTGCCTTGCGGGCCCGGTCGAAGGTGTCCTCAGCCGTGCTGCGGGCGGCGACGGCCCGCTTGGACGCCATCCCGTATGACTCCTTGTAGGGCTGGCCGGTCTGGTCGCGCTGCAGGTCACCCGGTGACTCGAGGGTTCCCGCGAACCATGAGCCGATCATGATGTTCGCCGCCCCCGCCGCCAGCGCCAGCGCGACGTCGCGCGGGTGACGCACTCCACCGTCAGCCCAGATATGTCCGCCCGCCGCGCGGGCGGCAGCGGCGCACTCGGCCACCGCGGAGAACTGTGGCCGGCCGACCCCGGTCAGCATCCGGGTGGTGCACATCGCGCCCGGACCCACCCCGACCTTGACGATGTCCGCACCCGCTTCGAGCAGGTCGCGAGTGCCCTGAGCGGTCACCACGTTCCCGGCGACCACCGGAACCTCCGGCCGGCGGGACCGGACCGCCCGCAGCGCGTCGAGCATCTTGAGCTGGTGACCATGCGCGGTATCGACGACAAGCAGATCCACCCCGGTGGCGAGCAGTGCCTCGGTCTTGGCGGTGACGTCGCCGTTCACCCCGAGTGCTGCGGCCACCCTCAGCCGGCCCGCGGGGTCCAGCGCGGGCGTGTACAGCTCGGCGCGCAACGCTCCGGTGGGGGTCAACACCCCGATCAGTCGGCCGTGCCCGTCCACCGCCAGCGCCAGTTCCAGGCGGCGCTGATGCAACTGTTCGAAGATCTTGCGTGGTTCGGTCTCTGCGGGCACCACCACCAGATCGGCCTGCGCGACGTCGACCAGCCGGGCGAACCGGTCCACCCCGGTGAGCTCGGCCTCCGTGACCAGCCCGATCGGACGGTGTGCGCCATCGACCACCACCACCGCACGGTGCGCCCGCTTGGGTAGCAGCGCGGCCGCGTCGGCGACGGCGTCCTGCGGGCCCAGCGTGAGCGCGGTGTCCAGCACCAGGTGCCGCGACTTCACCCAGGCCACCGTCTCAGCGACCACCGCCGGGTCCACGTCCTGGGGAATCACCACCAGCCCGCCGCGGCGGGCCACCGTCTCGGCCATCCGGCGGCCCGCGACCGCAGTCATGTTGGCGACAACGAGCGGGATGGTCGTGCCCGATCCGTCTACCGTGGACAGATCCGCATCGAACCGGGACGCCACCTCTGAGCGCAAGGGCACCAGGAAGACATCGTCGTAGGTCAGGCTGTACCCAGGCCGATGATCGTCAACGAACCGCACGCACCCGACGCTACCCGAGCTAGATCGCATTCAGCGGTCTGAGCGGGGTTATCCGGCACTCGATAGACCCGCTCAGCCCGCTGAATGCGGTAAAGAAGGGGTGGTGCGGGGAGTATTTGTGGGGTTGAGCACGCTGGATCTGGTTCAGGTCGTGGGCCGGCGGCCTGGGGTGGACGAGAAGGTGGTGGCGGAGCGTAGCGACCTGGCGGCAGGGGGTCCGGCGGCGGTGGCGGGGGTGACCTTCGGGACCCTGGGCGGGCAGGGGGTGCTGGTCTCCGGGTTGGGCCCGGGGCCGGTGGCCCGGCTGGCGGCGGCGGAACTGGACCGCGTTGGGCTGGAGGTGGTGGACGCCTGGGTGGGCGGCGCGGATCTCAGCATCTCGGCGGTCACGGTGCTCAGCGGCAGTGGGGAACGCTCGGTGATCTCCCGCAACGCGGAAGGAATGCTCGTCGCCGTGCCGGCCGAACTCCCCGCATTGATCCGGGATGCCGATGTCTTGCTGATCGACGGCCACCACCCCGCCTTGGCGGTGCCGGCCGCCCGGGTGGCGCACGCGGCCGGGGTCCCGGTGGTCCTGGACTGCGGCAGCCCCAAAGCGGTCTACGCCGAGCTGGTGCCGCTCGCCGACACGGTGGTGTGCTCGGCGGCTTTCGTCGCCGGTACGGCCGGTGGTTTCGAGGCGATCGTGCCCACGCTGGTGGATGAGGGCGCCCGCTTGGTGGCGACGACGGCGGGTGCCGGGCCGGTGCGCTGGAGAACCCGGGAGGCCGGCGGCGCCGTCAAGGTCCCCCCGGTGGATGTCCGCGACACGGTAGGCGCCGGCGACGTGCTGCACGGTGCGGTCGCATTCGCTCGGGCGCGGGGAATCACCGACCCCGCGCGCATCCTCCGATTCGGCGTCGCCGTGGCGTCCGTGCGGGTGCAGCACGCCGGCCCGCGGTCGTGGTTGGACGATCAGCGGTTACCCGCGCTGGCGGATCGGGCGTGAGGTGCCGGCATCACTCATCCGCGGGGTCACGCACCCGGCGCGCGAGTGGCTCCCGCCCCACTGGCTGCAGCAGCTGCTCGGGGGCGGGGACGACCGGGATCGGCTGCAGCACCGGGGACGCCGCGGTGAGCGTGATGAGCTGCCCGTAGTGGCTCAGCTCCAGCTCGGCCCCGTCCAGCAGCTGGTATTCCGCCTGCCCGGAGGTGATCTGAACCCGGAGCCGCTGCCCCCGCCAGCGCAGCCGGAAGGTGATCTTGGTCAGGGTGCCGGGCAGCCGGGGTGCGAACGCCAGGACGCGGTCGTGCCGATGGCGCAACCCGCCGAACCCGGCCACCAGCGCGGACCAGCCACCGGCCAGCGAGGCGACATGCAGGCCCTGGCTGGTGTTGTGCGCCAGATCGGCCAGGTCCATCAGCGCGGTCTCGCACAGGTAGTCGTAGGCCAGGTCGAGGTGACCGGTCTCGGCAGCCATCACCGCCTGGGTGGCCGCCGACAGTGACGAGTCGCGGACGGTGATCCGCTCGTAGTAGGCGAAGTTTCGGGCCTTCTGCGTGTCGGTGAACGCCTCCGAGCACATGTGCATCGCCAGCACCAGATCAGCCTGCTTCACCACCTGCTTGCGGTACAGATCGAAGTAGGGGAAGTGCAGTAACAGCGGGTACTGGTCCGGCGTGGTAGCGGCGAAATCCCACAGCGCGTGGTCGGTGAATCCCTCGGCCTGAGGGTGCACGCCGAGCTTCTCGTCGTAGGGAATCACCATGTCAGCTGCGGCGTCCCGCCACGATGCGGTCTCTTCGGTGTCCACCCCCAAGGCGGCCGCGTGATCCGGGTGCCGGCCCACGACGTCTGCGGCGGCCACCAGGTTACGTTGTGCCATCAGGTTGGTGTAGACGTTGTTGTCGGCCACCGCGCTGTACTCGTCCGGCCCGGTCACCCCGTCGATCCGGAAGTGTCCAGCCCCGTCGTGGTGGCCCAGCGAGCGCCACAACCGCGCCGTCTGCACCAGCAGCTCCACCGCGACATCGCGCTCGAAATCCGTGTCGCCGGTAGCGGTCACGTGCCGGACCGCTGCGTCGGCGATGTCGGCGTTGACATGGAAGGCCGCAGTACCGGCCGGCCAGTACCCCGAGCATTCCTGGCCGCGGATGGTCCGCCAGGGGAACGCCGCACCGTCCAGGCCGAGCTGGCTGGCCCGCTCGAGAGCCAGCGGGAGGGTCTGCTGCCGCCAGCGCAGCACGTCGCCGGCCGCGTCGGGCACCGTATGGCTCAGGACCGGCAGGACGAAGGTCTCAGTGTCCCAGAAGGTGTGCCCGTCATAACCCGGGCCGGTGAGTCCCTTGGCCGCGATCCCCCGGCCCTCGGCACGCGCTCCCGCCTGCAACACGTGGAACAGCCCGAACCGGACCGCCTGCTGTAGCTGCGGGTTGCCCTCCACCTCCACATCGGCCGCCGCCCAGAAGTCGTCCAGGTAACGGCGCTGTTCGGAGATCAGCCCGGTCCAGCCGGTGTACCGGGCTGCCGCCAGCGCCGCGCGGACCTGATCGTTGAGTGCCGGGAGAGACCGCTGGGAGGACCAGCCGTAGGCCAGGTATTTCACCACCCGCAACCGCTGCCCGGGCTCCAACCGGCAGATGACGGTGGTCCGCGCGACATGCTCGGTGGCCGAGGAGTGGAACTCGGTGCGGGAGGGCCCAGCGATCTCGTGGTCCATCGCTGCGGCCATTCGCAACCCGGAGTGACGGGTGCTGTGCAGCAGGGTGGCGCCGGTGTCGTTGCTCCGGCGCTGCTCGGCGACCAGCGGTTCGGACAGTGCCGCGGCCACCCGGGGATCGTCCGTGGCCGGTGGCAACTGCTCGTTGGCGACCAGTTCGGACTGCAGGACCAGCAGCACCGGCGAGTCCACCGGCTCGACGTCATAGTTGATCGCCACCACGGCACGCTGAGCCAGTGACACCAGCCGTTGCGAGGTCACCCGCACCGCCTTGCCGGCGGGGGAGACCCACTCCATGCTGCGGTGCAGCGCTCCGGCTCGCAGGTCGAGTACTCGCTCGTGCGAGCGCAGCTCGCCGTAGCGCACATCCAGCGGCTCGTCGTCGACCAGCAGCCGGATCAACTTGCCGTTGGTGACATTGATGATCGTCTGACCGGACTCGGGGTAGCCGTAGCCACCCTCGGGGTACGGCAGGGGCCGCAGCTCGTAGAAGGAGTTGAGGTAGCTGCCCGGCAGCGAATGCGGATCACCCTCGTCGAGGTTGCCGCGCAGCCCGATGTGCCCGTTGGCCAGCGCGAACACCGACTCCGTCTGCCCCAGCGCGGTGAGATCCAGCCCGACTTCCCGCACCGTCCACGGCTCGACGGCAAACCACTGTTGCTCGATCATGACCGGTCCAGCAGCTCGGCCAGGTCGCTCACGACCACATCGGCGCCATGCGTGCGCAGCGCTTCGGCCTGCCCGACCCGGTCCACCCCGACCACGTAGCCGAAGCCCCCTGCTCTCCCGGCCGCGACACCGGCCAGCGCGTCCTCGAAGACCACGGCGTGCTCCGGGGTCACGTCCAGCAACCGGGCACCTGCCAGGAAGGTGTCCGGGGCTGGTTTACCCGCGAGCCCCTCGCGGGTAGCGACCAGCCCATCCACCCGGGCGTCGAACAGGCCGATCAGCCCCGCCGAGGTGAGCACCTGCTCGGCGTTCGCGCTGGAGGTCACCACCGCGCAGGGTATCCCGGCCGCGCGCGCTGCGTGCACGTAGCGCACCGAACCCGGGTAGACGGTGACACCCTCGGTACGGATCAGCTCGAGCACCAGGTCGTTCTTGCGGTTGGACAGCCCGTACACGGTGTGCTTCCCGGCCGGGTCCTGCGGTGTTCCGGTGGGAAGCTCGATGTGCCGGGATGCCAGAAACGACTCGGTGCCCGCCAGCCGGGGCTTGCCATCGACATAGGTGTCGTAGTCGGTTCCGGAATCGAACGCCGCGAAGGGCTCACCGGTGTCCCGGGCGCGCTCCGCCAGGAACTCGTCGAACATCATCTTCCAGGCCGCCGCGTGCTGCTTGGCAGTCTGGGTGAGCACACCGTCCAGGTCGAAGAGCAAGCCGCGTGCGGGGTCGGGTACCCCGAGCGTGCCGAACATGCGCCTACCGCCATCCGTTGGGTACGACTCAGACTTTCATCCGGGCGGGATCGTAGCGGACCGATCTAGGCGATGATCAGGTAGAGACCGTAGCGACCACCAGGGCGCGAGTCTCCCTCACGCCGCGGCGCCGGCGGGCTGCGGCCGGCCGGCCGGCAGGTCGTTGACGTTGTGCGCGCCCACCGGCTGGCGGCGAGACAGGGCGTAGATTCCGGCACCGAAGGCCAAACCGGCCACGGCCACGATCACGGTGCCGGCCGTTCCTGTCTCCGCTACCCGGCCGGCCACCGCCCCGACCACGGCTGCCGCCGGCAGTGTCAGCACCCAGGCGATCACCATCTGGCCGGCCAGGCTCCACCGCACCCGGGCGAGCTTGCGGCCGGCCCCGGCGCCGAAGATCGCGCCCGAGCACACCTGGGTGGTCGAGAGCGGGAACCCCAGTTGCGAGGAGACCAGGATCACCGCGGTGCTGGAGGTCTCGGCGGAGAATCCCTGCGGCGTCTCGATCTCGGTGATCCGCTTGCCGAGCGTTCTGATGATCCGCCAGCCACCCAGGTAGGTGCCCAGCGCGATCGCCGTACCCGCGGTCAGGATCACCCAGAACGGAGGCGCGGAGCCGGTGGGCAGCAGGCCCGCAGTCACCAGCGTCAGGGTGATGATGCCCATCGTCTTCTGCGCGTCGTTGGTGCCGTGCGCCAGCGAGACCATCGAGGCCGAGACCACCTGACCGACCTTGAAACCGCTGCCCACGGTGGCGTGATCCCGGCGTGCGGTGATCCGGTAGGCCAGGTAGGTACCGATCATCGCCACCAGCCCGGCCACGATCGGCGCCAGGATCGCAGGCACGAGCACCTTGGAGATCACCGTCGCGAAGTGCACCGCGCCGGTTCCCGCTGCCACCCAGGTGGCCCCGATCAGACCACCGAACAGTGCGTGCGACGAACTCGAAGGCAATCCCAGGAACCAGGTCAGCAGGTTCCACACGATCGCCCCGATCAACCCACCGAAGATCACCACCGGGGTGATCTTCGTGTCATCCACCAGGCCGCTGGAGATCGTCTTGGCCACCGCCACGGAAAGGAACGCTCCGACGAGGTTGAGCACCCCGGAGATGGCTACGGCCACCTTCGGCCGCAGCGCTCCCGTGGAGATCGAGGTCGCCATGGCGTTGGCCGTGTCGTGAAACCCATTGGTGAAATCGAAAACCAACGCCGTGATGATCACGACCAAGACGATGACTTCCACATCGGCCCCTTCGCCCGTCATGGGACCCCGCGCCCGAAGCGTGGCAGATCAAACGAAACGGTTGGTGAACGGGACATGTCGAATCGGCATGGTCGCGGCTTTGGCCAGCGATTACCGCCGACCAGGTCACGGCGTGGTGGGCAAGGCGATCGCCGTGATCACGAGATCGTTGCCGCGCACCCAGCGGCCTGTCACGTGGGCCAGCCGGTCGGCTCGGGGATCCGGTGCGCTTACTAAAAGGCGTACGGTGAATGTGCCCGCAGCGGTGCCTGCGTCGCCAGGATTGATTGTGACGGCGGCGTCCTCGAATCCCAGCCAGCAACGGGTCAGCGGGAACCACGCCTTATATACCGATTCCTTGGCGCAAAAAAGGATTCGATCCCAGTGGGTTTCCGCATCTGCGGAATTAAGCGCGGCCAACCGGTCTCGCTCCTCGCCCAAGGCGATAACGTCCAGAACTCCCTCGGGCAGTGGCTCGTTCGGTTCGGCGTCGATGCCCAGTGCGTGCAGATCGCTGCTGCGGGCCACCGCGGCGGCCCGGTATCCGCTGCAGTGCGTCATGCTGCCGACGATCCCGGCCGGCCAGTGCGGCTCCCCGCGCTCGCCGCGCAGCACCGGCGCCGGAGAAACGCCGAGCTGGCGCAGCGCGTGGCGGGCACAGTGGCGCACCGTGCGGAACTCCCGGCGGCGCTTGTCCACCGCCCGGGTCAGTAACTCCGCCTCTCCCGGGTACAGCACGGCATCCGGCGGGTCGCCGAACTCCTCAGCGCCCGCCACCTCGTGGGGCAGGATCTTCTCGATCAACACCGGGAACCCTACCGGCGCAGGTCCGCCCACCGACCGGGGCTGCCCGCCGGCGCGCGCGGGCCTGCTCACCATCACCAGGCTGCTACGCCGGATCGACCAGGCCGTGGTGGGTTCGCCTCCGATATCGACCGTGCCGCCGGGTAGCTATCGGGTAGCTGCCAGCCATTGCTGCCAGCGGGGCAGCAGCACCTTGACCAGCGCGGCTGGATTCTCCGTGTTCGGCGAATGCGCGGCATGCGGTATCACCGCGAGGCCCGCACCCAGCCGTGCCGCCATCTCGTGCAGTGCCTCCAGCGGCCAGGCGTCGTCGGACTCACCGAAGACCACCAGGCACGGGATCGCGCCGGCGCTCAGGATGGTGGCCAGCTCACTGACCCGATCCGGCTCGGTGCGCAACGCGGTCCCCATGCCGAGCAGCCCGGTGGCCGAGGAGCGCAGGAACCGGGTCCGCAGCAGCGCGGCCAGCTCAGCTGGCTCAGCGACCCCATCGCGGGCCTCCAGCACTTCCTGGACGGCCCCGGTGCCCCCGCTGCGCAGGACTGGCTCAAGGGCTTCCATCATCGTGGTCCGCCACCCCGGGGCAAGTGCGCCAGGGCCCGAGTCCAGCAGGGTCAGTCCCGCCACCGGGGCCCCCGCGAGCATGGCTGCCCGGGCCACCAGCCCCCCGTAGGAGTGTCCCATCAGTAGTACCCGATCCCCAGCGGTGGCCAGCTCAACCATCAGCGTGGCCAGCGCCCGGCCCAGCGGGTCGGGGTAGACGTCCTGCTCGCGGTCCGGGCCGGGCGACTCGTACTGTCCGGGCAGGTCCAGGGCCAGCACTGACAGCCCCGCGTCGCATAACGGGTCGATCAGCGGGGCGAAGTCCTCTTTAGATCCGGTGAACCCGGGTACCAGCACGGCCACCGCACCCCGCGGAGTCACGGGTTCGGCGCGCAATGCCGCCCACCGTGCACCGGAGATCTCGACCCATATCCGGCTGGCACCGTGCGGAGTGATCTGCGCAACGCTCACCCAGGCAGCCTACGAGAACAGCCATTGCCATGGTCGTAGCGGGGTGATCAGGAATGGCGGCCCGGCCGCACCCGAGGGGGCGAGTGGGCCGGGCCGCAATGGAGGGACCGGAACCGCGCGGCACCGTTAGCCGCAGGCAGGATCCTCCAGTCCCTATTCGGGTGGGAATCCACCGGAGCACAAAGTCATGCCACCCAGATAATCGGCGTCGAGGGGCGCCTGTGTTACGAAGACGAAGTTATTTCCCTTCCTGTACCCATGTTGTATGTCTCTTGTTAACTCATTCGAAAATTCCCCGCCTCGCTAGGGCGAGAGAAATTTGTCCATACCGAATAATTGTCGAGCAGTGACTGGGAGTATGGGATGCGTCACGTGAGCGAGCGGTCGCGGAATGTCCATGAGTTGGCGGCGGAAGTGGCGAGCGTCCGGGCAGAGATCGGCAGGTTCCGGAAAGAGCTCAGGGCGGTCTTCGAGCGATTCCTCGACACCGGATCGGCTACCCTTCTCGACGATGGCGGTCGGGCGTGCGCCCGGAGCGGTCCGGCCCCCATGGATGGGCGCTCCGATACCGACACTGCCGACACCGGTGATGAGCGCGGCCGGTGCTCATGACCTTTGCCGACCCAGGCGAGCACTTGATAGCGTGAGTTAAAGCCCGAGGGGGCGAGTGCGGCAGGGGGTTGCGTGAGGAAAGATCGTCGGCGACACACGGCGCCGGGCTACCTCTGGGCGTATATGCAACGGCGTAGTTACTACATCGCCGTAGTAGTGTTTCTGGCCGTAGTGGTCGCAGTCTTACTCGTCGTTGCCAGTTCGTTGCCCGAGTACGGGAAGAACCTCAGCCTCAACATCTCGGCCGATCTGATCGGGACGATTGTCGTGTTATTCATCATCGCCCCGTTCATCGCGCGAGCCGAACTCCGCCGTGACTCCGTGCTGGAAAGATTCGATCATCGTGCATTCATCGGGCATGCGGCGGATGCGCGGTACCGGATCCTGATCCTGGAGATGTGGACCGACCTGCTGCAGGGCGGTTACCGGCAGCCTTTCCTCAGCTCACTCCGGGCCGCGCTGGAACAGAACGTGGAAGTGCGGATACTGTTGCTGGATCCCGACGCGAGAGCTGCTGAGCAGCGCGCGGACGACCTGTTACGGCAGACTAACGTCTTCGACAGCATCATGGATAATCTGCTGGTCCTGCACGAGTTCCGGGATGGTCTGCAGGAACACCTGCAGAAGAACATCGACATTCGAATCTATTCGGCGTTACCTCCGGTACAGATGTACCGCGTGGACGACAGCATCGTGGTCTCCTTCTACCCGGTGAACATCACCTCGTGGAATGCCGCCCAGTACCAGACCAGCCCGCAGGCTCAGCTGGGTACCTTTGTGGGAACGAAGTTCGACGAGCTGTGGGAAGCGCCGAGCACGCGGACACTGGATCAGTTCTGGGCCATCACCATCAGGGTGGACTCGGGTGCGAACCAACGTTCATACCGGGTGAAGTTCGTGACCTCGGATGAGGAGACGTATGTGTGCGGGCGTGAGATCGTAGCCGGCCATGCGATCACCGGGATCGGTGGGCTGCCGGTCCGGGTCGTCGACGACAATGGAACCAGGGCGGGGCGAGAAGCGGCCGAATCATACTCGTTCCAGGCGGTGGACGGAATATCTCAGGATTATGTGATCATGCAGGACCTGTTCAGCAGAAAATATGGTCAAATTCACGATGATGTGATCCTGAGATTGGTCAAAAACCCGCACGAAACGGCGTTAACTGTAGAACCGCTCGAGGCGTAACGGATGGTACCTGGTGTGCATCTGGTGCGCCCGGCCCTCGACGGCGGCCAGCACTGCGTCCGCGACCTCGGGGGATTGTGCGAAACCACCGGTGTTGTGACCGCCGGTGACCAGGAGAAGCCCGCCTTCTCGGGTCGGCACCTGCTCGAAGACTCCGAGGCATGATGGCGTCCAGGGTCGTACGCACAGCTGCCGGCTTGCATCGAGAGTGCGGGCGGCCTGTGCCGCGGCGTGCGCCCGGGGAAAGAACTGGCGGACCGTGTCCTCCAGCGCGTCGAAAAGCACATCCAGCTCATCGGTGTCGATGTTGTAGGGGTCGAGACCGGTCCAGCCATACCCTGCGCCGCACACCAGCGCCGGCCCACCAGAACGGTCAGTGGCCAGGGTCACGTTGGTTTCCTCCGCCCGATGACCCTGACGGGCGATCTTGACCGAATTCATGAGCTGCGGCTCGATGTTGGGCACGGTGAGCCACACACCGAGCATTCCCTGAATCTGCCCGTGAGCGGCGGTGCCCCGCAGCAGTTGATCCCCATAGGCTCCGGGCGAGAGCACGTAGTGGTGGCTGCGGATGGTGCCAGTGGCCGTTTCGAGCCCATCAGCGATGCCCGGTCCGGCCCAATGGACACCGGCGACCGGCGAGTTCCACTGGAACTGGACACCTTCGATTTCCAGGGTGCTGACGAGTTGGGCCAGGAACTTGTGGATGTTGACGGTGAATCCGATCACGTTGATCCCGCCGACTACGGTCCCCGCCGCGCAGGCGTCCTCCAGCGCGGGGTAGCAGGCGCGCACCTGATCCGGGGTCAGGATCTGCCGGGTGGCGCCGACGCGGTCGTTGCGGGCGATGTGCCAGCGGAAGTAGTCGAGCTCGGTGTAGAGCCGGAGGATCCCTTCCCGGTACCCGGTGTGCTCGTCGAACAGGTCGGGATCCGATGTGATCAGGCGCTCCCACTGCCTGCCCGCCGCCTGGTTCACCGCGAAGATGTCGGCGTTGTAGCTGTCCGCCAGCCACGGCGGGATCCGGTGAAAATCCTCGGCCCACCGGCGCTCCCGGTCCACGAGATCGCCGGGTTTGGACACCAACCAGCCGTGATCGGATACCGGGCGTAACAGCAGATCATTCGACGTGCCGTCCGGGCGCCGTGCCCGGCCGTTGTAACTGTCTGCCTCGGTCAGGGTGAACATCCGCCCATCGCCGCCGCCGCGGGTGCAGCCATAGGCTGTCCAGTGCGCATTGCTGCGGGGATCCGGCGACCCCTCATAGACCGTGACCTCGTAACCGTGGCGGACCAACCGGAGCGCCGTGATCAGGTTGACGATGCCGGCGCCGACCAGCGTCACCGTTCGCGCTGCGGAGCGGCGGGTGGGTGGCGGTGTGCTCACCATCTCGTTCCAGGTCTGCTCGGCGACCCTCAGCGCCTCGGTGGTGTCCGGGGCCCGGCAGTACCTGATGCCGTGCTCGGTGCCACCGCCATCTCCGGTGCTGACGACCAGCAGTGGCGCGCCCGGGCGCACTGCCCGCCAGGCGGCCAGTGCGCCCGGCGCCACGGCATGCCGAGTGACCAGAACGTCCGGTTTGAGGGAGGCGAGCGCGCTGGCGACGGTGTCTGGACATGCCTCAGCAAGATCTGGCCGGTACCTGACGTTCTCGCTACCCGCCGTAGCCGCCGTAGCCGCCGTGTCTTCGGGCGGCGGGCAGGTGAGCAGGATGAGCAACGTAGCCGCCTTCGTGTCCGTCTTGTCGCCCTAGACAAATGGTACGCACGTTCGGGGCCGTCATCAGGTCCGGGGAGTGCGCGACTCGACAGGATCAAGATGGAAGGGAGCGTGTGGCTCGGTCTGGTACCAGTAGGCGACCGAGGAGTAGTCGTCATTGCGCTTGTTCGCGTGGCCGTGCTCGATGCTGACCCGGATCGATCTCTCGAAAGGAACGGGATCCTCGATGTGGAAGCGGTACAGGCTGATCTGGCCGCTCCAGTTGTCGCCACCGGGCAAGGTGATGCCGTGGTACGGGGCGTGGTAGGACTGAGCCGGGCACCATGCGGTGTTGAAATAGTCTTCGGTGCCCGTGCCATGGAGGGTGGGCGGCCATTGATCGCCGTCGATGAAAATCATGTCATCGCCCTCGCCGTACCAGTTCCATTCTGTGGTGTCGCGAAGATTGTGGATATTGAGCACGCAGCCGACGTAGTGGCCCCGGCCGGTCGCCTCGAGGATGGTGTAGTTGGCTTTCCCGTCGAGGTTGTGCCCGGCGAGCAGGTAGTCGGCGTTGCTCTCCGATTCTTGCGGCACCCCTGAGCAAGGATTGCTGCGACGCCACTGAGCATGGAAACGTCCGAGGCCGTCTTCGAGTTCGTCGATCTCCTCATAGTCGATGTAATAGTAGAAGAAAACAGTCTCGTGGGTCAGCTCGCTGGTGATCTCCAGTCGTGCACCGCTGCCGAACGGCATGTGGAAAAAGCAGTTGAACCCCTTGCCGTCCTCTGGGCTCATCTGGAGCGGGGCGGAGACGAAGTTAGTGGTGCGGCCGTGCCCGACCCCGAAGAAATCGCCCAGCGGCACGACGACGCTGGGATGCCCCTCGCCGTCCCAGTAAGCGCTGAGCACGAGCCTGCGCAGGTAGTCGGGTTCGCGCATCCATGGATTGCGCACCATCTGCTCGTTGGCGACGGTCACCCAGATGTGGTTGATGCTGCCGGCACCGTCGATGTCGGCGAGGGTGGCGCTGTGCCCTGGCAGGAGGGTGAGGCGGTCGTCGTTACCGCCCGAGCGGTCCCAGCTGGACGCGCGGCGGCGGCGGGTGCTGCGCAGCCGCGGCAGATCCCGCAGGCTTGAACCGTAGGGGCCGTAATGGACGGTCATGCGGTACCTCCGGTATCCGCGGCGGCAGGCTTGGCGGCGGTGGAAAGCCGGATCCCGGTGCTGTTGCGGAAATCCTCTTCGAGTGCTTCCAGACTGCGTTCCCTGGTTTCCGGAACCAACCACCACACGATGGGGAAGAGCACCACACCGACAGCGGCAAAGACGATGAACGCGACGCCCGTACCGGCGAATGCGCTGAAGCTGGGGAAGGTCAGGGAGACGACGAAGGCGGCCAACCAGTTGAACAGCGTGGCGATGGCCATCGCTGCTCCCCGGATGGCGAGCGGGAAGATCTCGGCCAGCATCACCCACAGCACCGGACCCCAGGTGGCGGAGAAGGTGTTGGTGAACACGACGAACGCTGCCGCGGCGATGACGAACAGCGCCGTCGAGTCCACCGGCAGCACCACCGCCGCCACACCCACGGCGAACAGGCTGATCGACATGCCCACCAGGCCGGCCAGCAGCACGGGCTTGCGGCCGCGCCGGTCGACCACCTTGGACCGGACCACCAGGGCGATGGTCAGGATGTTCACCAGCCCGTTGAGAAAACCGAACAGCAGCGCGGCGGTCTTGGACACCCCGAACCCGGTGAGCACGGTCGGCGCGTAGTACACGATCGCGTTGATGCCGGTGACCTGCTGGAAGATGGCCAGCAGCGCGCCGAGCAGCAGCAGCCGGCGAACCCACGGCGCGGTCAGGCGGGCGGTGGTGCGCCGGTCGTGCTGCTGCTGCTCGATCGCGGTGATCTCGGCGAACTCTCGTTCGGCCTGCGTCGTGTCGCCGCGCAGGCCGATCAGCACCGCGCGGGCCTGGTCGGAGCGCCCCCGCCGGATCAGTGATCGGGGAGTGTCGGGCATGGCGAACATCCCGATCATGAGCACGATGGCCGGGAACACGCCGATCAGCAGCATCCAGCGCCACGACCCGACGAAGGCCAGCCCGTAGCCGAAGGCCGCCGCCAGCGCCGTCCCCACAATGATCATGTACTGGTTCAGCGAGGTGACTGCACCACGATCCCGGGCCGGCGCCATTTCGGCCAGGTACAGCGGCACCAGCACCGAGGCGATACCGATGCCCAACCCCAGCACGAACCGGAACACCACCAGCGAGGCCACGCTCACCGCGAGGCCGGCACCCAGTGCGCCGACGGTGAACACCGCCCCCGCAGCCAGCAGGATCCGCTGCCGGCCCTGGCGGTCAGCCGCGGGACCGCTGCCCAGGGCACCCAGCATGGCGCCGAACACGGTGGCGCTGACCACCGCACCCTGCTCCCAGGGTGTGAGGGGCAGATCGCGCGGGATGAACAGCAGCGCGGCACCGATGATGCCGTTGTCGTAACCGAAGAGCACCGCGGCCAGCGCGCCCAGGGCGTACACCCGGCGCGTGGTCACCCGGGCTTGCGACGATGACGTGACCATCAGTTACCTCCGGGACGAGGGGAATCTGTGGCTGGGGTGTCACGCTGCTCCTGGGCGAGCGCGTGGGCGATCCTGATGGTGCTCGGGTAGAGCTCCCGGTAGAGGGAGTAGTAGCGCTCGTAGGCGGCGGCGGGTTCGGGGCGTGGTTCGATCGTGGTGGCGATCGGGTTCCACCGGGCCAGGTCCGGCTGCCCGCCGCCGATGGCGCCGATCCCGATGGCGGCGAGCAGCGCATCACCCAGGCAGGCACCGATTGTCTGGTGGGGTAGCTCCTGCGGAGCGTTCAGCACATTGGAGACGATCTGCGTCCACAACCCCCCCTTGGTGCCGCCGCCGACGGCCACCAGGCGGCGCAGCTGACCACCGGCCTCGCGCATCGCCGCGAGGTTGTGCCGTACCCCGTAGGCGGTGGCCTCCAGCGCGGCCCGGTAGATATCGCCCCGGGTGTGGCGCAGCGTCAGCCCGGCCAGCACGCCGCGGGCGTCGGGGTCGAACAGCGGGGTGCGCTCCCCGGCGAAGTAGGGCAGTAGGAGCAAGCCGCGTGAGCCGGGTGGTGAGTGCTGGGCTTCGGCGAGGAGCGGGTCGAAGGTGGGTTCCCCGGTCAGCTTGCGGATCCACTCGGTGATCGCACCCGAGGTGGCCATCCCGGCGGCGAAGTTGTGAGTGCCGGGAAAGGTGCCCACTGTGCCCCAGAGATGTGGGCTGCGCCGCGGGCGGTCCAGCACCTCGACCAGGAACATGGTCGTGCCGTACATCAGCATGACGTCGCCGGGCTCGGTGACGCCGGCGCTGGTGGCCTCCGCCCAGGCATCGATCGTGCCGGCCACCACCGGGGTGCCCGCCGGAATGCCGGTCTGCTCGGCGGCGCCGGCCTGCACCTGGCCGACGACGTCGGCGGGCCAGCACAGCTGGGGCAGCTCGAGCCCGGGGGCGATCAGCTCGGTCCACTCCGGGATCCAACATTGCCCGACCGGGTCGTACATCGGAGTGCACTGGCTGGCCGAGTGATGGTCGAGGACGTAACTGCCGGTCAGCCGGCGCACGATGAAGCTGCTGGCCATCAGGAACCGGCGGGTCAGCGCCCAGGTATCGGGCTCGTTCGCGCGCAGCCAGGCCAGCTTGGGCCCGACCGCTTGCGAGGTGAGCAGCGAGCCGCAGCGCTCCAAGATGGTCTGGGCGCCCAGGGTCTCGTTCAGCTCATCGATCTCGGCCTGGGCCCGGGTGTCCACCCCGTAGAGGATCGCCGGCCGCAACGGCTGATCCGCGCCGTCCACCGGGAGCAGGCACGGCCCGATGCCGCTGACCGCGACTGCCGAGATGGATTCGGGCGCTCGGGCCGTCAGCTCCTTGCTGATCGCGGTGAAGTCCGCCCACCACACCGCCTGCGCGTCGTGCTCCACCCAACCGGGGTGGGGCATGGACACCTCGTGCGCCCGGGTCGCGGTGGCGACGACGGTGCCGTCGGTGCGAGCCAGCACGCCCTTGGAGCTGGCGGTGCCGATGTCGACACCGAGCAGCAGTGCCGTCACTGAGCTTCGTCCATCCGGGCCGTGTCCATCCGCACCGTGCCCAGGCCCGCCCATTCGATGCCAAGCATCCGGCACACCGCGCGCAGCTCGGCGACGTGCTCGCCGGGTACCGCGTGGATGTGATTGGCCCCGAAGGTGGACAGGAACTCGCCCGCTTTCACCTCTAGCCGGGCGAACGCGTGGGGCCACTCAAAAGTCGATTGCCGGGCCAGCGCCTCGTTGGTCGCGTCGTCATAGGACTCGAACTCGCCGCGCGCCACGTGCATCCGGTACTGACCGTCGAGGCGGGTCAGCCGGGCGAAGGTGGCCTCTCCCGGCGCGGCGAAGAACGAGACCGAGGCGCCGCCGGCGGGGAAGTAGAAGATCTCGGGGTAGAAGTGCACCGTGCGCAGGTTCTCCGCGGGATCGTCACTGCGCGCTGCGAACCACGTGGCGTGCTGCCCGGAGTTGCACAGATCCCAGATGTCGCGCTCAGCGTGGTAGTGCCGCACGTCGGCGAAGAGCACCGGCGTCCCGGAGAGACCTTTGAGCAGCTGCATGGTGAGCGCGCCGTCCATGTCGGACTCGGTGGCACACACGATGGGCTGCTTCGGGCCTTCCCAGTCGTAGGGGTCGTTGAGGAATGCCTCGGTGACGTCCATCGTGGTGAAGTGCGTGGTCAGCTCGGGCTGACCTTTGATCCCGCAGAAGTCGAGTTTCCACTCCTCGATCAGTTCCCGCACTGCGTGGTAGGAGCGGATCTGCCGTTCGAGCAGCTCAGGCGTGAGCGCCTTGCCGTCGTAGCGCACCTCGGCCGCGTGTCGCTCCAGCCATTGCCGGCCCGCGCTCACCCGGGAGGCTTCGACGGCCGCTGAGCGCCGGACGATCTCCCACTGGTCGATCTCCTCGACGTCCACACCGAAGGTCCTCATCCACTGATCGGTATCCGCGACGGCGGTGTACATCCCCATCGGGCGGCCGCCGAACCGGCCGAAGGTACTGCCCGACAGGCTGGACACTGCCGACGCGGCACGAATGGTCTCCAGGACCCGCTCCCGCACGGCCACGTCAGCTACATCGCCCCAGACCCGGGTATGCCGCCGGCCGATCTGGTCCAGCCCGCCACCGGCTGCCAGCATGCCGACCATCCCGGGGAACTGCGGGTCGATGTTGGAGAACAGCAGCAGCGGACCCGGGGTTGCTGCCGCAGCGAGCATCGTGAAGTGCGGGAACGCCCACACGGGGTAGTTGAAGATGGTGAGGTCCGGGCGCGCGTCGGCGACCCGGCGGGCTTCGGTGGTGGCCAGGGTGTTGGTCCAGATCGGTTCGGTGGCCCGGATGACCTCGTGCCCGGCTTGCTCGAGCGCCTGCGCGATGCGGTGCTCGACGTCGTACCCGAAAGCCTTGATGTCGGCGTGGACGAAGTCCCGCCCGTCGGAGAACGTCAACAGCCCAATGCGTGCCATCGCTGCTCCTGCCTGCTCGGAGTTTCGTTGACGTATCGCTCTGGGTGACGAAGGTATCACCCAGCGGCTCGATGATCAGCCCTTCGTGGAGTCGGTGGAGTGATGTTCCGGCGTGTCCGGCTGCGGGCGTGGCGAGGGTGCGCCGATACAGCACGTGGGGTGTGGACGGTTCCAATACTGTTGGACCAATGCGGGAGGGTGTCCATGCCGAGCTGGACTCGCTGATTCGGGATCTGGCAAGGATCGCTCGGTTGGCTGGGCGGATGATGACCGACGCCTCGATCGCGCTCCACCAGGCGAGTTGGGGTCTTGCCGAGGTCGTCATCTCCGGACGGGATGAGGTGGCCGGGTTGTGTCACGACACCGGTCAACGCTGCTTTGCCTTGTTGCAGGCGCCGGCGGCCACCGACCTTCGAATGGTGGTGGTGGCGCTGCGCGCCGTGGGTGATGTGAAACGAATGTGCGATCTCGCCCAGCACATCGCCAAGATCGCACAGATGAAGAATCTGCAGGTATCGGTCCCGGGTGATATTCGGCCGGTGCTTGCCCGGATGGGTGTGCTCGCCGCCGGTCTGGCGGAGGATGCTGCCATGGCGATCGAGAACCGCGATGGGTGGTCGTGCGAACGGCTGTCCAAGGTAGATGCCGAGGTGGACGCACTGCGCAGCCGCATTTTTGGCATCCTGTTCTCGGAGAATTGGTCGTATGGGGTGGAACCGGCGGTGGACGCTGCGCTGGTGGGCCGTTACTACGAACGCTTTGCCGACCATGCGGTGTCGATCGCACGCCAGGTCCGCTTCCTGAACGTCGGCCTACCACCGACTTGAGACGTCGGACTCGAAATAAAGGCGATAGCAACCCGCCTTGCTATTGACGGATGCTGAAGCTCCATTCGACGCAGAGATCGTCTTCCCGGAGGCTTATTCATAAGCGGTGAGGGTTATCGGAAACCATTCTCCGTTAGTTCGCTGACCGGCGTGTCGGTCCCACAATAAGGCCCGACCCCTCGAGAGAATTGAAAGGTCTTTCTCACGGATCTTTCATTCCCCGGAGGGGCCGGTGCGCACCAATCGTAC
>DASYAZ010000029.1:0-18325 GCA_036501085.1 Pseudonocardiaceae bacterium | reverse complement strand
AGGGCTACACCTACGGTGCGCACAGCGGCTTCGAGTTCACCCGCCACGGAGCCACGCTCATCGCCGATGCCGATACCGCGAGCGAGGTCACGGCGGCAGCGCTGCTGGAAACCCGGTACGAGCTGGGCCGGCTGGTCGTGGTGCCGCCGGATGAGTCCGAAGTGGACACCGCGAGGCGCTACGCGATCGGGTCGATGACCATCGCTGGCGCTTCCCAGCGGGGCCTGGCCAGCAACCTGGCCACCCTGGCCACCGTCGGGTTGGATCTCGGTTGGCTGCTCGAGCACCCGGCCCGCTTGCAGGCGGTCACCGTCGGCCAGGTTGCCGAGGCCGCCGCCGAGTTCTTCGCCCCGACCCGCTTCACCGGCGTGGTCGTCGGCGACGCCAAACGGCTGGCCGACCCCCTCACCGCTCTCGGCGCCATCTCCTGACCCCCCTCTTCCCCCGCACTCCGCCCCGATATGGAGACATAACGGGGCGGGCGGGCTCTCAACTACCCCGTTATGTCTCCATATCGGGGGTGGTCGCTCAGAAGAGGTAGAGACCGATCGCCCAGCCCGCACTGGTCATGATCATGACCAGGATCGTCCAGAGCAGCATGCGGGTGCCGGTCACGTAGATGCCGGTGGGCTCGGCGCGGGTCTTGGGTGGCTTGTCCAGGTCCGCGGCGTGCTGCCGCATGTGGTCGATGAGTTCCCGTTCCCAGCGCTTCCGGTCGCTGATCTTCATGTGAACACCGCCCTCGCCGCCGACCCGACTACTGACCGAGCACGACCCAAATCATAACGTTTCGATGCCGATTTGGTGGAGTCACTATGCGGCGATGGCTGCGGCGATCTGATCGATGGTGGGGTTGACCAGCAGGGCGCCGTCGGCCAAGAGCACTGTCGGTACGGTGTGGTTGCCGCCGTTGGCACTGGCCACGAACGCGGCAGCCGTCGAGTCGTGCTCGATGTCCACCTCGCGGAAGGTGATCCCGGCGCGGTCCAGCTGCGCCTTGAGCCGCCGGCAGTAACCGCACCACACCGTCGTGTACATCGTCAGTTCGCTCACGCTCAGCACCAACAACGCGACGTTGTGCGGTGTTCCATGCGCTCCGGCTCCGCTGGTTGCTCCCCGTGAGACCGTGGTAGGGCTGTCAGCATGATCACCGTATGCATGCCGGCGCGCCGTTTTCGGCACCGAGCAGCGATCGTCGACCGCGGGCAAAGCCGGGCGCGGGGGCCGGTCAGTCGGGTTCGCCGTCGACCTCGATGGTCAGCTCGTCGTGCAGGAAGCAGCGGTACCCGGCGATGCGGGCGGCCTCGGGCAGCGGCTGCGAGTACTCCCACGCCACATCGGCGAACTCGTGTCCGGCTACCCGAAGCGACCAGTACCGGGCCTCGCCCTTGTAGGGGCACACGGTCCGGGTGTCGCTGGCAGCCAGCAGGTCCTCCCTCATATCGGAGCCCGGCAGGTAGAAGCGGTTGGGCAGGCCGGTCTCGGAGAGCACCAGCGGGTGCGCGGACTCGGCGAGCAGCATGTCCCCGGCCAGTACCCGGACCTTGCGGCTGGTGGCGCGCACGTCGATCCGGTGGAACGGATCCGTCAGGTGACCGCGCACCTCGTCATCCTCATCCCACCACCGATCCGCCGCCGACCAGTACATCGCGGCGTAGCCGGCCAGCCAGGACGCCGCCTCGAACGGCTGGGGGTAGTGCCACACCGCGTTGTCCACGACCCGGTCACCGACCCGCAGCGAGCGGTAGGAGGCATCACCCTTGAACGGGCAGTGGGTGTGGTGCCCGGTGGGCTCGAGCAGCTCCGCGCGCAGATCCGCTTCGGGTAGGTAGAGCTGCGGCAGCAGCCCGGTCTCGTGCAGCAGCACGCCGGCCCGGGTGTCCAGCACGGTCTGCCCGCCGAACTCGGCGCGGACCCGGCGCAGGAAGGGGTGCAGCATCAGTCGGTGGGCCGGACCCTCGATCCGGTAGTTGGTGTACTGCTCGCCGCCCCGGGACAGCGGCCCGGGAGGCCGGGTGAGCGTCATCGTCACTCCTCTCGGTCGGATACGTCCCCTCCAGACTGCCCCGAATCGAGACTGGCTGCGGCGCTTCGGATGAGGCTGTCAGGTCATTCTGCGAGGATGCCTGTCGTGCTCAGCAACCGGTCTGATCGGGATCCGCTCGAGGGGCTCGACGGGGAGCAGCGCGCGGCGGTCACGGCTCCGCGGGGTCCGGTCTGCGTGCTCGCCGGGGCGGGCACCGGCAAGACCCGCACCATCACCCGCCGGATCGCCCACCTGATCCGCACCGGTCACGTCGCCCCGGGGCAGGTACTCGCGGTGACGTTCACCGCGCGCGCCGCGGGGGAGATGCGTACCCGGCTGCGTGAGCTGGGTGCGACCGGGGTGCAAGCCCGCACCTTCCACGCCGCGGCGCTGCGCCAGATCCGCTATTTCTGGCCCCAGGTCATCGGCGGGGCGCCCTGGCCGCTGGTGGAGCACAAACTCCGCCTGGTCGGGCAGGCCGCGCAGCGGGCCGGTGCCGGAACCGGAGCGGATGATCTGCGTGATCTCGCCGGCGAGATCGAGTGGGCCAAGGCCAGCCTGATCGCTGCGGCGGACTACCCCGCCGCGGTGGCCGCCGCCCGCCGGGACACCCCGGCGCCGGCCACGCAGGTTGCCGGCGTCTACGCGGCGTACGAGGAGCTCACCACCCGCAACCAGGTGCTCGATTTCGATGATCTGCTGCTGCACACCGTTGCCGCACTTGAAGATCATCCGGTGGTGGCGCAGGAGTTCCGGGACCGCTACCGCTGCTTCGTCGTCGACGAGTACCAGGACGTCACGCCGTTGCAGCAACGGCTGCTGCACGCCTGGCTGGGCGCCCGTGATGACCTGACCGTCGTCGGGGATCCGAACCAGACCATCTATTCCTTCGCCGGTGCGGCGACCCGCTTCCTCCTGGAGTTCACCAGACGATTCCCCGACGCAGTCACCGTCCGGCTACACCGCGACTACCGCTCCACACCGCAGGTCGTGACCCTGGCGAACGGAGTGATCTCCGGCGCTCGTGAGCGTCCCGCCGGTGCCCGGCAACCGCTGGAAGGCCAGCAGCCGTCCGGTCCCGAGCCCTCGTTCGCTGAATACGACGATGAGGCCGCCGAGGCCGGCGCCACGGCGGAGGCCGTTGCGGATCTGCTGCGCGAGGGCGTGGCCGCCGCCGAGATCGCGGTGCTGTTCCGGGTGAACGCCCAGTCCGAGGCATATGAGCAGGCACTCTCCGCCCGGGGTATCCCGTTCCAGGTTCGGGGCGGGGAGCGGTTCTTCCAGCGACCGGAGATCCGCGCTGCGATCCGCGCGTTGCGCGGGGCAGCCGCCGCATCTGTGCCCGGTTCAGCTCCGGCGACTGAGCTGGGGGCTACGGTGCGCGCGGTGCTGGCCCGCCACGGCCTGACCGCTCAACCACCCGGGGGTAGTGCCGCCCGATCTCGTTGGGAGTCCCTGCATGCGCTGGCCGAGCTGGCTGATGACCTCGCCGGCAGCATCCCCGGGGCTGACCTGGGCCGGCTGGTCGCCGAACTCGACGCCCGGGCCGAGGCCGCCCACCCGCCGGCGGTGCAGGGCGTGACACTGGCCTGCCTGCACTCGGCCAAGGGTCTGGAATGGGATGCGGTCTTCCTGGTCGGGCTGGCCGATGGGACCTTACCCATCCAGTACGCCGATGGTGATCAGGCGGCGCTGGAGGAGGAGCGGCGGTTGCTCTACGTCGGGGTGACCCGGGCCCGCCGCCGGCTCGCGCTGTCCTGGGCGCTCTCGCGCAGCCCGGGCGGGAGGCGCTCGCGGCGTCGCAGCCGGTTCCTCGACGGTCTGGTTCCACGGGACCGCCCGGCCGCGCGGCGCGCGGGGGGCGCAGTGCGTGCGGTGCCTTTGTCGGATGCCGACCAGGACCTGCTGGCGCGGCTGCAGGATTGGCGCGCCACCCGCGCCGCGGAGCAGAGCGTGCCGGATTTCGTGGTCCTCACCGACGCGACGCTGAGCGCGATCGCCGCGCAGCGGCCGGTCGACGTGGCCGGCCTGACAACCATCCCGGGCATCGGAGCGGCCAAGCTGAACCGCTACGGACCCGACGTGCTCGCCCTCGTACGGGGCGAGCCGGGCGCCCGCTGAGTACGCGGGCAAAAATTACGAGAAATTCGGTTGCTGGGGTATCAGCGGGGACCTAACCTTGCTCTTAATCTCCTGAAGGCGGTCGTTGCACGCGGCTGAACAGGGATGGATCGCCCCGCCCCATCGGGCGTGGGCAGAACGGGAAGGAGGTGCTCCGATGGAGATCACTATCACTGCCGGAGCCCGTTGCTTCCCGCCGCGCGGGCCCCTCGCTATGTCCGAGGTGACCTGGTCCAAGCGTCCGCGGAGTGCGCCGATGGGCGCGTTCCGGGCGCGCTCCGGGCGTCCCTTCCACCGCGCCTACATCACCCCCACTGGCATTGATCTGCCGGTTATCGACGACCGCCTGCGCAGGTCCGCACCGGAGCCTTGATCCTCGAGCCATCCGGCTCGTAAAGGCCGCGGACCCCGCAACGGGATCCGCGGCCTTGCTGTGTTGCCAGGTCCTCATCCCGCGGCGCGCCCGGTACCGGCGAGTTTCACCGGCACCACCACCGAGGAGGAGAGACAAGTGTTGACCGCAACCGTCCCGCTCGACGGCGGGGCGTTGCCCGACCTACTGGGTGGGGCAGAGCTGGCCCACCTGCTCGATACCGCGTCCCCCGGATCAGACGCCCTGCCCTGCCGCACCCACGATCCGGATCTGTGGTTCGCGGAGTCCCCCGATCAGCTGGAGCGGGCCAAGCAGCTCTGTGCAGGTTGCCCGATCAAGGCAGCGTGCCTGGACAGCGCGCTGTCCAGGCACGAGCCCTGGGGCGTGTGGGGTGGCGAGATCTTCGAGCATGGTGCCGTCATCCCGCGCAAACGCCCACGTGGCCGGCCCAGCAAAGCCGCGCTGGAGCGCGAGCGCGCCGAGCGGGGCACCGCGGCCTAACCCCGGGCGCCTAACCCGGTTGGGGGCTCTTCAAGAGCCCCCAACCGGGGTCCCCCGCAGCTCATAACGACCACCAACCCCGCGACCCGCAGCGGTGGTGCCCACCCTCCGGTCGCCACAGCCGAGGAGCACCCACCATGTTGCTGTACGAAATACTCGCCAGGGACCGAATGCGTGAAGACCAGCGCCGGGCCTGCCGCGAGCGATTGGCCCGCCGGCTCGCCGCCGCTCGCCGCTGGCAGCGCCTGGCCCGCTACGCCGATCACCGAGCCCGCCGCGCGGTGGAGCACCTGTAAACCGGCATTCAGCGGGCTCGGCGGGGTCATCGGCGCTGCTTCTACCCCGCTGAGCCCGCTGAACGCGGGAGGAGTGGAGCTGTGGGAGGCGCGGATGTCACGAAATGGGGGGGCGGGTCGTCCTGGTGGTGAGGATCGGAGCACTACCGGGAGCGTGGGTGGATGAATCGGGAGGACGGGGTGTGGGCTCGCCGATATGTCATGGCGGTAGCCGTATTGGCGGGCGTGGGGATGGTCGCGGCTGGTGTGTGGTCCCTCGCCGCGCCGCGGTCATTCGCCGAACTGGTGAATTTCGAGTACCACGAACATTTCCTGCATGACCTGGGGGCATTCCAGATCGGCATCGGTGTCACCGTCCTCCTCGCCGTGGTCTGGTCCGACTCACTCGCGACCGCGCTGGCCGGATTCCTGGTCGCCAACACCGTGCACAGCGTCAATCACGTCGTGGATGCCGATCTCGGCGGGCGTGGATGGCAGGCGCCGCTGCTGGTCGCGGCATCGGTGCTCGCCGCGGTGGCGCTCGGCCTGCGGCTACGCCAGCTCGGCTATGTCGTCGGAGCGGTCGACGCGGCGACCACACCCGCGCTGGCGCCTTTCGTCCGGCAGAAGACCATCCGGTTGACCACCTACCGGCGGGACGGCACGCCACGCGGGGTGCCGGTAAGCATCGCCGTTGACGGGGATCACGCGGTCGTCCGGAGTTTCGAGCACGCGGCCAAGACCCGGCGGCTGCGCCGCAACCCGATGGTCGAGATAACGCCGTCCACAGCGGGAGGCAAGCCAACCGGGACAGCGGTGCCAGCCCGGATGTGGCGCCTCGAGGGTGACGAGGCGCGTCGAGCCGCGCGGCTTCTCGTGCGCAAGTACCCGCTCCTGCACGGCGTGCTGGTGCCGCTGGTGCACCGCGCCGCACGGTCCAAGTTGGGCGGGACCGTCCACTTTGCGGTCGCCCCGGCCGGCTAGTACGGCCCGGACTCAGCCGGCGAATCCGGGTTGCCAGCGCTGGGCGATGCCACGCAGCGGCACGGTGGCATCGAGCTGGCAGAGCACACCGAAGGTTCCGGTGCTCACCCGGTGGATCAGCAGGTAGTTAGGCGGCAGGTTCAGCGCACGTCCGGTCCGGAAATCCGGGCCGGAGAAATCGCCGACCCGCTCAGCCTGAGACTGCATCCAAGCCCGGGTGAAATGGAAGATCTCGTCGCGTACCGGATCGGCGAACGGGGCAAGGTAGGCCAGCACGTCCTCGGCGCACAGCCGCCTACCCGGCCGGACGAAACCCTCTGAACACAGCAGCTCAAGGAGCTCTTCGGAGCGTTCCTCGACGGCCAGCCGGATCGCTACCCCCAGCGTGCGCGGCGTTCCACCGGGCAGCTTGGCCGCTGCGCCGAAGTCGAGCACCCCCAACCGCCCGTCGTCCAGCTGCAGGAAGTTCCCCGGGTGCGGATCAGCATGCAGCAGCCCGGTGAGGGTCGGAGAAGAGGAGTGGAACAGCGAGAGCTTGGTGCCGATGTCGTCCCGCTCCGACCGCGAACCGCAGCGGATGATCTGCGCCATCGGGACCCCCGTGATCCATTGCGACACCATGACCTTCGGTGCGCTGGCGATGACGACGGGGACGGCGATCTCGGGGTGGTCCCGGAAGGCGGCGGCGAATGCGCGCTGGTTGTCGGCCTCGTCGCGGTAGTCGAGTTCCTCCACCATCCGGTCCTGCAACTCGGCGAGCAGCGGTTTGACCTCCAGCCCGGGCACGATCACCTGGAAGAGCCGGCTGAATCTCTGCAGCTGCCGCAGGTCGGAGCGCAGCGCCTCGTCCGCGCCCGGGTACTGGACTTTGACCGCAACCTCACGACCGTCGTGCCAGACCGCCCGGTGCACCTGGCCGATACTGGCGGCAGCCGCGGGTTCGTCAGCGAAATCGGCGAAGCGGCGGCGCCAGCCCGAGCCGAGTTGTTCATCGAGCACCCGGCGTACCGACTGCGGGGCCATCGGTGGGGCCGCGGACTGCAATTTGGTCAGGGCATCCCGGTACGGTGCGGCGAGCTGGTCGGGGATAGCCGCCTCGAACACGCTCAGCGCCTGGCCGAATTTCATCGCGCCGCCCTTGAGCTCGCCGAGCACCGCAAACAGTTGCTCGGCGGTGCGCGCACTGAGTTCGGCGCTCACGTCGTTCGCGTCCTGCCCCGCCAGCCGCTTTCCCCAGCCCGCGGCGACCCGCCCCGCCACCCCCAGCGGAAGGCTTGCCAGCCGGGCGGTGCGCTGGGTCGACCGGCGCGGGATGTCGCTCACGAGGTAATTGTCTCCCGGCGCTCGCCTGCGCAGTAGTGGGCTCGCCCCATCACGCCGCGCCGCAGCCGCAGCGCGGATGGGCCGGTCGCGGGTGCCGGTGCAACGTGCCCCGCATCGGGTCCAGGTGCAGTGCTGAGCCCCAGGTCGGTGGGGTGGGCAGGCCCGAATCCGGCCCGGCGAGCACGGCGAGGACCTGCTCGGCGATCAGCGCGGCGGCCAGCTGGGTGCAGGCCAGCCCAGCGGCCGGGATCTGGTCGACGAGCTGGGCAGCTAGTTTTGGCCAGGCCACATCGACCTCTGCGCGGTGTAACTCGGCGCAGCGCAGGCAACTGCTGCGGCCCGGCCACACCAGCGGGCCCACCACGGCAGTCTCCTCGTGGGCGTAACCCAACAGGTGCGGGATCCGGGCCCCGAGCAAGTCGGTCACCAGGGCCGGCTCCGGAACCACCGTGTCACTGAGCACGATCAGATCCGGATGCTGGCGGGGGGCAACGATCACTTCCTGGGCGCAGCGGCGAACCGCATCAGCAGCTGCTGCCGCGCGATCTCGGCCGAGGTCCTCCGGCAGGTACCCGGTGCCCAGGTCCGTGGCGGTGACGGTGCCGGTGGCGCGCACAGCGACCCGGCCCACTCCGGCTGCGGCCAGCGCGGTGCCCACCGCTACTGCCACCCGCCCGGATCCGACCACGTGCACGGCTGCCTCCCGTCGCTGGCGGAGCAGCTCCGACGCTGGACGTGCGGTGTTGACCGACCAGCTGGCTGCCTCACCGGCCAGCGCGACCCGGTGCCAGCCCGGTGGGCCCTCATCAGTGCCTGAGGCGTCCTGCACCAGGCCGTAACGGTGCAGCTCCGCCAGCATCCCCAACGCCTCGTGCCGGGACGATCCGCCGGCCTGCGCCTCGGCGAGTAGCTCGTCGGTGCTGCGCAGGCCATCCATTCGCTTGAGTAGCGTGACGAGCGCGTCCGGTAGCCCGTCGAGGACCATGGCACGTTGCTGATCCAAGCCGAGCTGCAGGCAGGTGGGGGAGCGCCAAAGGGCGGCCCGACCCGGGGCGAGGCGCAGCCGCTCGGGCACATCACGGGTCCATCCATCGGCCACGGCGTCAGGTGCTGGCAGGTTCATGGCCGCAATCCTGGAGTGGGCAACCCGGACGATCAACCGAGCATCCACAGGCTGTCCACAACTGTGGACAAGTTGTGGGTGGGTCGGGGTACCGAGTGGGGACCGGCAGGCCCGCTCTGGGGACGAACGAGCGACTGCGGGATGATCAACCGGTGCGGCCCGCCGACGAGTCGTCCCCAGGATCCTCAGGGTCGCCGGGAAGTGGTGGGGGTTGCTGCTCCCGGGGGGCCTCCCCCGCAGTGCGCTCCAGCGCGGCGATCGGATCTTCCAGATCAGCTGCGTGGCGGGCGGCCCGGTCGATGAATGCAGCAGGGTCCTCGATGTCGTCGGCTGTGGGCAGCAGATCCGGGTGGTTCCAGAGCGTGTCCCGGCTCTCGATGCCGTGCTGATCAGTGAGTCGACGCCAGAGCTCGGCGGCGCCGCGGAGCTTGCGCGGCCGCAGCTCCATGCCGAGCAACGTCGCGAAGGTCTGTTCAGCAGGACCCCCGGAGGCTCGCCGCCGCCGGAGCGTCTCCCGCAAGGCCTCGGAGCCGGGAAGGCGCTCGCCCACCGCGTCCGCGACCACGACATCGACCCAGCCCTCGACCAGCGCAAGCAGCGTTTCCAGCCGGTTGAGGGCAGCCTGCTGCTCGGGGGTGTGCCGTTGTTCGAGCAGGCCAGAGGTCACCAACTGGTCCATGCTCTGTGGATCCGCGGGATCGATCCGGCGGGCGAGTTCCTGCAACGCTTCGGTGTCCACCTGGATGCCGTGCGCGAACTGCTCGACCGTCCCCAGCAGCCGCTGCCGCAACCACGGTACGTGCCCGAACAGGCGGTGGTGCGCGGCTTCGCGGGCCGCGAGGAACACGATCACCTCGGAACTCTTGCGCTCCAGGCCACTGGCGAACTGCTCGACCGCCGCTGGCAGCAGAGCAGCGACACCCAGCGGACCCAGCGGGAGCCCGATCTCGGTAGAGCTGAGCACCTCCCCGCCGAGCTGGGCCAGGGCGGCGCCCAGCTGCGAGCCGAACGTCATTCCCCCCATCTGCTCGACCATCGCCACGAGGGGACCAGCAGCGTCGCGGACCTCGCTGGGCATGGCTTCGATCCAGGAGCTGGCCATCCGGCGAGCCACCGGATCGCACAACCGCTGCCAGGTGGGCAGGGTCTTCTCCACCCAGTCCCGGGGTGCCCAGGCGGCGCTGCTGTGCGCTCCGCTGGGCAGCGTGGTCACCGGATCCAGCCACAACTCGGCGAGCCGCACCGCGTCGGCGACTGCGGTGGCCTGCTGGGCCGAGGGCAGCCCGGTGGTGGACAGTTTCTGCAGCGCCATCTGCTTGGCCAGCTCGTAGTTCACCGGGCCGCCGCTACCGCTGGCCGCGCCCTGGCTGAGCATCTGACCCAGCTGGGTGAGCATCTGGCCCAGTGCCCCGACATCGAAGCCGCCGGCGCCGAAGGCCGCGAACGGGTTGGCCGGGTCGGAACCGCCGCCGCTACCGCTACCGCCTTCCCCGGAGGGGTTCCTCCGATCGGGGTCTCGCGGATCGGGTGCGCCGGAACCGGTGGGCACGTCGCTCATGGACCCCACGGTACGCGGACCCCTGGCCCGTACGCTGTTCGCCCGTGAGTCGCCGCACCTGGACCCTGCTGGTCAGCCTCGGCCTTGCCATGGCGCTCGGTTTGCTGGGCGCGCTGGCGACCGTGCCCTACGTCGCGCTCCGTCCCGGACCGACGTTCGACACCCTCGGAATCGTGGCTGGTAAGGCGGTGGTGGACATCAAGGGCACCCAGCTCTACCCCACCAACGGGCACCTGAACATGACCACGGTGTCGGTGATTGACAGCGTCACCCTCTAT
Organism: Pseudonocardiaceae bacterium; assembly: GCA_036501085.1. Taxonomy (GTDB): domain Bacteria; phylum Actinomycetota; class Actinomycetes; order Mycobacteriales; family Pseudonocardiaceae. The sequence goes on along the minus strand of DASYAZ010000029.1, from coordinate 7,763 downwards.
ACGGCCCTCGCCCTGTGGATATCGGGGCGCAGCGAGCTGGTACCCCGCGACGAGATCTTCGATCCGGGGCTGTCGGAGCAGCAAGTGGAGCAGCAGAACCGGCAGATGTTCCAGGACTCGGAGGCCAGCGCCAAGGTGGCTGCATTGCGTTACCTGGGCTATCCGGTCGCGGTCGTGGCCGGCGAGGTGGTCCCGGGCGGCGCCGCGAGCGGCAAGGTGGCCGTTGGAGACCGGTTGCTGGCACTCAACGGTCAGCCGCTGCCCGCTGCCCAACGAGCGATCGACCTGCTCGCCGGCAGTCACCCCGGGCAGCTCGTTCATCTCCGCTTGCAGCACGGCCACACCCCGCCGCAGGAAGTGACGCTCGCTCTCGGTAAGGGACCAGAACGAGGTCGCGGCTATCTGGGCCTCGGGCTGACTGAGCAGCCCGAGGTGTCCTTCACCACCACTATCACCTTGGCCGACGTAGGCGGACCTTCGGCGGGTCTGATGTTCGCGCTGGCCATCGTGGACAAGCTGACGCCGGGCGCCTTGGCCGGCAACATCTTCGTGGCGGGGACCGGCATGATCGCCTCGGCGGGCCAGGTGGGCCCGATCGGTGGCATCCCGCTCAAGATGATCAGCGCCCGGGAGGCGGGGGCCACGGTGTTCCTGGTCCCCGCGGGCAACTGTGCCGAGGCAGTACAGCACGTCCCCGCGGGCCTGCGGCTGGTGCGGGTGAACACGTTGACCGACGCGGTGCACGCCCTCGACCAACTCCGGGGCGGCCAGCAGCCGCCGCACTGCTGAACCAGCATGAGTGTCTGCGAGCCAGTGCTCTGCCATCGCTGTAGCCGAGTGATCGACGGTCTGTCACCACGGGGCTGGATCGACACCGGTCGACACCGTCCGCCCGGAGGCCGTCTATGCTAGCGGCCCTCGACCGCCCCATGATCATCCATGATCAACGCCAGTCCCGGCATGATCGCGCGATCTCCGCGTCACACACACCGAAGATCACATAGTGCCGCTGCCGTATTGAGGAGGAGACGTGCCGTCGGCGATTACCGGGCACATTCGCGTATTGTCGGCGCTTCGGCGTCTGGTGTCGATCGCCGCCAGAATGCATCAGACTTCTCCAGGTGTCACGGCGTCAGTCGCTCGTGAGAACCGCTCGCCGATTCGGAGAATAGTGGCGGCAGGCTCCGCCGTCGCCCTGGGTGGCGGATTATTCTCCTGGGCCGGTGCAGGTATCGCGTCCGCGGAACCTCTGCCAACCCCGCAAAGCGGTTATGGAAGCTACCACAAAGAGTATTTTATCAACAATGTGCCAAAATACTCCACCCGACAGGTGATGACTCAGTTCAATTCGAACGTTGATGCTTACTTCACCTTTACGGGCTGCGGATTGCATCTTTCGCTTAACCAGATTTGCCAGCTTGATACGCCCGCGGGACACGCGCCTGTTCAAGTAATTGCACTCAATGACACTGGATTCGCATTAAAATCTCTTCCTGGTCACCCGGAGGGCGCGGGCCGGACGATAAGATTCCTATTCGTACGCGCCGACACGGTTGACCAACCCACCTTCAAGGCCCTCTTTGTGGATGCCTGGGGTCCCACGAGTGGATTATCCAACGCTGGACCGTTCAATTCGGCCACGCTGGCACAATACAGCTGGCAGAGGATGGCCGACAATATAAACTCGCGATTTCCTCAGGATCCGCCCTGTGATCCGAATAGAGATTGCCCGGTGTGACTACGCTCGAAATCCTTGCCCGCATCTCTATAAGAATATTGAAAATTCCGTCGCGTCCCGACCAATTCGAGGAGCGGGTCTGTTGCATTTGACTGATTGAGGGAGTCGTCGTTGCCGAAGAGTCGACGTGACCGGCTTGACCGAAGGTATCGATCGTGCTGTTCAACCAAGCCTACTTATCCCGAGTTGGGCTGCACACGTGAAGATCTGCTGCCACCTGGCTACGACCACCTGTACCAGCGAGTTCGACTCGGTCGTGGTGACGAGACTTTCGATCTTTGTCGAACCGCCCTGCGGAACTGGATACCGCAGCGCGCGGCCGATACCATTGTTTATCCCTCAGATGCAGTGCCGAATGTGGGGGAAACGGTACTTCTCGGGTGGGGGCTCGGACCGTTTCGGATGTTTGCGCCGTGCCGCGTCGTCTGGACCGTTGATGACCTAGACCGGACCGGTTTCGGCTACGGCACGTTGCCAGGACATCCGGAGCGGGGTGAGGAGTCTTTCACCGTAGAGCGGAACACCGCCGGTGAAGTGTGGTTCGTGGTCCGCGCGTTCTCCCGACCAGCGACGTGGTTCGCGAGGTGCGGTGCGCCGATCACTCGCCGAGTCCAAAAGAACTTTACCGATGTCTATGTGCAGGCATTAAGGTCGACCGCAGGCGGTCAGTCATGAATCGCCAGCGCGCACATCCCCTCGGCGGAGCAACTTCGCGGGTAGTCACCATCACCCGCATGACGGAGTCTGACATGGCGTGGCAGCCGTCAGCGCAGTGTGGCGAGGAGCGCGCGGAGCAGGTTCGGGGCCAGCTGCGGATCCTCCACCAGCTCGTCGCACCGCTGACCGGTGCCGGGGCCGGGGCCGGTGTCGGCTCGTAATCTCAGCACGCAGGCTCCGACACCGTCCCGGAGCACCGCCGCCACCAACCGGCCTTCTCGCCGGTTGGGATGCGCGGCAGCGGCGCGGCGGGCATCCACTGGGTCTGCTGGGAGCTCCCCCAGACCGGCCTCTGCCGCCGGCGGAAGCACCACGATCTCCTGGGCCAAGGCGCATCCGGCGACCGCGTCCGGCCACTCGATACCCGCCAGCGCGGTGTCGAGCTCGCCATCAGGGAGTGAGTCCTGGGCGACCGGGGTCAGCGGGGCCTGCCCGTCCAGCTGATCGGCCAGCTCTGGTTGGCTGGCGAGCAAGGTTGACGTGGCCACCAGCGCGAACAGTTGCGGTCGTTGATCCCACCCGGCGGCTGCGACGAACTCCTCGACTTCCCGCGCGGTGGCGGGTAACGCTGAGGACAGCGTTGAGTGGCGGGATTCCGGCTCGCTCATCCGGCCATCGTCGCATCGTCCGGTACGGGCACACGATCGGAACCCCAGGACCCTCCGTAGAGTTGGACAGGCAGGGCCCAACCCGGCGTAACGCAGGCCGCCTGGAGGGCCTGCCCCGCACCGCCGTCGTCCTGGAGCGTGTTCTGTGGCCAACCGGCCCCCGGTGGGAGTCCCCACCCTCTCCCGCCGCGCCCGGATCCTGATCACTGTCGGGGCTGCCGCCCTAGCGGCGATCATCGTCGGGTCGCGGCTGATCGATGTCTATGTGGACTGGTTGTGGTTCGGTGAGGTCGGTTTCCAGTCGGTGTTCTCCACGGTTCTGGTCACCCGCCTGGTGCAGTTCCTGGTGGTCGGGCTGGTGGTTGGTGGGTTACTCGCGCTGAATCTCGTGATCGCCTACCGGACCCGGCCGGTGTTCGTGCCGGTGGTGGGACCGGACGATCCGGTGGCGCGGTACCGCACGGCGGTCCTGACCCGGCTGCGGCTGGTCGGCATCGGCCTGCCGCTGCTGGTCGGCCTGATCGCAGGACTGTCCGCGCTGGGCGACTGGCAGACAGTCCAGATGTTCCTGCACGGAACCAGCTTTGGCGTGACCGATCCAACGTTCCACAAGGACGTCAGTTTCTACGCCTTCGAGCTTCCCTTCTATCGCAAGTTGTTGGGCTGGGCGTTCGTCGCTGTCGTGGTCTCCTTCCTCGGAGCGTTGCTGACCCACTACTTGTTCGGGGGGTTGAGGCTGGCCGGCCGTGGCGGCCAGCTCTCGGGCCCGGCCCGGGTCCAGCTCGGCGTGATTGCCGGAACGTTCGTGCTGCTCAAGGTCGTGGGTTACTTCCTGGACCGCTACGAGCTGATGTTCTCCCGGCGTAATCCGCTGTTCACCGGGGCCAGCTACACCGATCTGAACGCGGTCCTCCCCGCCAAGATCATCCTTATGTGTATCGCACTCATCTGCGCCATCGCGTTCTTCGTCGGTGCGGTACTGCGCAACCTGCAATTGCCGGCCATCGCGATTGCGCTGCTGTTGCTGTCCAGCATTCTGGTGGGTGCCGGTTGGCCGACCGTCCTGGAGCAGTTCGTGGTGCGACCCAACGCCAACGAGCGTGAGGCGCCATCCATCCAGCGTAATATCACCGCCACGCGGCAGGCATACGGCATCACAGATCGGCAGATTCAGTACGAGCAGTATTCCGGGCGAAGTGTGGCCTCGCCGGTGGACGTGCGGGGAGATACGACCACCATCCCGAACATCCGGCTGCTGGATCCTAACGTGCTGTCCCAGACTTTCACCCAACTACAGCAACGGGAGAACTTCTACGGCTTCCCGGACAAGCTCGACGTCGACCGGTACACCATCGGTGGAAAGACGCAGGATTACATCGTTGCGGTGCGTGAGCTGGAGTCTCAGTCCCTGGCGGAGAACCAGAAAACCTGGATCAACCAACACCTCACCTTCACGCATGGCAACGGCTTTGTCGCAGCCCCGGCCAACACGGTGAACTCAGCGTTGAACAACGCCGGCTCGGGGGAGGGTGGCGGCTACCCGATTTTCACCGTGTCGGATACCGCCCAGCAAGGCGCCATACCCGTCTCGCAGCCCCGGATCTACTACGGCGAGTTGATCGACGACTACGCGATCGTCGGCGGTGACCCTGGTAACCGCTCCCGGGAGTTCGACGGACGGCCCGAGAACTACACCTATCAGGGCAAGGGCGGGGTGCCGCTGGCGGGTTGGGCGCGCCGGCTGACATTCGCGGCCTACTACGGTGAGCGCAATATTCTGTTCAATCAGGGAATCGGATCCCAGTCGAAGATCCTCTACAATCGGGATCCCAGGCAGCGGGTGGAGAAGGCCGCGCCGTGGCTCACCGTCGACGGTGACCCTTACCCCGCGGTGATCAACGGCCGGATCGAGTGGATCCTGGATGGCTACACAACGCTGGACGACTACCCGTACGCGCAGCGAACCGTATTGAGTAAGGCGACCACCGATTCGCTAACCGGTGTGTCCCGGCTGCCCGACAAGGAGATCAGCTACATCCGCAACTCGGTCAAGGCCACGGTGGACGCCTATGACGGTACCGTCACGCTCTACGCGATGAATGACAGTGACCCGGTGATGAAGACGTGGATGAAGGTCTTCCCGGGCACCGTCAAGCCGACGAGCGCGATCAGCCCTCAGTTGCGGGAACATTTCCGCTATCCGGAGGACTTGTTCAAGGTCCAGCGGGAGATGCTGACCCGTTATCACGTGGACAACCCGTCGGTGTTCTTCACCAACGACGATTTCTGGAATGTTCCTGCCGATCCGACGCAGAACCAGTCGACCGTCGACCAGCCCCCCTATTACGTGTTGGCCGGTCCACCGAACGCCCAGGGTTCCGCGGAGTTCCAGCTGACCAGCGCCCTGGTCAGCCTGCGGCGACCATTCCTGGCGTCCTATATCTCGGTGGCATGTGATCCGGAGAATTACGGCAAGTTCACCGTGCTGGAGCTGCCAGGGGACTCCCAGACACTGGGTCCGGAGCAGGTGCAGAACAGGTTCGTCTCCTCCGCCGAGGTCAGCAAGGAACTCAACCTGTTACGCCAGTCCGAGACCGACGTTCGATTCGGCAACTTACTCACCCTGCCGGTCGGCGGTGGCCTGCTCTACGTGGAACCGGTCTATATCGAGCGTGCGAACCAGCAGGCGGCCTTCCCCCAGCTGAACCGGGTGCTAGTGGCCTACGGTGACCGGATCGGGTATGCCGCGACATTGGGGGAGGCGCTCAACCAGGTCTTCGGTGCCGGTGCCGGTGATGCCACCGTTTCCCCCGGCCAGCAGGTGGTGAGCCCGCCTGGGCAGAGCACTACCCAGTCGCCGGCCGGAGCGGGAACCGCCAGCCCCGACATGCGCCAGGCCGTGACCGACATCACCGATGCACTCAAGCGCCTGCGGGCGGCCCAGTCCTCCGGTGATTTCGCTGCCCAGGGCAAGGCCCTGTCTGATCTTGACGCGGCCACCAAGCGGTTTGCCGCGGCCAGCGGCACCAACGTGACTCCGGCCCCGGGAGGGGGCGGTGGCTGAGCAGGGACACCCGATTTGCCCCACCAGTGATCGTGCGCGTAGGGTGGCGTTCGCCAACGCGGGGTGGAGCAGCTCGGTAGCTCGCTGGGCTCATAACCCAGAGGTCGTAGGTTCGAATCCTACCCCCGCTACCAGCGAAGATGCCTCTCAGAGACCCCCTCTGAGGGGCATCTTTCATGTACTCGTAGTAAAAACGGTAGTAGAGGAACCCGTCATCACCCGACCTCCGATGCGGTGTCCTCTGAACCGTTGACGGCATCCTCGATCAACTGGCCGATGACCTGCGCGGCGGCACGGTCCTGTCCGGTCGATCGATGGGTGTAGACCTGGAATGTGACGCTCGGGTTGGAGTGGACGACTCGATCGCTGAGGATCTTGGGGTCGATGCCGGAGTCGAGCGAGAGCGTCGAGTAGGTGTGTCGCATCGTGAAGCTGGATCCGTCGCGCTCCTGCTTGATCGACGAGGCGGTTGAAGATCCCTGTCACTGTGTCAGGGTACGGTCGCTGGCCGTTCTCCCATACGAAGAGCCAGCCGCCCGCCGCGTAGGCGGGACCGAAGGCCTGTCGCTCCGTGCCACCTGGCCGGCTTGACCAAGGTACGTGAGTCGCGGAGCAATCCGGTCGACCATTGGCGCACCAACGTCGGAGGCACCCTGACCATCCTCGACAGACTCGCCGCCGCCCGTGCCGGGCGAATCGTCGTTGCGTCCACCTGCGTGGTGTACGGCAAGCAGGCCGAGCAACCGATCAGCGAGACAGCGGCCATAGCACCAAGCAACCCGTACGCCACCAGCAAACTCGCCGCAGACCAGGCAGCCGCAGACCTCACTGCTACCGGAGCGATCGGAGCAATCAGACTGCGTGCCTTTAACGTGGCCGGAGCCCTACCCGGACACACCGACCGGGGACACGACCCGGCTTCATACCCCAGCTCCTGGCCGTCCAACAAGGCCAGGCACCCGAACTGGTCATCAACGGCGCCGGCACCGCAGTCCGCGACTTCGTGCACGTCGCCGACATGGCTACCGCCTTCGCCCCGGGAGAAGGCTGCGTCGCTGGAACGTGATGCGGCGCGCAAACAACATCGAGATTATCGGGTCACCGAGCCAGGAGAAGACCATCCTGGAGAAGAAGATCGACGAACTACGCGCGTTCGAGCGCGGGTACCGCACCCGTTTGAAGACCTACCTGGACGCACAGCTCCGAGAGTTGGGCGGCATGGAGTTGGGGCGCCAGCAGACCCGATGCACACCCAGCAAAGCTTGGTGGGCTCCGGGTTCGGCGCGCACGCCGAAGCGGGATCTCGGTAACAACGTACCCCCGACGGTGCCGAGTTCGCCGAACACCGCTGGGGCGGGTCGCCGCGTGGGAATGCTGGTCAGCGTGGCCGGAAGGGGCCAGCGCAGAATGCATTCACTGTCGCAATGAATCGGGGTAGCCGAAAGACCTTCGACGCCGTGTTCGGCATACGTCGAAGGTCTCCGGTGATGGAAGCCCGCGCGAGGCGCTAGAGGCGCTTCCGGTCAGGGGAGCTCGCGCCCTGGTGCGCTCGCGGCGCCGCGCGTTCCTGTTTTGGCGGACTCTTCTGCCTGGGTGTTGTGGTAGCTCGGGCGGAACAGACCTCAAGACCGACATA
>DASYAZ010000028.1:0-22815 GCA_036501085.1 Pseudonocardiaceae bacterium | reverse complement strand
CGGTGCCAGGGCACCTTTTCCCACTCACGACCCTGCGCGGTCACCGCGCAGGGTCTCTACCGGGACCGGTGGATGTTCCACGGGCCCGCGTTCCAGGGCGTCACCGAGCTCGGCCCCCTCAGCGAGGACGGCATCACCGGTGAGCTGACCGTCCCTCCCGCACCTGGCGCGTTGCTGGACAACGCCGGGCAGCTCCTCGGGTTCTGGATCATGATGCGGACCGAGCGGGACCGGCTCGCGTTCCCCGCCACGATCGGCGAGATCCGTTACTTCGGGCCACCTCCCGCGCCCGGTCACCGGGTGCGCTGCGAGGTGCGGGTCAGCGCCCTCACCCCCACCGAGGTCACCGCGAACCTCGAACTGTGCCACCCGAGCGGGCAGCCCTGGGCCCGCATCGACGGCTGGACAGACCGCCGGTTCAACACCGACGAGGTCACCTGGCCGGTGTTCGTCCACCCCGAGCGCAACGTGATCGCGCAGCGCCAACCCGGTGGGTGGTACCTGGTCCGGGACCGCTGGCCCGACCCGGCCACCCGCGAGCTGATCATGCGCCGCTACCTCAACTCCGGCGAACGCACCGACTACCAGCAGCGCAGCCCCCGAGCGGCCCAGCGCTGGCTACTCGGCCGCATCGCCGTCAAGGACGCCGTCCGGGACTGGCTCTGGCACAGCGGCGCCGGCCCGATCTTCCCCGTCGAGATCACCGTCAGCGACGACACCACCGGGCGCCCGCACGTCACCGGCCCCTTCGAGGAACCACTCCAGGTATCCCTCGCGGGCGCCGGAACCCTCGCCGCCGCGCTGGTCGGCCCGCCTGGGCGGACCCCGGCCGGCCCGGACATCGACATGGACATCGACATCGAGCAGATCACCGACCCGGACGAACGCACTCTCGCGACGCTCCTGCTGGGAAGGACCTCATCGTGACCGACGACCAGATCTTGGCTGAGGTTCGCGCCCTGATCATTGAGATCATCGGCGGGGAATACGCGCTCGGTCTTGATATCGGCATGGACACCGCATTCGAGACCGATCTCGAACTGGAAAGTATCGAGTTCGTCACGCTGGCCACCAGGCTCGGCGAGCGTTATGGCGAGCGGGTCGATTTCGTGGGTTTCCTCGCCGCCAAGGACCTCGACGAGATCATCGGACTGACGGTCGGCGAGGTGGTGCGGCACGTCTCGAGCTGCCGAACCCCGGAGGGGGCACTCGATGGCTGAGGTCATCGCGCGCGGGGTGCGGTTCCACGTGCAGCGGCTGGCGGCCCGGCACCGGCCGCACCTGTTGGCGCAACCGGTGGTGTTCATCCACGGGTTGGGCATGGACAACCTGTCCAGCTTCTACTACACCCTGGCCAACCCGGTGGCGCACGCCGGAGCGACGGTGATCCTGTACGACCTGCGCGGGCACGGCCTGTCCGAACGGCCGCGTACCGGGTACCGGGTCAGCGACTCGGTCGCCGACCTGGCTGCCGTCCTCGACGCGTCGGCGGTGGACGGGCCGGTGCACCTGGTCGGCAACAGCTACGGCGGCACCGTCGCGCTCAGCTTCGCTCTCACCCATCCGCAGCGGGTGGCCAGCCTGGTGCTCATCGAGGCCCACATTCCCGTCCCCGGCTGGGCCGAGCAGATGGCCGCCACCATCACCGGGATCGGTGCGGACCTCACCGAGGGCGAGCTGGGGCGGTGGATGGCCCGAAGCCGCAAGCACGCGAACCTCGCGGCCCTCGGTAAGGATCTGATCCACCACACGACGTTCGTCCCCGACCTGCGGGCCACCGATCCCGTGGACGACGGCGAGTTGCAGCAGATAACCCAGCCGGTACACGCCGTGTACGGGGAGAGATCCGACGTCATCGCGCACGCGTGGCTGCTGCAGAGCGTCCTTCCCCGGGTGCGGCTCACCGTCCTGCCGGATGTCGACCACTCGGTGCTGACGGCAGCAACCCCCGTGCTGCGCACCGTCGTGCTGGACTGGTTCGCGGCGCAGGCCATGACCGTTCCGGCGGGTCTGCGGTGAGCCGGTTCCTGTTCGTGGTTCCGCCGCTGGCCGGGCACACCCTGCCCACCGTGGCGGTGGGCCGGCAGCTGGCCCAGCGCGGCCACCAGCTCGCCTGGGCCGGGGACGCCGCCGCGATCGGCCCGCTGCTGCCGCCGGGAGCCGGGCTGTTCCCGATCCCGGCGGACTTCGGTGGCCAGAACATGGACCAGCTGCGGGGGCGCTCGCTGGGGTTGCGCGGTGCGGCGGCATTCCGGTTCCTGTGGGCCGATTTCCTCATCCCGCTGGCCACCTCGATGGTGCCCGGAGTTCGCGCCGCGGTGCGGCAGTTCGCCCCGGACGTTCTGGTGGCCGATCAGCAGGCACTGGCCGGCGCCGTGGTCGGCCAGGACCGCGGGCTGCCCTGGGTGAGTTCTGCTACGACCTCGGCGGAGCTGACCGACCAGTTCGCCACCATGCCCCGGCTCGGGCAGTGGGCCGCCCGGCGCCTGATCGAGTTCCAGCGCGACCTCGGCGTCTGCCACCCGATCGACCTGCGGTTCTCCCCGCATCTGGTGCTGGCGTTCACCACGGCTGCGCTCGCCGGGCCGGGCGGTGACTTTCCCGGCCACTACGTGTTCGTGGGTCCCGCGCTGGCGGCCCGAACCGGGGGGCCCGGGTTCCCCTGGGGTTGGCTGGACCCGGACCGGCAGCATGTCCTGGTTTCCCTGGGCACCCTCAACCAGCTGGCCGGCCGGCGTTTCCTCGCCACGGCGGCGCAGGCGCTGAGCCCGCTGGCGGACCGGTTACAGGCCATTGTCATCGGCCCGCCCGGCCTGGTCGGCGCGGTGCCCGATCACGTGCTGGTCCGCGAGCGCGTGCCGCAGCTCGAACTGCTCGCGCACCTGGATGCGGTGATCAGCCACGCCGGGCACAACACGGTGTGTGAAGCCCTCGCGCACGGGGTGCCGCTGGTGGTGGCCCCGATCCGCGACGACCAGCCAGTGATCGCCCAGCAGGTCGTCGACGCCGGGGCCGGGATCCGGGTGCACTTCGGCCGGGTCGGCCCGCCCGAGCTGCGCCACGCCCTCACCACCGTGCTCGACGACCCGTCCTACCGCGCCGCTGCGCAGCGCGTGCAGGCCTCGTTCGCTGCCGCCGGCGGTGCCACCGCGGCGGCCGACCACCTGGAGAAGCTGCTATGAGTCCCGACCCCTACCAGGCCGCCCGGCCCTACTACCAGGCCGAGCTCGCTGCCGGCGTCGAACGTTTCCTCGAACCTCGCCGCGACAGCTGCCCCTGGTGCCGCTCCAGCGACCTCTCGGTCCGGCTGCACACCACCGACCTCATCCAGCGCAAACCCGGCCGCTTCACCCTGGAGCAGTGCCGTGCCTGCCGGCACATCTTCCAGAACCCCCGCCTGACCCCGGCCGGCTTGGACTTCTACTACCGGGACTTCTACGACGGCCTGGGCCGGGAACTGATGGAGGGTGTGTTCGCCGCGGCCGGGCGCTCCTACCGCGGCCGGATCGACATGGTCGCAGCCGTCACCACACCCCGGGCCTGGCTCGACGTCGGCGCCGGCCACGGCCACTTCTGCGCCCACGCCCGCCAGCGCTGGCCCGACGCCGTGTTCGAGGGGCTCGACCAGAGCTCCAGCATCCAGGACGCGTGGCACCGGGGCTGGATCGACTGCGGCTACCAGGGAGAGTTCGTGGCGCTGGCCGATGAGCTGGCCGGCCGCTACGACGTGGTCAGCATGCACCACTACCTGGAGCACACCCGGGAGCCGCTGGAAGAGCTGGATGCGGCGGCCAAGGTGCTGCCGGCGGGCCGCTACCTGCTGATCGAGGTCCCCGACCCCGAATCGATCTTCGGTCGGCTGCTGGGCCGGTGGTGGATCCCCTGGTTCCAGCCGCAACACCAGCACCTGATCCCGGTGCCCAACCTGGTGCGCGCGCTGGCCGACCGCGGGTTCTCCACGCTCGCCATCGAGCGCGGCCCGGCCCACCAGGGCGGTGATTTCCTGTTCGCGCTGGCGATGGCCCTCATCGCCCTGGCACCCGACCCGAGACTGCCCTGGCTGCCGGGGCTGTCCGGGGAGGAGGGTCGCCGGCAGCAGCGCCGGCACACCGCCGTGTGGGCGGTCGGCCGGCCGTTGCTGCTCGTCACCTACCTGCTCGACGAGCTACTCGGCCAGATCGTGCGCCGCGCCCGCGGGTCCAACACCTACCGGGTACTAGCCCGCAAGGACGGCTAGAGGCCTGTCTTGCAGACGGGTGATGAGCCGGGCAACCAGATCTGGATGCTTCCGTGCGCCGAGTTTCACAGGTGCGCTGTCCAGCTCGAAGCGCACAGCAGTGTGGTGAAACTCGGCACCGATAGCGCTGTCGTGGCTCACACCACGAGAACGAAGATCCACGGGACAAGCCTTAGCCCGCGGGAAAGCACGCAGAGCGGTCATCCGAGCCACGTCGTGAGTGCGTCGCGGAGTGAGCGTGCTGCGTCTTGGGCGAGCGTGAGCGTGCAGCTGCCATCGACGTGCGGGTTGAGCTCGATCCCAGCATCGCGCTGAGATACCAGCAGGTTGGTGAAGCCCACCGCGCCCTGGTGCACCGAACATCACGCGTATATCACCACCCTTCGGTGCTCATTGCTCGGCTGAGTAGGGAGTTCGTTGGTGCCGTACGTCACTGGTCGGCCTGGTGTGTGATGGCAGCCGCTGCGACGGTCCGTGCGAAGCGCGCGCCAATACCGCGGGCCTGGCTGCGTATCCGGCGCACCAACTCGGCGACAAGCTCGTCGTTGGCGGCGTTATCCCCACGCTCAGCGTTAACCAAGAAGTAATCACACAGCACCCGAGCGGCAGCGTCTGTGTTGGCCATCGCCGGACCAGATTCGGGGAACGTTACGAGATGACGCTCGGCGAGCTCGTCGAAGCCCACGGAATCCTCCTGGTGGTCCATGACGCTGTACCTCCGTAGTCCATGGTGCGTAGCGACGCTAGGGCTGCGCTCGGACACCCGGGAAGGGTGTTGCTCGATGTTGCTCTAGAAAGTTCCGCTCGCGGCGCCTCAGGGTTCACGAGGCTGGCGGTAGAGTTGAGCTGGCCTGAGATCGTCTCCGCGGTCGCACCGCCCATGTCCTACTCGCTGCTCTTCAATGAGGTAATCACTCCTGAGAGGTGACGGACCCTTGACGTGTTGCGTGACTCGTTCGATCATTGTCCAGATTCGAGCAATGTCTGGCAATCCTTGAGATGGAGACGACTATGAAGCTGAAGTTCCTCGGCAAGGACTCCACGCCTGATGACTCGCCGACCCTTTACGCGACTGACCAGAATTCCTACGTGGTGCAGGGGTGGATCGTCACCGACGCCGCCACCCTGGCCCGCCTCACCATCCCCGACGACGAGACCATTGTGGAGGTTCCGGCGGCACTGCTCGACCACCTCGCACTTGACGGGCTAGCCGGTACGGTGACCAGTGTCTCGCCGCCGATCGTCGGTGTGACGCCGGATGGTAACTACATCATTCAAGGCAAGCGGGTCACCGAGGCTGAGGCGCTGAGCCAGATGAACATCCCAGACCATGAGACCTGCGTGCAGATCATGAAGTCGGCTGTCATCCCATTGCTGGTTGGAGGATAGGTCTTGGAGCCGATCTCGGCGGAAAGACGTCGTGAGTTCCTTACCGCGTTTCGACGCGAAGCCGTGCATCTTGAGATGCGTGACGTGTACGCCACAGATGTCGAAAAAAAGAGATTCGAGACCTGGTTGCGTGGCGAGCCGCTGGACCCCGAGGCGGAAGCGGACTGGTGGCGACCTTGGCTTGAATTGACGAAACGCAACAATGAAGCTGGCAAGACGCTGCGCAGGCTACGAATAGTCTCTGAACCCGTTACCGATTATATCCGATTTGAGCGGCTGGACGCCGCGCAGCTTGTTCTTGCTGGTGAAGATGTTCGATGGTTGCCTCGGCGCAATGCGTCAGCACTCCTGTTGCCAGGAAACGATTTTTGGATGTTCGACCGTGAGACAGTTGTTTTCACGCATTTCTCTGGTGATGGACATGTTCTTGATCGCGAAATGACGACCGATCGGGATGTCGTTGAGGCGTGCTCGACAGCATTCGAGAACGCGTGGAAGATCGCTATCCCGCACAACGAGTACGAGCCATCCTGAGGGTGTCCACCACGCCAGTCAAGCAGGTCCGTCAGGCGCTAGGAGCCCGCCTCCGAGAGATTCGCGCGGAGGCGGACCTGACGGGCCGGGCACTCGCTGCCGCGTGCGAGTGGCACTTTACGAAGATCAGCAAGCTCGAACACGGCGCCCAGGCGCCAAGTGAGCAAGACATCCGGGCGTGGTGTCGTGCTTGCGACGCTGAAGACCGGATACCGGACCTCATCGCCACGGTGCGCGCCATCGAGTCGATGTACATCGAGTGGCAGCGCCACATGCGAGCCGGACTGAAGCGTTCGCAAACCGCTTCCGTTCCGCTCTACGAACGAACGAAGCTGTTCCGAGGCTACGAGAACACCGTCATACCCGGCTTGTTCCACACAGCCGAATATGCTGCCGCAATCTTCAGGTTCTGGAACGAATTCCTCGATATCCCCAACGATGTGGACGAAGCCGTTGCCGCCCGTATGGAACGCCAACGGGTCCTCTACACCGGAAACCGGCGCTTCGTCTTCGTGCTCGAAGAACAAACCCTACGCACGCGTGTCGGTGATACCGACGTGATGCTCGGGCAACTCGACCGTCTACTCGCGGTCATGTCTCTGCCGCGGGTAAGTCTGGGCATTATCCCCGCTTCGGGTGAACGTCGCTGCTTAGCCCAAGGAAGCTTCTGGATATTCGACGAAGGCCGAGTGAAGGTCGAAGGAGTCTCGGCCGGGCTGGACATCACCCAACCCAGAGAGATAGCGGTACACGCGAAGGCGTTCACTCTGCTCCAGCAGTCAGCCGTATACGGGAAAGCGGCCAGAGAGCTAATCCAACAAGCACTCGCCGAGCTTCACCGAGGTGATGGTACGACCTGAGGTGGCGGGATCGAGCGGAGACCTGAGGGGCAACGATGACCAGCAGTCAAGTGGTGCGACCCAGCTTGGGGGAGCGTGTCCTTGATCGGTTATACTCCGGCTTCAGTCCGGGTAAATATGCGGTAAGTCCTCGGAAAGAAATGGCGGCGAATTTGAGGAGGGTAAGGGGGACTGCTCAAGGGAAAGAGGCTCAAGAGTAAGATATTCTGGATACCACGGTGATCCCTGGCCGGATAGATCGTTGTAGAACGACTAAGAGCTTTCAAGCGGGGTGTCTGTGACAATCGGAGAAGACCTCAATTCTCGGCCGACCAGACAAGGGCAGCGCAGCGTCTGGGCGACGTTTTCGGTCGTAGCAACCGCGCTCGCCGCTGTCATCACGGCATTGGCGACATTATTCGGTGTTTTTTCTCAAGGCAAGAACAATCCAGGCGCAGGTATTGTTCAGGGGCCTGGTTCCGGGCCGGCCGCTCCGCCGGCTTCCTTCCCGATCGCTCGGGACATTGCTTGTCGGCCGCCAATGGCACGTAGCCAAGATGCGCGGGTCCAAGCTGAGGTTCGCAACCTCATCGAAGCCACTTATCAGATCTGCGTCACGCATCCAGATGGAAAATTCGATCCCCCAGAGGGGCAGACTACCGTGACTGAGTTCGTGCCTGCGGGGGACGGTACGGCCACCTACAGCGTCGAGGGAAACGCGACCGGCTACGTCAGGCTGCGCATCGACGGCCCCCGGGATACGATCGGAAAGTGGTCGGCTTCCTGGCAGCAGAATTCGTCAGGTGATTGCTGGGGTCAACTCGTCGTTACTGGCCCCGATGGGCTCCAACGTGAGAAAAGTACCTACACGGACTGCCACCCTCGGCGTTGACCTCATCGCTACAGCGACTGGACGTACTCCCGATCTGAAGACCATCGTGTGCAATGGGCCATTGCAGCGACCAAGAGGAATCCTGGCAGGTAGGAATCGACCGGCTGCTGTCCTCCGGACGTCCTAGGCGTGGCAGGTGAGGGGGCGCCCGCCGTTGTAGGCGACCATGCCGGCCATCGCGGCGATCACGTCCACCGGCGCACCGCGCTCGGCGCCGTCGAGCTCGGCGTAAGCGCGAACCAGGTTGCCCACGATCCGCTCGGTGTCGTGCCAGCCCGCGAAGTGGCCCAGATCGGCCTGCCGGGCCGCCTCGAGCGGGCTGAGCCCGGTGTCCCGGCCGGTACGGGCGGCGCGCTGCACGAAGTGCAGGTACTCCAGCGTGATGTCGATCAGCGAGGAGTCGCACACCGGGCCGTGGCCGGGCACCACGATCGCCGCGCCGAGCGGGCGCAACACCGTCTGGAGCACCTCGATGGCCCCGGTGATCGAGCCCATCAGCAGGAACGGCGTGCCGCCGTTGAAGATGAGATCCCCGGCGAAGAGCACCGAACGTTCCGGCACCCAGACGATCGAGTCGTTGGTGGTGTGCGCCGGGCTCCCGACGTAGCGCACCTCGCAGCGCAGCTGTCCGACGTGCAGGGTGACCTGGTCGGTGTAGGTGAGAAACGGTGGGTCGAGGCGGCACTCACCCCAGTCCACCGGGTCCCAGAACGGCATCGCCACCGGGGGGCCGAAGGCCAGCGCCTCCGCACGGGTCCGCTCGTGCGCGACGATCGTCGCGGTGGCGAACAGGTAGTTGCCGAAGGTGTGGTCGCCGTGGTGGTGGGTGTTGATCAGCGTCCGCACCGGGAGCGGGGTGACCCCGGCGATCGCGGCCAGATAGGCGCGGGTGCGCTGCTCGGTGGCGCAGGAATCGACGCTCACCACACCCTGCGGGCCGACCAGGAATCCGGCGTTGTTGATCCACCACGTGCCGTCGGGCTGGATGTAGGCGTAGATGCCGTCGGAGACCTCCTGCACCTCCGGTCGCCCTGGTTCACTGGCCCGGGACCTCGGCACCGCCGCCTACCCCAGGCCGCGCGGGGTGATCTCGGCCATCCGGCCCCACCCGTCCTGCGGCACCTCGACGTTGACGATCTCCGGGGTCTCGGCGACGACGTCCGGCATCCACGACATCGCCGCTGCGAAATGCTCGGAGTTGACGTGCGCCTCGCCCGCGCCGGATTCGAAGGCCTCGACCAGGACGAACTGGTGCGGGTTGTCGACGCTGCGGAACCACTCGAAGAAGATGTTGCCCGGCTCCTGCCTGGTGGCCTGGGTGAACTCATCGACAAGGTCGAGCCACTCGTCGCTGCGGTCGGCACGGATCGTGAACTTGACCACGATGAAGATCATTTGACCCGATTCCTCCGGTGTTCGGCGCTCGCCTGGTGCGGATGCGCGACGGGTAGATGACAGCCTGCCCCATGTTGGGTGCTCTGTTGCCGCCGAGTTCGACCTGGAGGCTGTCCAGATCGTGGCGGACAACCATGGTGTCGAACTCGACGACAGTAGGGTTTAGTCACAGACTCACGATCTGCGGGACACGCCCCATTCTCGGCCTCAAGGGCGGGCGCCACCGACATGGTGTTCATCGTCGGCGTTGCCTGGCACCGGAGCCGAAGCCGGTGCGCGCCCCGAGCGCAGGAACATCGCCAGAACCACCCCGCCGGCGGTGAGGATTGCGACGATCATGAACAGCCAATCAATGGAATCGGCGAAGACCCGCAGCTCGGTCTGCTGGTAGAGGGCGAGCATGCCCTCCACCGGCGAGGTTCCGGGGGGACCCAGCTGCGGTGTGGACGTGCTGGCCGGCAGCAGTTCGGACCGGTTGGCGAGTTGCTGAGCTTGGTGCAGCGTCAGCAACGCGGTGAACGCGGCGACGCCCAGCGAGGACGACGCCTGGCGTACGACATTGTTGAATGCGCTGCCCTGGCCGACCATTTCCGGCGGGATACTGGCGATCCCGCTGGTGAAGATCGGCATGATCCCCACCCCCAGGCCCACCGCCCGGAAGCCCCGCAAGAACATGATCTCTTCGCGCGAGGTGTCCAGGGTGATCTGGTGCATCTGGTAGGTGCTCACTGCCACGATCAGCAGCCCGACGATGGCCAGCCACCGGGGGCCGATGCGGTCATAGAGCCGTCCCGAGATCGGCATCAGCGCCGCCATCACGACTGCCTGCGGCAGCAGCGTCAGGCCGGCGGTGAACGGTTCCAGTTGCAGGGCCTGCTGCAGGAACAGCGGGATGTAGTACAGCACCGCGAACAGCCCGATGGACAGCACCGAGATCAGCAGCAACGAGTTGGTGAACGGCCAGTAGCGGAACACCCGCACATCCAGTAGCGGGTGGGCGACCTTCAGCTCGACCACCACGAACAGGGCCAGGCTCAGCACGCTCACGGTGAGCAGGATCAGCACCTTGTAGGAGCTCCATCCCCACGTCTGCCCCTCTGAGAGCGCCAGTAGCAGGGTGAACAAACCGGTGGCCACGGTGAGGAAGCCGAAGACATCGAAGCGGGCGGCGCGCCCAGCCGGGAACCGGGGCAGCACCATCACCGCGGCGATAGCTCCCAGGATTGCGATGGGCACGTTGATGTAGAAGATCAGCCGCCAGCTGACGTACTCGACGAGGTAGCCGCCCAGGCTCGGCCCGATTCCCGGGGCGACGATGACCCCGAGGCCGTAGAGGCCCATCGCGGTCCCGATCTTGTCCCGGGGGACGATCTTGTAGAGGATCGACAGCGTGATCACCGGCAGGATGCCCCCCGCCAGGGCCTGCACGATCCGGAAGGCCACCAGCATGTCGAAGGTGCCCGCGAGCCCGCACAGCGCCGAGCCGGCTCCGAAGCCGAGCAGTGACACGATGTACAGGCGGCTCAGGCCGAAGCGGTCGCTGAGCCAGCTGCTGAGCGGTACCACCACGGCGAGGGTGAGGGTGTAGCCGTTGGCCACCCACTGGACCTCGTCGGTGGTCACCCCGAACTCGTTCTGGATACGGGAGATGGCGATGTTGACGATGCTGGTGTCCAGCACCGACATGAAGCTGCCGACGATGAGCACCATCAGTGGTAGTCGCCACCCCCGTGCGGGTGTCGGCGGGGGAGCCGGCGCGGCGGCGGGGCGCCGAGCGCTGCTGGCGATCTTCTCGGGTGCGGTCACCATGGGTCCTCCCGGCACAGCTCACCGAACGATCGATCGCTAATTCACCAAACAAATGTTAGGAAACGGACCTTCCGTTGGCAATCTGTGTGCACCATGCACATGAGCGGTGGCAGTCTGCAGCACCCGCTTGGACGTACGCAGGTACCCGAATCGGGTGAAGATCAGTCGCGTGGATCGGCGAACATCAGCGAGATCAGCTCGTCCACGAACGACTGGACCAGCTCGGGGTCGCCGTGGTCGGGGTCGGAATGCCACAGCGCTACCCGGCCGTGCACGCCGACGAACACCATCACCGCCGCCCGTTCGGCGGGCAGCCGCAACCGGTGGCCGGCCGACTCGCACCGCTCGAAGGCGTCGACCACCGAACGGACGATCATCGCCAGCCGCCCCCGGGGCCGTTCGCCGGGCGCCGGGCGGCGCCGGCTATGCCGATCGGTCAGCATCAGCCGGTAATGCCCGGGGTTGTCGATGGCGAAGCGCCAGTACGCGTGCAGCTGGGCATGGACCCGGCCCACCACCTCGTCGGCGGGTAGTGCCTCGTCGGCGGCTGCCATCTCTGCGGCCAACCGCTCGTAGTCGTACTCGAGCACGCCCTGCACCAGGGCGGTCTTGTCGGTGAAGTGCTGGTAGATGCTGGCCGGGGCGATTCCCACCGCTCTGGCCACCCCACGGATGGTGAGCGCCTCCTCGCCGCCCATCTCCGAGAGCAGCCGCGCGGCGCCCGCCAGGATCTCGGTTCGCAGCCGTTGCCCCTGCCCCCAGGGATTGCGGGCCCGCTGGAGACCCGGATCCGCGTTGTTCGGCATCGGCCCATCCTTCCGGTCCGCGCCGGGGAGTAACCACGACCGGTCAGGGGACCATGATGACCGGGCAGTAGGTGTGGCGGGCCAACCACACCGGGACCGATCCGGTGATGCGGTGCATCCAGTGTCGAGGCGCGCCGAGCACGATCGTGTCGGCGCGGGTTTCCTCGGCCAGCTCGGCCAGCTGCCGGGCGGCGTCGCCGACGCGTCCGACGAGCGTGACGCGCAAGCCGGTGGGATCGATGGTCTCGGCGAGCTCGGACCGCAGCCAATCCAGCAGCTCGGCCGGATCCTCGACGGGTAGCGGCCACCCGTAGTCGAATGCGTAGCAGGCGGGGGTCGGGCTGACGTGGGCGAGCACCAGCATCCGAGCCATGCGACGGGCGATGCCCGCGGCGTAGGCCAGCGCGTGACGGCTGGGCGGGGACCCGTCGTAGCCGACCAGGATCGGACGAATGATTGCTTCCGAGGCGAGGGCAGCCTGGGGGCGCTCGACTGGAATTGCCTCGTGCATATCCGTCTCCGGGCCGTCTTCGGACGAACGGTGCGTACCGACCGTAATTCGCAGAACTGTCACTCTCGGTTGCGCACTGGTTATGTTAGCGTTCATCCTCGCGTTCCGGAACCGGGTGACTACTCGCGGGGACGAGTGGGCTGTCTCAGCTGGCGGACGCTACTCAAGGTTACTATCTCGGTGGCGGGGAGTAACAGACCCGCCAGCGCAGGCGATCCTGCGCTGGGCGAGCACCGCGTTCGCGTGCCGGACGCTCGCCTACCCGATTTCACGATGGCTGACTTCGAACGAGTAAGGACACCGCAGATGATGAAAGCGCGACTGACCGCCTCGGCCGGTGTTGCTCTCCTGAGTATTGCGCTGGGAGCGGGTACTGCATCCGCCGCTACTATTGCTCCCGCCCCGCGGAACGTGCACCCGGTGTACTGCCAGACTCGTGGATTCCCCGGATACGTCGCATTCTCCACGTCCGACCATCCCACGCCCGGTGGCGGCTCTGTCTGCTACGACGGAAGCGGTACCTCGTCCATCGGTCTCATGGGTGTCACGAAATTCTCCGCGGGCGCGCATTCCGGTTCCTACCAGTTCCGTCAGCAGCCAGAAATGCCGATTGTCCTCCAGCGATTCAGCCCGCATCAGGTGCGTTACTTCTCCCCAGCCGTGGAAGTCATCTCCCTGACCATCAAATCCTGACCGACACACCCAGACCTCCCGCGGGTGCTCGCCCCCGCCCCGCGGGTGGACAGCTCCCAGCGCGCCGAGTTTCACTCCCGGGTTGCTGACCGCGACGCCGGCGACCGTGCAGTGAAACTCGGCGCACGGGGAGTGTCCGGCACGTCACGCACTCTGCCATCCTTGGGGTGAGTTGTCCGACCAGATGAGGTGAGCGGATGAACGCGCCGGTGTATGACCAGGGCCCGGGAACCGGTGTGTCCCCGGCCCGGCCCCGCAACGGGTTCGGGATCGCCGCGCTGGTGCTCGGGCTGCTGGCACTCGTGCTGTGCTGGACGATCATCGGTGGCGTCCTGCTGGGCTTGCTCGCCCTGATCTTCGGTCTGATTGGCGGGGCTCGCGTCCGGCGTGGGCAAGCGACCAACGGGGGGATGTCGGTCGCCGGGATCGTGCTCGGCGTTCTCGGGTTGCTGCTCGGGATCGGGCTGGCCGTCTTCGGAGTGTCCCTGCTCAACTCTCCCGCTGGGCACGATTACCGGCAGTGCATCCAGCAGGCGGGCAGCGATGGGGGGAAGCTCGAGCAGTGCCTTACCGAGTTCGGCAGCAAGGTTAAGGGCCGGTAGGCGTGTGGTGTGATCGGCTCGGCGCCCGCGCGGGGGTATAACTCGGGGCTGTGACGAGGACCGCGCCGCGTGAGGTACCGGCGGGCGTGGACCGCGGTGTGCGTGGTGACCTCGCGGCGCTCGGGTGTGGCGTGCTGCTCGTGGCGGTGGCGGTCGTCACCGGAGCGTGGTTGCTGCAGCAGGGTGTTCCGCTGCACGTCGATGCCCCGCCGCTGGGTGCGCAGTGGTTGCCGCACACCGGTCCGGGCACGGTTCCCGCGCTGCTCCTCGCAGTGCTCGTCATCCTGCGTGGCCCGGAGCTCGCGGCCCGGCTGCCGTGGCGGCCGCTGCTCGGGGTGTCCCTGGTGGCGGCGCTGACCTGGACGGTGGTGCTGGCCCTGATCGACGGCTGGCAGCGCGGGATCGCCGAGCGGCTGACCACCTCGACCGAGTACCTGCACGACGTCCCTCGGGTGAGCGATATCGGCGCGACGTTGCGGCATTTCGCCGAGCACATCCAGGGCCTGCAGCCGGATTCCTGGACCACCCACGTCGCCGGGCATCCCCCCGGGGCGTTGCTGGTCTTCGTCGGCCTGGAGCGGATCGGGTTGCCCGGCGGGGTGCCCGCCGCACTGCTGTGCATGCTGGCCGGGTCCTCGGCGGCGGTGGCGGTGGCGATCACGCTGCGCGCGCTGGGGGCCGAGGCCATCGCCCGGGCCGCGCTGCCCTTCGGGGTGCTGTTCCCGGGCGCGATCTGGATCGGGGTGTCCGCGGACGCGCTGTTCGCCGGAGTGCTCGCCTGGGGGGTGGGGCTGCTCGCGCTGGGTGCGGCCCGGCCGCGGCTCGACCTCCCCGCGCTCGCCGCGTCCGCCACCGGGGGGTTGCTGCTCGGCGCCACCCTGTTCCTGTCCTACGGCCTGGTGCTGGCATTGCTGTTCCCGCTCGCGGTCGCCGTCTCGGCTCGCCGCGTCGCGCCGTTACTGGTGGCCGGTGCCGGCGTGGCAGCGGTGGTAGCTGTTTTCGCCGCGGCGGGCTTCTGGTGGCTCGAGGGATACCGGCAGGTCACGATCCGCTACTACCAGCCGGGGGAGTACGGCCTGCTCCGCCCGTACGGCTACTGGGTGTGGGCCGATCTGGCGTGCCTGGCCGTCGTGCTCGGGCCGGCTGGGGTGGCCGGGTTGCGGCGGGTGTTCACCCCGGGGCAGGCACCGCCGCGCGCGCTGGTGCTGCTCTGCGTGGCGGCCGCGCTGGCGGTGCTGGTCGCCGATGTCTCCGGGCTGAGCAAGGCGGAGGTGGAGCGGATCTGGCTGCCCTTCGCGGTCTGGCTGGTCGCCGGGGCCGGGCTGCTCCCGGCCCGGCACGCCCGCTGGTGGCTGCTCGGCCAGGCGGCGCTCGCGCTGGCCGTCAACCACCTGCTGCTCACGACGTGGTGACCGGCTCGCGCAGCGGATCGGTGGCGAACCGGGTGATGCCCTCGGTGAAGGACACCTGCGCCCGGTAACCGAGCAGCTCGGCGGCCCGAGCCGGATCGGCGGTCACATGCCGCACATCACTCGCCCGGGCACCCCCGATGATCTCCGGGGCCGGCCCACCCATCGCGCGGGCCAGCTCGGTGGCCAGCTCACCGACGGTGTGCGGTTCGCCGGAGCAGACGTTGACCGGTACGCACCGCCCGGCAGGTGCTGGTGTGCTGAGGGCGAGCGCGTTGGCCTGGGCGACGTCGGAGACGTGCACGAAGTCCCGGCGCTGCCGCCCGTCCTCCATCACCTGCGGCGCATCACCGCGGGCCAGCGCGGACCGGAACAGGGAGGCCACTCCGGCGTAGGGGGTGCCCCGGGGCATCCGGGAGCCGTAGACGTTGTGGTAGCGCAGTGCCCACACCCCACCGCCGGTTTGCCGGGCCCAGGCCGCAGCGAGCTGCTCCTGGGCCAGCTTGGTGGCGGCGTAGGTGCTGCGCGGGTCGAGCGGTGCGTCCTCGCCGACCAGCAGCGGCTCGAGATCGACACCGCAACGTGGGCAGGGCACCTCGTAGCGCCCGGCCGCGATGTCCTCGGCGTGCCGTGGTGGAGCGGGGACGATCCCGTCGCCCGCCGGGCAGGCGTAGCGGCCCTCGCCGTAGATCACCATCGAGCTGGCCAGCACCAGCCGGCCCAGCTGCGCCTTGTGCATGGCCGCCAGCAGCACCGCGGTCCCGAGGTCGTTGTTGGCGGTGTAGTCCGGTGCATCGGTGGGATCCAGCCCGTGCCCGACCATCGCCGCCTGGTGGCACACCGCGTCCACATCGGAGAGCAGGCGCTCCAGCAGTGCGGCGTCCCGGACGTCACCGTGGACCAGCTCGTGCCCGGCAATCCAGCGGGGAGGGGCACCGGCGCCGTGGGCCTGCGGCAGGAAGGCGTCCAGCAGCAGCACCGAGTGCCCGGCGGCGGTGAGGGTGTCGGCGATGTGCGAGCCGATGAAACCCGCGCCGCCGGTGATCAGTATTCGCACGTCGCGCACGCTACGTCACGGCTGGATGATCTCCAGGACCCCCTCGGCGGTGCCGGTGACGTAGAGCCGGCCGGTGCTGGGATCCACCGCGACGGTGTTCGGCTGGCGAACGGTGGACAGCGGGCTGGCGGGGACGGGTGCCGTCGCGTTGAGGTTCAGCCCGATCACCTCGTTGAGCGCGGTCAGCGTCACCCACAGCCGATCCCGGACCGGGTCGTAGGCGACGCCGTACGGCGTGCCGGGTAGCTCCACCCGCCCAATCTGGCGGGGCGCCGGGCTCAGCTCGTAGAGCAGCACGGCACCGCCCCGGGTGTCGATGACCGCGAGGTGGCCGCGCTTATCGGCGACCACGTGGGTGGGCCCGGCGCCCGCGGGCAGCTCCGCCACCTTCTGCAACCGCTGCGCGTCGTAGATGGACAGCGTGTTCTCCCGCACGTCGACCAGGCCGACGAGGTTGCCCACGGCGGCCAGCCCGGCGGGCTGGGTGACGTCGGTAAAGGTGTGCACCACCCGGTCGCCGCGCACCGCGACCACGCTGTGGCCCAGCTCGTTGGCGACGAACACGGTGCCGTCGGCGGCCTGAGTGGCATCGTGCGGCACCGTCCCGGTGGCGACCTGGGAGCCGATCTCACCACCGGGCAGCGTCACCCGCAGCAGCTTGTCGGACCCCTCGTCCGGGACGAGTACCGGTCCGCCCGGCCCGGCGAGCTGCAGGTGCCGCAGGCCGCCCGGCAGCGGAATCGTGCGCAGCACCGCGCCGGTGGTGGCGTCCAGCAGGGTCAGCGCGAACGGGTCGCGCACCCCGACGGCCACGATGTGGGTTTTCGGGTCGACCACCACACCTTCCGGGCCGGCGCCCACCGGCACCGTCCGCCCGGCCGGTGCCGCCTGAGGCACCGGTGCCGGGGCCGGCTCGGCGGCCGGTGGCAACGGTGGCCCTGGCGGAGCCGCGGCGGGTGGCGGCGAACCGCACCCCGCAAGCACGGCAGCGGCGGCAAGGGCGGTCCCGGCTATCCAGCGGTGGAGCACCCGGCGAGTGTCCCGGTGCGCCCCGCTGCGCCCTGCGCCGGGTGGTCACGGTGCCGCCGAATCCCCGAACGAGTGAACGTCGTCGGAGGTCCCCCAGTGGGTAAACATGGTGGCGATGAGAAGAATATCGAGGACGGCACGACGATAGTGGCAGGCATGGCACGGCTGAGGACGAGTGACACCGGCCGGCTCGTCGCCGAACTGGATAAGACCGGATTGCTGACCCGGCAGTGGCGCGCGGCTTTCGCCGCGGTTCCCCGGCACGAATTCCTTCCGGACGAATTGTGGGTGCTGGATGAGCACGGCCGGCTGGCGGCGATCGATCGGGAACATGACGTCGGTCAGTGGATGCGACGGGTCTACTCCGACAGCTGCATCGTCACCCAGATCGATGACGGAGGCACCGCGTGGCCGGGCTCCGGGATTGCGTCGAGTAGCTCGTCCATGCCCAGTGTCATGCTGGTTATGCTCTACGCGCTGGAAGTGGGCGACGGGATGCGGGTGTTGGAGATCGGCACCGGCACCGGTTACAACGCCGCGATCCTGGCGCACCGTGTCGGCGCGGACCGCGTCACCACGGTTGAGGTGGATAGCAGGCTGGCCGCTAGGGCGGCCCGCAACCTGCTGGTCGCGGGTTATCCGGTCACCATGGTGTGCGGGGACGGGACGGCGGGGCACGCGCCCGGGGCGCCCTATGACCGGGTGCTGGCCACCTGCGGGGTCGTCGGGAAGGTGCCGTATTCATGGATCGAGCAGGCACGGCCGGGTGCGCTGGTGGTTGCACCGTGGGGAACCTCTTACCAGCGCAGCGCGCTCATGCGGCTCCGGGTCCACGATGACGGGACGGCTCTCGGCCGATTCTCCAAGGGCGTCTATCTGTCTTTCATGCCGCTGCGGGAACAACGGATTGGGGGTCTGCTCAACGGTCCCGACGGCGACCCGGACGTGATCACAACGACCGAACTCAGCCCCGCCGAGTTGCGCCACACCGTGCTGGCGTTCGACGGCTCGTTCGCGATCGGGTTGCAGGTGCCGGAATGCCGCACCTGGTACGAGATCGATGAGGAACGCGGCTACTGGCGCGCCCTCGGCTTCGAGGATGCGGGGTCGGGATCGCGCGCGATCGTCACCGTCGACCCGGATGAACCAGACATCGTGATCAAGCAGTGGGGCCCGCGCCTGCTGTGGGACGAAGTCGAGCTCGCCTACCGGTGGTGGGTGCACCAAGGACGGCCGTCCCACGATCGGTTCGGCCTGTCATTGGGGCCGAGGGGTCAGACGTACTGGCTCGATGAGCCCGATCAACCCCTCCGCTGAGAGCCGACCTTCATGACCGAGGGATCGGCCGGGAGCGTCCCACTCCGGAAGACGATGGCGCCTGCTCCGCGGTCAGGTCAGGTTGTGGTAGTCCTGCGCGAGTCTGGTGAGCAGCGCGCGGGCCGGGTCGCCGACGACGGTGTACTGGGTGTAGAAGGCGTGCCGCGTGTCGTAGTCGGCAATGTCATCGGGGTCGGTGATGATCGCGGTCGCGGTCTCGGTGCCCACGATCACCGCCCGGTCATCGAAGATGGTGAAACAGTGCAACGCGGGGGAATGCACCGGCGTGGTCCACGGGATGATGCCCAGCCGCAGGTTGGGCCGGTAAGTGGCCTCGATGAGGTGCTCCATCTGGGCAGCCATGACCTGCGGAGAGCCCACGTGCCAGCGCAGCGCCCCCTCGGTGATGATCGACTCGAACTGGCGGTCGGTGTCCAGGATCTGCTGCCGCTCGATACGGGAGGCGACGAAGGCGTCCAGCTCCTCACCAGCCATCTCGCAGGATCCCATGGCACGCACATACTCAGGGATCTGCAGCAGCCCATCGACGATGGTGGGGGTGAAGCTGCGGACCAGTTCGGAGGCCTGTTCGATCTTCCCGATTCGTCGCTGCATGTAGCGGGCGCCATGGGAGAGCACGGTCCGACCCCGAACGGTGCCTCCAGTGAGGTCGGCGGCGAGTTCCAGCAGCCGGTCCAGTACCTCGTTAGCGGCGCCGTACACCCGGCAGAGCGTGTGGATCTCCTCGGTGGTGGGCACCTGCCGGGCGGTCTCGAAGCGGGAGATCTTGGGCTGGGAATAGCCCGCGCGCCGCGCGGCCTCCATACCGGACAAATCAGCGGCGGATCGCAGCTGGCGCAGGGTGGTGGACAGCTCATCGGAGCGGCGCGCGGGGCGACTCAAGCGGTCCTCTCGGGTATCAGGTGACGTGCTGGTTCGCCCGATGATATTCCGGATGCGCTGCCCACCACGATGTGAACTCCTCGGCCATCTTCCAGGCGACGTCGCGAGCTGCCTGGTAGCGAGGTGTGAGATCGGCGGCGAGCAACTCTCCAGCATGAAAGGTGGAGTCAGCGTTGTAGTGCATCCGCACCACCTTTTCCCCGTCGATCATCCAGAAGTCGTGATCGACCTCGGTCAGCTCAGGAGGACGACGAGCGGCGGGCAGATCGAGGATGCGCACACCCTCACCGGCGGCGGTGGTCGCGGTGTAGCCCCACTCGCACGAGTAACGCAGGTAACTGTTCAACCCTTCGGTGGTGTCAATCAGGTGTACCCGATGCCGCCAGATCCCAGCGGCCCGCTCGTTCTTGAGGTGCTCCTCCCAGGCCAGCTTCTCTGGGTTGTGCGGCTGCTCCCCACCGGCCAAGTACACCGACAGGTCGGAACCCATCGATGGGTACCTCGTAGCAGTCCAGCGTTTCCAGGCGGAACAGGGAATGATGGGCGGAGTTCATGATCTTTTCGAACTCGGCGTCGGTCAGCATGGCTGGGGCTCCTTCCGCAGAGCTGGCAGCAAACGGGCTGAGACTCGGACCACCGTCTCCCCTGGGGGCAGGTTTAGCTCTGCGAGCAGCTCGACGTTGTTCACCTCGTGGCCTTGAACGAGCACGTCGCAGGCGGCGGGATCGTGTGGCAGTTCCGGTAGCAGGTAGGTAGGGACACGGACCACGGTGTGCCCGGGCGGCAGGTTCAGCTCGGCAAGAACTTGCGGGTCGGTGACGGTGTAGCCCTGAATGAGGAACTCGTCGCTATCAGGTTGTAGTGCAGGATGGGGCATTTGTTGCCGTGGTTGCACAGACTTCGGAGCTGGACAAGTCGAGCCATCGTGGATCCCTTCCAGAGGAGCTGATCGCGTCCAAGGGTGGCCCAGCAGACTCCGCTAGTCAACGACGAGCTGTGACTAGTTCGTTCGGGCGATATCTGCCGTCCACCGTTGCGTTAGTCAGCTCGGTCTGTGAATAGTAGCCTCTCAGCGTCGTGCTGGGTGAGACGAAGTTCGACGTCGTCACGAAGCTCTGCCGGCTGCCCGCCTTGCCGCATGGTGCGGGCGGCCGGCAGTACCACCATGGAGGACGAGGTCGCAGTGGCATTGTCGGCAGAGCCAGCGGGACCGCATCAGTTGCCGTATGGCGAGCAGGAGCGGTGCGCGGTGGAAGGACGCCGCATCGACGGCAGCGGCCAGTGCACCGTGGTCGCTATCCGGGACAGGGGCCGTCGCGGGTGGGTGCTCTACCCGCATGGGGTGGCTGGTCTCGGGGTGCTGATCGCCGATGACGCAGCGCACGCCCTCGCCGGGCACATCGGCAGCAGGCCATGAACTCCGGTAGTCCTCAGCTGGTGGGCGAGCAGCCGATGCTGACTCAGCGCACGTAATCACCGGTAACGGAGGATGGCACCATGGAAGATCAAGAGAGTAACAGGCGCGGCAATGAGGGTAGCCAGCACAGGGATAAGGACCAGGAAAAACGGGATACCGACGGCCAAGGCCCAATCGACCCGGATACCGTGCGCGAGCCCAAGCCGGGTAAGCGAGGCAAGTGAGGCATGGACGAACGATGCGCCGACGAACTCATTGCGAGCGGCGATCTAACACCTGACTGGCGTCCGTCGTTCCTCGCGGTGCCCCGGCAATGGTTCATTCCGGATCTCATCTGGCGCGAGGTCGGTGACGTGATGCGACCCGTGCGGCGGGCCGACGAGCCGGACCGGTGGCTCGAACTGGCGTCCGGCAAGGATTCCGTCGTCACCCAGGTTGACGACGGTCATCCAGTCGGTCCGGGCGACGCGGGCGATCTGCCCACCAGTTCGGCGAGCATGCCGAAGGTGGTTGCCGCGATGCTCACCCATCTGGACATCCATGGTTGGGAACGGGTGTGCGAGATCGGCACTGGCACCGGGTGGAATGCGGCGCTGCTCGCTCATCGTCTGGGAGCTGAGCGGGTGACCACCATCGAGATCGATGTCGAGGTCGCCGCGCATGCGCGGAAAGCCTTGTCGGACGCAGGGTTCGGCGGAGTGCGGGCAATTACCGGAGATGGGGCACTGGGAAACCGGGCCGGTGCTCCGTACGACCGTGTGATCGCCACGGTAGCCTCGAAATACCTACCGTATGAGTGGGTGAAACAGACGCGTCCCGGTGGACGGATTGTGGCGCCTTCCTGGGTGCTGAACTACTACGGATTGCTGCTTGCTTTTACGGTGGGGGAGGGCGGCATTGCCACCGGGAACGCCGTCGGCGACGCGAGCTTTATGATGTTGAGAGATCAGCGCGCCCACCGTCGCCGGCGGGTCATCACTGATACCAGTGACTACGAGCACGCCGATATGAGTGAGACGGAAATCCATCCGGCTGAAGTAGCGAGCGGTAGTTATTCACGTGGCGCGGTAATCGCGATCGGTACCAGGGTTTCTGGCTGCCGCTCAGACTACTTCCCGTCGGCCGACCCGGACAGTAAAGATGGAATACTGCGGTTGGCGGACCACACCTCCGGGTCGTGGGCGCGACTGCATTACGACCACGACAGTGGACCCCCATACACGGTCCACCAGTTCGGTCCCCGGCGGCTGTGGGACGAAGTGGAAGCCGCGCTCCAGTGGTGGGTGGATCAAGGCAGCCCGAGCGCGGACCGCTGGCGGTTTACCGTGACCCCGCATGAGCATCGGATCGACCTTGTGCCTAGCCGCTGCAGGTAGCACATCGATGACCAGCCGTTCTCGGAGAGAACCAGCTAGCGCCGCGTCGGGTCAACCGACCAGTGGAACAGCTACGCCACCCTGGGTGGCGAGCACCGCGCGAACCGATGCCGGGTCTTGCCCGGCGCCAGCCACATCACCTGCCAGCCGGAATGATTCGTCACGGATCATTCGAGGAAGTGGCGGAGGTAGTCGGCCAGGGATTCGAGGCCCATGGATGCCCGGCGCTCATCGACGCTGTCGGGGTCGGCCAGGTCACAGGGCTGGTGGACACCTTCCACTCGCTGGATCTGGGTGCCGTAGAGCTGGGGGGATCCTTCGGCGAGCAGGGCCCGGTCGGTGAGATAGGCGACGTGGCCGGGCTCCACCTCACCAGCGGGCATGGCCGTCATGAGTGCCAGGCACCGTCGCTGAAAATCCGGTTCACGATCGGCGTGCTGGGCTAGCAACCAGGCTGCGGCGGCACCCTGCCTGCCGACAAGACCCAGGCCGGGCCAGCCGTGGCGATCGACAACGTGGCTCAGCCACTGTGTGTTGTCCTGATCGATGCGAGCCACCTCTGCGGTAGCTTGGCGCTCCTCCTCACTGGTCCCCGCGCGA
>DASYAZ010000027.1:0-2846 GCA_036501085.1 Pseudonocardiaceae bacterium | reverse complement strand
CCACGCTCGCCCGCGAGCTGGCCACGTCCCGGCGCAGCGCCGAGCGCCTCGCCGCTGATGCGGAACGGCTGCGGCTGGCCCGCGAGCTGCACGACTCGGTGAAGCAGCACGCGTTCGTCGCTGCCCTGGAGCTGGCCAGCGCGCGCTCCCGGCTCGGTCCCGATGCGCACCTCGACGCTGCCGCCGAGGCGGTGGCCATCGTGGCGCGCCAGCTCGGCGCGGTGATCGAGCACGTGCGTCCACCCCAGCGGGAGTTGGTCCCGGCGTTGCGGGAGCATCTCGCCGGCTGGTCGCAACGCACCGGAGTGGCCGCCGATCTCACGGTGCACGCCGGCACGCCGTTGCCGGCCGAGCCGCTGCTACTGGTGGCGATCGAGGCCCTGACCAATGTCGCCCGGCACGCCGGGGCCCACCGGGTGGCCATCACGCTGAACGGGACCGGCCGGGAGGCCGCGCTGGAGATCACCGACGACGGCTACGGGTTCGACCCGGCCCGGCCAGGGCCTGCGGGGGATGCGGGAACGCCTGGCCGAGCGGGGTGGCACGCTGGACGTGCGCTCCGGCCGCGAGGGCACCATCGTCACCGCGCGCTACCCGGCGACCCAGCTGTGATCACCATTCTGGTGGCGGAGGACCACCCGCTGGTGCGCCGCGGCATCGTGGGCTACTTGTCCACCCAGCCCGACCTGTCGGTAGTCGCCGAGGCGGGGGAGGGTGCCGAAGCGGTGCGGTTGGCCCGCGAGCACCGCCCCGACGTCGCCGTCATCGACCTGCAGCTACCCGGGATCGACGGAGTGGAGACCATCCGCCGGCTCACCCGGGACTGCCCCGGTACCCGGGTGGTGGTGTTGACCTCGCACGAGGGTGATGCCGACATCTTCCCGGCCATTCACGCCGGAGCGCTGAGCTACCTGCTCAAGGAGGTCAGCCCCGAGGAACTGGCCGCCGCGGTGCGGGCCGCCGCGTCCGGGGAGGCGGTACTGCACCCGAGGGTGGCGGCCCGGGTGGTCGCCGAGCTGCGCAGCGGCCGGCCGGACGCGCCCAACGCGCTGCGCGACCTGACCGAACGGGAGCTGGAGGTGCTGCGGCTGCTCGGTGCGGGACTGTCCAACACCGAGATCGCCCATCGCCTGGTGATCGGGGAGAAGACAGTGAAGACCCACGTCAGCGCAATCCTGATGAAGCTGCGGCTGGCCGATCGCACCCAGGCCGCGGTGCATGCGTGGCGGCACGGCGTGCTCCGCCGGGAGACCGAGAGCTGATCCGTCGCGTGGCCGATCCGCCGCGCCTGCTCCCGCGCGCACGCTGGTGGCATGACCCGAACCGCCCGTACCACCCAGGTAGTGACCGTGCTGCTGGTGGCGCTGACCATGGGCTTGGAGTTCGCCCACGTGCTGGAGCTCGGCCCGCGCTTCGGCTACCCGCCACAGCTCTACATGCAGCTGACCAACACGCTCTACTTCTGGTTCGGCACACTCGGCGCTGCGGTCTACGTCGGCTCCATCGGTGCCGCCGCCGCACTGACCTGGTCGGTTCGGCACTGCGGGCGGACCGTGGTGAGCCTCACCGGGGCGGCCGCGGTGCTGCAGCTGGCCGCGCTCGTCAGCTGGCTCGCCCTGATCGCACCAGTCAACGCGCGGTTGCGGGCGGTGCCACCCGGGCAGGTGCCCGACGGGTTCCCCTCCCTGCGAGCGCAGTGGGAGTACACCCACACGCTGGGATTCGTGCTGTTCACCGTGGCATTCCTGCTGCTGGTGGCCTCGCTGGTGCTGCCGGTAACCGAGCGATCCCGGGGGCACAAGCCAGCCGCCCGGGAGGCTGTCCAGTGAAGCGGCTCCTGCTGGAGCTCGGCGCCCTCGGGATGCTGCTGGCCTCGTTCCTGACGATCCCGCTGCCGGTGCCGCACATCGTTACGGGGGCGGTCTGGATGGCACTCACCGCCGCGCATGTGGCCCGCCGTCGCCGGATCTACCGCGCGTTCCTACGCTCCGACCGGCACCGGCGGCGGGTAGTGGCCAGCACCGCCCTGATCGGGTGCGCTGTGCTGGTGGTGGTCTCGGGGTTCGTGCAGTGGGCAGGTCCCGACAGCATCTCCGCGGCGGCAATACCGTGGCACGCGGCTGGCTCGATGGCGCTCATCCTGCTCGCCGTAGCGCACGCGGCTCGCCGGTTGCGCCGGATACGCCAGCCGCGCGCTGCGGTCGACCGTCATCACCACGGGTCATCAATGGTCGACGTTCCGTAAGATTAATCGGAGCTATATTAGACCTAAAGGGTGGTCTGCCACCCAAACAGGTATCGAAAGTGGCGCCGAAAACTATCTATTCCAGGTGAGCGCCACGCGACAGCTGAACGAATGGTCAGTTCCGCTGGGCGGGGTCACTCGGGGGGCGAGAGCCCACCCGACCGCTAAGGGAGAGCCAATGGTAGCAACCGCAGGCTGAAGAAACCAAACACCTGCCGAAATCTGGCAGCAAGAACAACGTCATCTCGGGGGCTGCCGCCAGGTGTGACAACCAGGCGACCGCCATCTCAGGAAATACGCCACAAGCGGCCGTCAGGCCAGCTGGTTCTTTTCTGCCTGCGATTTTCATCACCGGGTCACTCCCACACGTCGGGGAAGAGCTGTCAGGAAAAGGGAGAAGGGGCAGTCATGAGGGTCTCGGATATCTTCGCGATCGGCTACGGGGACAGAGATGGTGGACGCGAACACCACGAGAAGGACCACGACGGTCACCGCTGGTACCGCCGGCGCCAGTGGCACCGGTGGTGGGACGACCGGAACCACCGCTGGTGCTGGGGCTGGTGACGGTCAGTAGCCATGGATAAAGGTGGCGGTGGGGGGG